>NZ_JACHIF010000004.1:0-104848 GCF_014203045.1 Prosthecobacter dejongeii
TTCACCATGAGGGTGAAGCATGCCATAGGTGTCAATCCCACACAGCGTCAATACCTTCGCTCACAACACCTCGCGCCTATTGCATCATCCGGGTTGAAAGAGCCTGGAGTCTTATTCCGTGATTCGCGCTTTCCACTCGTCCGAGTTGCCTTTCAGCTCCGGCGCATACATCGCCTCAATCTTCGTGGGCAGGGCGCTGAAACGGCCAGGGATCTCGGCCTTCACGCGGTAGCTTAGGTTGTGCGTACCTTTGGGTAGCCGCTCGGCAAAGAAGGCCACTTTCTCATCGCGGAATTCCTGATAGGCAGGCAGGCCCTCGTAGGTCCAGCCGCTCTGCACTTTTACCGGTTCAAAACCGGCGGGCTTTAGGTCCTCAATCAGAACGTATTCGTAGTCGTTTTTGCTTTCCACGGACAGCTCCACTTCGATGAGGTCTCCGCTCTTCAAGGGGCTATCGCTGGCGATTTCCTCGCGACGATATTTCAGCCCGGTCTGCGTCACCACCTGGCCGCGCCCGCCCGCCACTTTCTGCTCCGGCTTCTCCTCGATCAGCTTGTAAAACTTGCGCCGCGCCTTCACCTCCAACCCGGAGGCGGGGATGTTATCTTCTTGCGAGAAGACCGTCAGGTACGCATTCACATAAAGAGGGGATTCGCCCAGCTTGCGAATCTCCAGCGTGTGCTCGCCCGTGGTCAGGGCCTCGCCCTCCAGCAGTAGGCTGCCATCAAAGGTGAAGAGCGTCTCCTTCGTGATCTCCACCTTCTTCAAAGACTTGCCGTCTAGGAGTACCTCCAGCGTCTGCTGCGGGTTGGTTTCGCCGCTGGCCTTCGCATAGATGGCCAGGGCCTCGATGACCGCCGCCGTATCCTTCGTACTGTTCCAGTAGGTGCCGTTACGGCGATTGTTCAGCAGGTACTTGGCGATTCGTGGGGCCGTTTCGTCCTTCGGATTCGCTGCCACCAGCAGTCGCAGAAAGACCGCCTGAGTTTCGATCTGGTCCTCATACCAATACCACCACCAGCCTCCCTGTGGCAGATCCAGATAGGCCGTCTGGTTCTCCTCATCCTGTTTCAGGAACTGCCGCAAATTGCGCAGGCACATGTCGCGGCGTTCATCCTCCTCCACCGCATCGCACGTTAGGCCCAGCAGGGCCACGCTGTAGCGGGAGAGCTTCTCACGCTGTTCATAAAGCTGGTCACGCATGGCCTTGTTGCCGGCTTTGTACTCCACCAGCACGCTGTGGATCAGCGCATCCAGATTGTCCGGGTAGCTTTTGCGGTCCTTGTGCTTCACAGGCAAATTCAGCCGGCGCAGCTCCTCCGCCTCATGACGTGCCAGCCATTCCACCCCTTGGCGGATCAGGCCATCATTCAGGTCAAAGCCGATGCGCTCCGCCGCCTTCAGGCCGTGCATCACCACCGCCGTGATGTGGGGGGAGGACTCGCGCCCGCCGGGGAACCAGCCCCAGCCGCCGTCGCCATTGCGCATGGCCTCCAGCCGGGCCAGGCCCGTCTTCGCCATCTTCTTCACTTCGTCCTCATCAAAGACAGGCTCTTGGTTAGGCCGTCCCTTCCACTGCTTCGCACGCTCCTCCGGTTTGCCGATCTGCTGGGCATTCAGGTTCGTGAGTTTTTCCTTCACCGCTTTCAGGTCCACGCCCAGGTCCTTCAGCACACCCAGGGTGATCACCGTGGGGACAAAGCGGTTCAGCGTCTGCTCTGTGCAGCCATAGGGGTAGGCCACCAGATACGGCAGCGCATCCACCAGCGCCATCGCCAGCGTGGGGGAGTAGCGCACCTCCAGGCGGGACTGCTCCGGCTTGCGCTCCGCAGGCACCTTCAGCGTCAGCTTGCCACTGGCCTCATCCGGGCGCAGGGCCAGGCTCCAGGAGTCCGTCTTCAGCAGGCCGTGGGTGTAGGCCGGGAAGGTCATCTCCATGGCGTCGCTGTCCTTCTGCGCCAGCGCCTTCACGCGGATCTTCGCCTCGCCCTCGCCGGTGACTTTCACCCGCCAGTCAAAGCGCTTTTCGCCATGCGCGCCGATGTCCGCCGCTGCCTGGGTGGCCTGCCCTTTCTCCAGAAATTCCAGCACGCCGCCCTCCAGCTCCAGCACCGCTTTCACACTCTGCGCCACGTCCATTTCATTGTGGACGTTGGCCGAGATCACCACCTCATCCTTTTCCACAAAGAAGCGCGGGGCCTGCAGCCGCACCATCAGGTTCTTCCGCGTGATGACCTCCACCGCCGCCTCCCCCACCTGCGTGGACGGGCCCATCACCCAGGAGCGCAGCTTCCACGTCGTAAGGTTGTCCGGCAGCGTGAAGTTAAACTCGCCCGCGCCCTGCGCATCCGTGGTGAAGTCTGCGATCCACACCGCACTGTCCGCTAGATTGCTGCGGATCATCGGCTGCGGGCCTTCTTCTGCGTCAGCAGCAGCACCGCCTGCGGCAAAGGCATCTGCAGACATCTCTATGGCCATCGCCACAGGCGCAGGGGCCGCCATCGGCGCACCGGGGGGGGGTGGGGGGGCCATCGCGAGACCTCCTTCAAACTTCATGCTCATCCGCCTGCTTGCCATGCCACCTGCCGCAGGTGCACCTCCAGAGGCAAAGGGATCGCCCGCATCATCCGCCACGCTGCCGCCAAAGATCCCCAGCGGACTCATCCAGCCCCCAAGGCCCGTTTCTAGCGCGTGGAGGGAATCTGTTACCTGCGGGTAATGGCTGCGCTTCCAGCCCCAGAAAAAGGGACGGATGTCTTGCTGATTGCTGCCACCGGAGATGTACTCCAGCGCCTTGTCATAGGCCGTCAGCACCACCTTGCCCACAAAGGGTTTTCCGTCCTGGTCCTTCACCAGCACCTTTACCTTCGATCCCTGGCCAGGCAGATAAGTCGCGCTGTCCGGCGTCAACTCCACCGTGGCGATGCGCTTCTTCGGCGGAACGATGATCTGGCGTGTCACTTGGTGTACCTTCGCCGCGCTCACAGTGTAGGCCTCCAGAAAAACATTCGGCTGGTCCGCCTCCGTCAGGTTGAAGCGGTGCGTCGTGCTCTTGCCCTCCAGCTTGATCCACACCGGGTCAGGATAGGTCCCGTTTTCGGTCCGCAAAAACAGCGCCACCGTGCTGCCGGGGCGGTTCGTGTTCAGCGTGATTTCCACCTCTTCTCCAGGCGCGTATTCATCCTTTTGAGTGATGAGTTCCAGGTCGTCAAAACGGTAGTCTTTGCCCTCCTCAAAGCCCTCGCCACGGGCCGTGGTGAAGCTGATGCCCTCGATCTCATGCCCCGCCTTGTCCTTCAGCTTGACCGAGACACGATACTGCCCGCCCTGCGCCAGGGTAAAGCGCGCCTTCACCATCGGCTCGCCCTCTTTCAGCGTCACCTCGGCGGTGTGCACAGCCTCTTCCGTCGGCTGGCCATCCTTGCCATACGTGATCCGATAAACGGTTAGGCCGCCTGTGGCCTGCACCTCGCGGCCATCCAGCGTGCGCGCATTCACCGTCGCCTCCGCCACTTCGCCTGTCTGGTAGTAGCCCTGGTTCAGCGAGACATAGACCTCAAACGGACGCCGCGCCGCCAGCACGCTGCCCGTGCCAAAGATCGTGCGGCGGCTCTGGTCCGTCACCTGCGCCTCGATGGTGTAACGGTGATCTTCCTGGCCATGGAGTTCCTTCGCGAGTGCGGTATCCACCTGGATGGTGAAAGTGCCGTCCGCATTCAGCGGGGATTCGCCTTCGGCCACCAGCTCCGGCGGGTCCGAATGCCAGCGCACCCACGGGTAGCGCGGGATGCAGAAGCACCAGCGCTCCGCCCCTGGATACCAGTCATAATAACTCGCGCGCCAGCCATATCCCGCGCCGAAAAGCCAGTCCCACGGACCGATGGGAAACCAGCGCTCCGTATGTGCGCTGCGCTGTACGTTGTACTTCACCTTCCCCTCCTTCACCGGACCACCAAAGTAGTAGTCCGCCTTCACCTTCACCTCAAAGCTATCGCCCAGCGCCACCGGTGTGGTGGGCGCCTCCACCTTCACTTCAAACTCCGGTTTCTTGTACTCCTCCACGCGGAAGTTGTGGTTCCCCACATGCTCCAGGGCTCTACCTTTCCTCTGCGCTGCGAAGGTCATCACGTAGCTGCCTAGGGTGGCCTCATCCCCCAGCATCAGCACGTCGTTGATGGCCCCGGATTCATCGGCCTTGAAGGTCTTTTCCGTCACCTTTTCACCACGCGGATCCGTGATGGTCACCTTCATCATCGCATCGGCAAAGACATTGCTGTCCAGCTTTGGATCATAGCCCACCTGCCGTGCCCAGGCCTTCCACTTCACCTCCTGGCCCGGACGATAGACCGGACGGTCCGTGATGGTGTAAAGGCGGGTCTGCGCATCGTATCGGTCCCGCCCCTCATGAAAGTACAAACCCTGAAAGCCCAGGAACGCCAGCCGCCCGTCTGCCGCCTTGGCCTGGATCAGCCACTGGTAGTTATCCATCTTCGCCATGTCTGACTTCACCTGCCCCGCGGCATCGGAGGTCAGTTGCAGGTCCTTGAAAGTGTAGTGCATCTGGGGCCGGCGCAGGATCTTGCTCTCCTTCCACTCCTGATGATAGCCAAAGAACCGCACCGTGGCGCCTTCGACAGGGGCGCCCGTGGCCGCATCGGCGATGAAGTAGTGCCCGCCCTTGGCCTGTTTCGTCTGCACGATCACCAGACCCTCCAGCCACAGCAGTGCCTTGGTCACGTGTCCGCCTTCAAAACGTCCCTCTACCAGCCAGGCCCCGGCCTCCTTCAGTGGTGTGGGTACCGTCACCCGGCGGTCCCAGTGGTTCTCACGTGGCTCCAACTTCTGCTCCCAGGTCACTGCATCTCCCATGAGATATTTCTTTCCATTGCCTTCCTCCAGCAGGCGCTGGCCGATGCTCTGGATATTCGCCCGCTGCCACTCAAACTCCTTGGGCGAGCTGCGCAGGTACGCCTCCGTATCCGCCAGCAGCTTGGCCACATTCACCCGGCGGGCGGAAAAGGAAACCTGCGTCGCATTGCGAAACGTCAGCGACAGCTTCGCCTCACTGCCTGCAGCCTGGGCGAGCTGTGGATCCAGGTGGCCCTGGTTCGCAGTGATCTCCCAGAGGCTTGTGGACATCTCGGCGACCATGGAGCCTTCCGCCGTGCTGAAAGAATCTGCCCCGCCCACATCCGGCAGGAGATTGGACGAACTGGGCTTTAGCTTCTTTTCCAGCAGCTTTTGCTCTTTCTCCGTCAGCTTCGGCAGTACTGCGATGCCATTTTTCAGGGCCTCCACCGCCTTTGGATACTGGCGACGGTCCGTCCACTCATCCGCCAATACCTTCCAGATTTCCGCCCGTCTCATGGCGCTTTCCTCAGGATCATTCGCCCGGGCTTTCAGCAGTTCCATGAAGCTCCACTCAGGCGGCAGCGTGAGGCGCTTCGGCCCCGTGGCCAGCCGCACCACCGTTTCATCATCCTTCAGCGTGTGCAGCGCCGCGATGCCATCGCGCTTTGCCCCTTCCTTTTCATCCGCCTCAAAACGCAGCCCCAAGTCCTCCAAAGTGCGAACTGAGAACCACGCCTTCGCCAGCTCCGCCAAGATCCGCAGCGACTCCTTCATCTGCCCCGGGTGCAGTTTTCCTATCTCCTGCCACAGCCACAAAATGCGCTCGCCATCATTCCGGGCTGCTGCCCAGGACTCCGCCGCCTTGAAGTAAACAGGCTCGCCCTTTTCATCCACCGGGTAGCCCGTGGCCGGATCATCCAGCCCACTCTGCTCATCATAGTCCGGCAGCGGCCCCTGGATGTCGGTCAGGTGCAGCAGGCTCCACACCATCCCCGATTCGTAGAGACCGCTGCCATGGTAGGAATGACCAGGCATCAATCCTGAGGCCAGCAGGCTCATCACCGTGATCTTTTCCGCCACGGTCGCCTCCGCAGGTTGCGCCTTCCATGCCGCCTCCAGCAGTTGCAGCTCGCGATGGCGGTCGCGCTGCTGCGTTTGCACAAAGTTGCCCCCTCGGGCATAGCGGTAGGCTTGGCGCTGGAACTTCCCATCCACGATCTGCCCGCTGTGCTCCAACCTCCCAAAATCCACCGCCGCCTGCAAAAGTAGGTTCCAGTTTTTCGGGTGAGTCTTCACCGTCATCTCCAGCACCTCCTCCTGCTCCGCCGGTGCATTCAGGCTGGCCAGTGCCTGAAAGGTGGCAGCTAGCAGCTCCGCCGTCGCATCCGCCCCCTTCAGTCCCGCCTTCCCCAGGTCCGCTGCCTCCCGGTGATTGCCCTGCTCAGTCAGGGCTTTCACTTTCTCCAAGGTCGCCTGGGCATCTTGGGCTGGGGTGGGGGTAGGCATGAGAAGGAAGACGAGGGGGAGCCAGAGAAAATATTTCATACCGCAGTGTGGGTTTTACCAAAGCGCATCACGAGAGACAAGCCCGCCTCTTGGGGTGTTCAGGATCTTTTTCGTCAAATTTGCGTCCCGCCATCTTCAAGAGAAACGAGAACCCACGATCCGCTCCCAGTGGAGTGCGGAGGCTCAAAGAGACGGGACTTGGCAAGTACTGCTCCTTGGGAGGAGGGAAGGCAGGCTTGTTAAAAGTAGGATGGACTGTTTTAATCAGCCAAGTGGCAGGTCCCAGGAGGCATGGCGAGTGACCGTTCTCCGTCATCGTAGCAGGGATAAGTGGGCTTTTGGAAAAGCCTTGGGATACCGCTGGGATTCGGTTAGTAGAAGTCACTTAGATTCATGAATCGGCTGCTTCTTTTCCTCTGCCTCTGGCTCACCGGTTTTGGTGGCCTGGAAGGACGAGCCTGGGGAGGGATGTTTCAGGGAGAAGAGACTGCCTTGCATGCCTACGACGAGGCGGAAATCGTAGTCGGTCTAAAGGGCACAGCTCCCCTGGAAAGCGCGGCTTCAGTTGCCCAGCAGCATGGGCCCGAAGATGCCTACGATGCGTGGCCATCCCAAGATTTCCATGCGCAGATCCATTGCCGGGGATGGATGCCAGATGGCCCCAATTTGTATGCCTATGTCCAGCAGAACCCTTGGACGAAGTTCGATCCGTTGGAGCTAGCTAGTGATTGGTCGTCTATACACAGTGAGGCATGGGATATGGCTTCAGAAGAACTTTATAACGTCGCAGATTTTTTTAGTTTTGTAGATGGCCCAATAACTCAAGCTAGACACGAGAGGCATAAGAAAGAAAACCCCACCAGCGCAAAAGTAATGGAATATTTGGTTTATGCCGCAAGTCAACCTGGTATGTTTGGGGGAATAAACGTCCCTAGAGTGCCAAAGGTGCCTAGTGTGCAAAAACTACCTAATGCACCAAAAGGGCCGAATCCCACCCCTTTGCCTAAGTCAGAACCCGTTCCGGCTGCTTTACCTGCGGCATCCCCAACAGCAACCGCTTCTGGCACGGTTGCTAATGCTGAAGCGGCTGTTGTAACTACAATGGATCCATCATTGATTAGATTTAGTCAAAATACTATATCTAACAATTTTAGCACTGGTGGGACTGTGAAAAGTTTGGCGGCTGACCTCCGCGCAGGGAAAGTGAATGCAACGAGCGTTCCACCCATAAGAATATTTGATAAAGATGGTTTGATGTTTACATTGGACAATCGGCGACTTGCTGCTTTCCAGAAGGCGGAAGTTAAAGTTCCATATCGAATCGCGACATCAGAAGAAGTCGCGAAAGATGCTAAGAAGTTTACGACCACGAATGAAGGGAAATCCGTCGAGTTTAAAAGAAATAAATGAATTATGAGCGAATCAAAGCAGGACAAATCAATATTCACTCGCAAAGACTTTGTCGTATTTATTCAAGGAATGGAGAAAGATTTTCGGACTAACCACGAAGATTGGGAAAATAAAGATATACCCAGCTTTTTGGATGCATTAGGGAGGTGGGTTGAAGATATGGATGGCTATTATATGAATCATGGTCTGGAGGTCCCGAAAGAACTGACATGGAAAGTTTTATGTGACATATTTGATGCAGCAAAGATTTATGAGTAATATCAAGGCGTGCCGCATTTGCTCGTAGCAGGAACTTTTTATTCTTTCGGGTTTGATCTCGGCATAGTGGGTCTTCAAGCCATCCGCCGCGCTGCGGCGGAGCCGGGTCTAACAAGAGGTTAGGTCAAATCAAGCCTTGCTGGATGCCCCTTTGGATGGCCTGGATGAAGCCCGTCGCGTTGCAGATGAGGCGGATGCGGTCGAGGTGGCGGGCCTTGTAACGGGAGGGAGGGCGGAAGCCAGGGACGATGCTGGTGGCGGTGACGCCGTAACCGTAGCCGGGGGTGGTCCAGTAGAGGGAGCCTTCATACTCGACCTCTTCGCGGCCCATCCAGTGCCAGGCGCGGAGCCTGCGTGCGCCGCCATGAAATGCGCTCTTGAGCTGGCCCCAAAAGAGACGGTTGCCGAAGATGGAGGGGCATTTGGACAGGATGCCGTACTCTGGGCCTGGGGCGGGCTTGCGGGGGTTGACGTCCTTGAAGAAGAGGGACCAGCGGCGGTGGTTGATATCGTGCTCCATCTTTTTGCGGGCCAGACGGCGAACGCGGACCCACTGCTGGGGGGTAAGCTGGAGGATGTGAAGCTCACCGACGGGAAGCCGGGTGCGGGCAAAGGTGCCCCAGTAGCGCCCGGTAAAATCACCCGGTCGGGTCTGGTCGGACTTGCCGAGGTAGGAGGCCAGATAGTTGATGAAACCTCCGTGGTGCTTGATGGGCTGCGGCCACCTCGCCTCATTTCTTCTTTTCTACCAGCAACCACACAGCCGAGTTCCGGTCTCGCAGTGTGGTGCCGCGCACATCCTCGTTGCGTAAGGGGTAGTCGGCAGTCACGGTCGTCATTGGTTCCTGTAGGGGCCAAAGCTGAAACAGCAGAGGGGATTGGCTTGGCTCCGCGTTTGTGGCTGCCACCAGCTTCACTTCCACATCGCCGCCCTTTTCTGGCACTGGCACCTCTGCCGCTGCAACTCCGGGGGGCAATCCGCTGACGCGTAGCACCGTTGTTTGTTTGTAGCCGTTCAGGGGCTTCACATTCACCTTCACCACGGCAGTCTTGCCAGGGGCCAGCGCGATGGGCTTGCGCTCAGGCAGGGTCACGGCCACATCCGGAGCTGCCGGAGAGAGATCAATCACGTAATGATGGTTAGGCCCGCCTTGATGAAACTGGTCCTCCACGATGATCTGGTATGCGCCGTCCGCTGCCGCTGTCCAGGTCGCGTTTGGGTCTGGCTGCTCGCCCTGGTCCACGGCGGTGGCCAGCACCTTGCCATCGGGCCCTTCGATGCGCAGTGTGGCATCCAGGGATAAACCGAGTTGTCGGGAATACAGGCGCGCCTGTCCCTTCTCGCCCTTTTTCAGGATTAGAGAGTAGCGGTCCACATCGGCCTTGTCGGCGATTCCCCCTGCCAGCGTCAATGTGCCTGTAGGCACCGGAGTGGCCTGGGCGGTGGTATTGTTAGGCTCTTTTTCCATTAGGGCGGGCTTTTCCACCGCCAGCACCTGGATGGGCTGCAAGGCCCCTGCCACGAGGATCTGCCGCACTTTGTCACTGCTGTTGGGCAGCGTGGTTGCATCTACAGTTAGGCCAAGTTTTTTTGCATCCAGCCCGCTCCCCATCTGGGTGACTTCCGTCTTGCCTCTGGTGGCGAGCGCTGCGGGGTGCAGGTGCGTGACCACGGGACCGGTGCTGAGATGCAGGCGATAGACTACCGTGGGGCCGCCCGTGAAGCGCACATCAGCCAGAGGCGGATGGGCAAAACCTGCGAGCTGCACGGTGTAGTCCCCATCCTTCGGTGCGGTGTAAACCAGACGCGGATCCAGATTCCGCCCGTCGCTCACAGTCAGCACGCGCAGGCCCGCAGGATCCAGCACATGCGCCATCACATCCACGGGAGATCCCAGCGCATAGGCCTCTACCAGTGCGTGCAGCGTCTGCCCCGTCTTCAGGGTCACGGTGTAGCCGTCCACATCGCCACTCTTGTCCAGGCGGGCATTCACACAGGTGGGCAGCTTGGCCACGGCCTGGCCTTTACCCACCATGTCGTTAGGCTCCGCCTCCGTGATTTCTGGGTGTTGGCCGATGCTGAAAACGCGCGGGTCTGAAATGCCGTCTGCATTCAGTGCCACGATGTGATGCAGCCCTGGCCGGGCCTGCGGAGACACCGTCACCTGCCACTCGCGTTTTTTGCCCGTCGGCGTGAGGTAAAGCCCCGGCGCATCCGTCCATAGACGTACCGTGTCATCCAGCTTGCCCGTGGCTGCGAGTGTGAAACTGCTGCCAATCTGTCCACCAGCAGGGAACAGTGCTTCTAGCTTGGGTGCCTCCGCCCACAACACCCCTGTGCCCAGGGCCATGGACAAAAGGAGACGGTGGGGCCACACGTGCCGCAGTCGGGTCAAGGGCTTCACGCGAAGAGCTCTTTGATGGGCTTGCCGCCGTTCACGAGCTGCACCGGACGCCCCGTGTTCGAGTGGAGGACCTGATGCGGATCAATGCCCAGCTTCGTGTAGAGGGAGACGGCAAAGTCTTCTGGCGAGTAGATATTCTCCGCCGCGTAGTAACCTTTAGGATCGGTCGCACCGATGATCTGCCCTCCAGGAATGCCCGCGCCTGCCATCACCACACTCATCGCCCCTGGCCAGTGGTCGCGGCCCGAGTCTTTATTCACTTTTGGGGTGCGGCCAAATTCACCCAGACAGATCACAAGCGTGCTATCCAGCATGCCGCGCTGATCTAGGTCTGTGATGAGGCCACTCAGGCCTTGATCCAGCTTTGCTGCGTAGCCGTCTTTGAAGGTCTTAAAAATATCGCGATGATGGTCCCAGCCACCCCAGTAGGCGACGGTGAAGGACACGCCCACTTCAGCGAGGCGACGCGCCAGCAGCAGTCGCTGGCCAAAGTCATTTTCACCATACAGCTTGCGCGTGGCTTCAGGTTCTTTGCTCAATTCAAAGGCGGCTTGGGCAGTATCGGAAGTGACCAGTTCCATGCCCTGCTGGTAAAATTGATCAAAACCCACCGTGGGATCTTCTGCGGCCTTGTGGTTGATACGCTTTAGGTTATCCAAAGAGGCGCGTAGGCTATTGCGACTGAGCGCCCGGCCTTCGCTGATATCTTGGGGAATGGCCAGATCGCGCACTCGAAAGGACTTGCTGCTCGGGTCGCCGCCGATGACGAAAGGTGCATGCTGCGCGCCGAGGAAATTCGGACCACCAGAGCGTGTCACACTGGGCAGGCTCATGTAGCCAGGCAGGCCACCCCGCACGCCGCGCTCATGTGAGACCATGGAGCCAAACGAGGGATGGAACGAGACAAAAGCCCCGCAGCCCACCGGCACCGGTGTGGGCGTGCCTGTCATCAAATAATGGTTCCCGCCGCCGTGGTTCGGGTCCTTGTGGCAGAGCGAACGCAGGACCGTGAACTTGTCGAAGCACTTCGCCAGCTTCGGCATGGTTTCACAGAAATGCACACCCGGCACGCTGGTGGGGATGGATTTGAACTCGCCCCGGATCTCACGCGGCGCATCCGGCTTCGGATCGAAGGTTTCGTAGTGTGAGGGGCCACCGTCCAGCCAGACGAGGATGCAGTTGATCTCGTCTGGGCTCGCCTTGCCTCGCGCCTGGGCAGCTTGCGCCCGCATCGCTAAGATGTCTGAAAACGCGACCCCGCCGATGGCCCCGAAGCCGATCTGGAGGAAGTCGCGACGGCCCACGCCCGCGCAATTGTAATGAGAACCTGAATTCACTGCCCAAACCTACGACGAAGCCGTGGGCGGTCTTGCGGCGGCTTTATTCCTTTTGAAAAGAACCTCAACCCCCATTTTAAACCAGGTGCGTTCGTCACGGCCCAGCAGACCCAGCATGAGGAGTGCGAAAAAGATGACGGAGAGTGCCGTGATGGTCATGATGATGTGAAAATACGTCGCCTCCTGCAACCACTGACGCGCCAGGAAAAAAGCAGGGGCCATTAGGGCAGTGCTGCGGATAAGCGGTAACCACAGGCACTGCCAGGCCACGGTGCGCCAAGATAGCCCAACCTTGCTCACCACCAACCACGGCATGGCCACGCCATACACGAGACTCATGACCACTAGGCTAGCGATCGCTGCGCCTGTGATGCCTTGATGCCGTACCAAGACGTAAGTCAGCAAGATATTTAAAATGATACCGACGAGGAAGGTTAGCGCCAAGGCGCGATGGCGAGCCAGGCTGATGAGCAGATGGCGGGCTGGGATCTGTGCTGCGCCCAGAACGTGAGGGAAGATGAGGGCTAACAAGACTGGGGTAGCCTCGGCTGCCTGCTGAGGCACCCAACGGGTGAGAAACGCCGGACCGATAGCCCACAGAATGCCTCCACCAATGACGGCGACTTGAACAGAAATGCGAGATGCGGCGATAAAGCCACGCTCTAGCCCACTGCGATCGTCGGCCCCGTCCAATTGACTGAAGGCTGAAAGTAACTGAGCCCCTACAATGGAGTAAGCCACATCATAAAACATGATGGCAAATTTTTGACCCAAAGAATAAATGCCTGAGGCAGCACTGCTGATGACGGCGGCAAGGATGAAGATGTCTGTGCCGCTAAAGCTAATGCGCTCACTGGTGGTGAGGAGGTAACTCCAGCGAGAGAAAATAAGTAACTCCCGAGCCTTGTGCCGCTGAGTCCAGTGCCATCGAACCAAAGGGAAGAATGCGCGGTCCATAAGCGCCATGAGGGCGAGTTCACCCAGGCCCCCGATGGTGTGGATCCAGGCTACGGTGACCAGCCCTTTGCCATGTCCCAGCGCCCAGGCCACCGCCACGGTGCAGAGGAGCACCCGAGTGATGGCTGCGATGGCGATGATGTCACGCCGCAACTGACTCTGGAGATGCACCAGGATAGGTCGGACTAACCAAAAGGCTAACGAGCTGATGGTGAGGGCAACGACAACATGACGCGCTTCCTCCAACTCGTGGACTTCGGAAAGAAACCAGGGCAGGGTGAGCCAGGTGATCGCTCCGGCAATTTGAGCGATGACCCCAATAATCAGCATGCCCAGGGTGCCTGTACTCGCGGTGCGGCGGAGGTCATCCACGTCTCCATTGCCAATAGCCCGCGCTAGAAAGCGCGGCATGGAAGTGGATAGCCCCAGATCTAGGAGCAGGAACTGAGAAAAAATGCCTGCTAGGATGCCCCAAAGGCCAAAGCCATTCTCTCCCAGATAGTAAACCATCCGGGGGGTGATCCACAACCCACAGGCGAGCCGGACAACCTGCTCAATCACGTGCATCGCGGATCCGCGCACGATTTTGGGCATGAGGCTCATGGTCGGGTCTTCTCCAGGCTGCCTGTTTTCGCATCGGAGAGATGTTTTGCAAGCAGTTCACCGATCAATCGTGAGCCTTCTTGATTGAGGTGCGTATCCAGGATACGATTATAAACGAGGCTGCCGCTTTCGGCGGAATTTCTTAAGACAGGGTAGGCGTTGATGAAGTGAATGTTTTGGCGTGTACAGAGTTCCTGCATGTAAGTCGGCAAGGTGCCGGGCTGCCACTCGCGTAGCGTTGCCTCAGCATCCGGTGTGAAACGCACAAGGCCATGATACGTGCGATTATTCGCCGGAATGTAGAGGAGCCAGGGCTCAAGCTCTAACCTCGTGCAAGTCTGTGCCCACTGATGGATGACATCGTCTAAAAGTGCTTTTTGAGCCGAGGAAAAAGACTCAGGATCCAGAGGCATGGGGGCACCACGGATGGTGATGGGTATCTCTGGGGTGGCAGTGGTCAGCCAAGCATTTTGATAGCGAATGGCGGGAGTGCGAGAAATGAGGTGCTTCGCTACTTGGTAGGAAGCTTTGATCAATGAAGTCTGGGGCCGGGGTGTGCGATCTGGACGCCAGCCACTATCACGATATTGTTGGAGGTGGGACTGCTCCTCTTCGGTATCGAGGATGTCATTGCCTTCGTAAAAAGCCAGGATGGCTCGATGCGTGGAAGGTCCTTTGCCGAAGCGGCGTAGATACTCCAAATGGGCCAGGGTGCCAGTATTACAGACGCCTAGATTGCGGATGCTGGTGCCACTGCCTTGAGCCGCCACGGTGGTGAAAATCTGTTCGTAGGGTAAGGCTCCTGATTCGGTGAAGGAATCCCCCACCACGACCGCTTGCCAGTCTGTCTGATCGTTGGGATTACGGAAGCCATTGGCATCATAATGAGCGGTGAATTCGGCTTCATCCTCATAAGCGCTATCTGTGCCGTGATTGATCTTTAGGAATGTGGAGAGAGGACGTCCTGTCCAGGTAAGTGGACCCGCCCGGGTAAAATAAATTTCTCCCAAGGGACGGTCGGGCATCCGCAGGCAGAGCGGATAGTGGGCGCGCGGGTCATCGGTCTGGCCTGTGAGATTATTGAAATTGACCCCTGCCAAACGAAAGCCTCCTTCAGCAAGGCCCAGCATCAGAGTAAAAACAATCAAGTTGCCCGTCAGCCAACCTACAAAACGTAAAACCGGTCCCTGAGGTAGCCAAGCTGCTAAGCTGGCCCAAATTAGTCCCCCCAGGACGGCGATGACGCCTAACCAAAAGAGCAGAGATTGGGAACTGGGCTGTAAAATCAATCCCAGGCCGCCACCCATTGCAGCTAAGGCTAACCCTGTGATAAGAGGCAGCCCGCGTTGGTAGTGTTTGGCGATTTTGTCCGACCCTGTTTGATCCATGCGTGGTGCAGAATAGATGGGGGTAACAGGTATCGTCAAGATAGGGCCGTGAATGACGACCGTGTTACTCGAATGGTGGGCTGGCGGTGATCAAAAGCCAGCCTTCCATTACATTCCGTAACGCGGATAACGCTCCTTCAGTAGTTTTCGAAACTCACCCGCTTTATCAGCTTGCCCGGCTTTCTCGAGAGCCTTGGCTGCTTTATCCATGGCTTCAGGAGTGACTTCCTCATCATCGAAGAACTGCGCGGGGAACATGAATTTGCCTGCGGCAGCCTTGTATTTTTCAAGAGCACCGGCTGCATTGCCAGCTTTTTCCAAGCTCTCTCCTGCAGCCAGAGCGACATCGCCTTCTAAGATCAACAGCAAAGCCTGAGGTTTACCATCTTTGGCAAAGCCCAATCCTTCCTGAGCGATTTTTTCAGCTTCTTCAATTTTTCCCAGCCCTAATAACGCACGGCCTTTCGTCATGAGCGCGCGAGCTTTAACGGCGCTTTCTGGGGTAACGGCCAAAAAGTGATCGGTGGCTTTGATCGCAGACTCGTAGTCCTTGGTTTCTAAAAAGGCCATTCCAAGGTAATTCCAAACACGCGGGTCCGTGTTTTCGGGAGTGTCAGGAGTTGTGGCCAGATTCAGGTATTGGGCGGAGCGTGCGTAAAGCTTCGAATCGTAAAGTTTCAGCCCTAGCCAGGAAACTACGTTGGGGGGGATGTTTGCGTTCGGGTTGGCTTTGCGGTAGTTATCAATGGCTTTGCTGAGGCCATCTACGTTTTGCTGGGCGTAAGAGGCCAGCATCAGCATCTGACTTGCACGATCGAGGTTGGCGGCTTTATCGGTTTCAATGGCTTTTTCTAGAGCAGGGATGGCCTTGTCCCATTCTTTTTGATCGAAGTAACCACGACCAATCCCATACCAAGCCTGGCCCGCAGCTTGGCTGCGCGGATACTTGTTCACGAGCATTTCAAAGGCCGCGACCATGGCTTTGGGGTCGCGCTGCTCCATCGCGATGAGTCCTAACTGCAAGTAAGCGATTTCTGCCGCTTCTGAGCTGGTAAATTCTTTGACCACACGCTGGAAGTCGCCGACGGCTTTCGGCAAGTCTTTAGCTTCACGATAAGCTAAACCACGGCGTGCTAAGGCCTTGGGCTTAAACTCATGGGCGGGGTATTCCGCGAGGAATTGGGTAAACGCGCCGATGGCTTCCTGGTGACGTGTTGCTTCCGCTAGAGCCCAGCCTTTATTGAAGAGTGTGCCGGGTTGCAGCTTGATCGGCAGTTTATCAATCTGTACTTCCACGTAGCTATCAGCTGCTTTGCCATAGTCTGCTTTGTTGAAATAGAAATCAGCGCGGATGAGGCGAGCGAGATTGAGGAATTCATGCTGAGCGCGCTCTTGGAGGTGACGCTGAATGAAGGCATTGGCAAATTCGCCCAGATCCTTGTCATCAAGAAGATAAAAGCAGTAGAGTTTCCAATAGCCAGCTTCAAAAGCTTGGTCAGTTGTCGGGTATCCCTGTTCGATCATGAGATAAACCTCCACCGCTCGGGCATAGGCTTTCTTCATGCGATAGGCATTGCCCACGAGCAGAAGCATTTTCGGACGTGTTTCGCCTTCAGGAAGCACTCCTGAGTTGCGATTGTAGTTATCAATCACCCCATCGTAGTCGCCTTTAGCAAAAAGGGCCTGCACGACACCGACCAGCGAGATGCTGCGGTTAATCGGGGTTGTCTCTGGGTAGCTCAGAGCTTTTTCAAACAGAGGGACAGCCACTTCGGGTTTCCCCGTTTCTGCATAAAGGACGGCTGCTTTCACGCTGGCCTCTGAGAGCACGGCGTTGTCCTTGCTGAGTTTTAGCAATTCTTCGAAAAGGGGCAGCGCTTCCGCCTTTTTATCTTCAGCGAGATAAAGCGTGCCAAGCATGAGAAGGCCTGCTTCGCGATAGGGATTGTCGGTGGTAGTCGCCAGGACTGATTGCAGAGCTGCGCTTTGTCGTTTGCTATCACCCAGCATCTGATAGGCACGAGCACGATTGTATGCGGCAGCCAGACGCACCTGGGGAAGGGGGGACTTGGCCTCTGCAAAGGCAAACTGCTGGGCAGACTCTTCGAAATTTTTACCGTTGAAGCGCATGGCTCCGAGACGATAAGCCGCTGAAGGAGCACCTTCAGAATTCGGGTAGCGACTCACGACCTCTGTGTAGTAGGCCTCGGCTACCTTCAGTTGGTTCTGCTTCATGTAGCACTCACCGATGCGGAAGAGTGCCAGAGGTACCTGAGCGCCTGAAGGGTAATTTTGTAAATACTGGCCGAAGGACTGAGCTGCAATGGCAAATTCCCCGCGATCATAGATCATGTTCGCGTAATCAATGAGATCCTGATCAGGGGACTTCGGTTTTGCAGGGGCCGCTGGCTGGGCTGGAGCCGCAGGCTGCGCAGACATAGTGCTGGGATCCACCGGAATGGCACGCGGTATCGGCTTGGTGGGGGCCTCTTCGTCATCCACAGGGATGGCACGGGGCACAGCTTGACCCAAAAGGGCCGTAGCGCAAAGGCATGGCAGGAGGACTAAACGGGACAGTTTGTGGCGGCGCATCTTACTTCTGGGTTGCCGTCTCAGGCTTTTGCGTGGCAAAGGCGATGTTGTAGATACCTGCTTTTTGGCAGGCGTTGAGCACGTTGATGATGTATTGGAAATTGGCCACCTGGTCACCTCTCAAGATCACCGCTTGGTCTTTGTAGATGGAGGTGATGTTCTTCAGCTTCACGAGCAGCTCTTCCTCGGTCAGGGTCTGCCCATTGACGATGATTTCGCCTTCGGATTTGATGTTGATGACGATCTCACCGACATTTCGAAGTTCTTCTTCCTTCTTTTCTTTCTCGTCTGCCGCGGGCACGCTGATGTCCAGCACCTGCTCATTTTTCGCATAGTGAGAAGTCACGGCGAAAAAGATCACCAGCAGGAACAGCACGTCCACCAGCGGGGCCAGCTGCATGGGGGTGGGTTCGATGGAATGCTGTTTGCGAAAGTTCATGGTGAGTCAAAGACTGTTATTCACCGCTGCGGTTCACGACTGCGCGAGCAGCCCGTTTGTATTGAACGGCCAGCAGGGCCATCAGGTGTGTGGTGGCAGCCTCCATCTCGCAAATGAGACGATTCACTTTACCGCGAAAGATGGCGTAGAAAATGAGTGCCGGAATGCCAATCACCAAGCCGGAGGCCGTGCACAGAAGGGCTTCGGAAACACCTTGGGCCAAGCCCAACTGATTAGACCCACCGTATTCTTTGCCAGAAATAGCGTGGAAAGTGGTGATCATGCCCAGCGTGGTGCCTAACAATCCCAACATGGGTGCGACAGCTCCGACATCCCCCAGGTAAGCAATTCGGGCTAACAAGAGGCTCGACTGGCGATTGCCTTCGGCTTCGGTGACTTCCTTCACTTCTTCAAAGCTTGCGGTTGGGTTGCGTGTGGCAAAGTCCAGCGTTTTAGCGGTGATGCGGGCTATGCATTCATTGCGCCGATTGCACACGGCTAACAGGCCAAGGTAATCTTGTTTGCGAATAAGGGCGTCGGCAGAATTCATGAAGGCATCACTCACCACTGTTCCCTGCCTAACGGTAAAGGTGAATAGCACGATCAAAAAGGCGGTGACCATGGATAATATAATCAGTGGGTAGGCCATCACCCCAGTGCTTTTGATGAAACCTTTGAGGGTCAGCGCATTTGCAAATGGGTTTTCTGGATCTTCGCCCGCTGCTGCATTTGTCACTGGAGTGATGGTTTCACCCGGAAGCGTGACGGCGGAAGGTGGGGAGGATGCTGGAGTTTGGGCATGAGCCACAGGGGCCAACCACGTCATCAGGACAGTGAGGATGGCGAAAGCGAAAAAAGTAGGGCGATGCATGGGCGGGCGACAGTAGGCGCGAGGGTGAAGGATGCAAGAGGCGAGAACCGACGGATTTAGAAGCAGCATACGGGCAAAAAAACTCACCCTTCACGAGGAAATTGGCTTTTCCTTGAAGAAAGTCTCCGCTTCCATGGGGCTTCTTATGTTTTTTAGAATTGCACTTACTTTCACGGCTTTGGCCCTTGTCTTTAGCCCTCAGACGCAGGCTCAGGAAAAGAAATTCACTGCCAGTCCAGGACTCCAGCTCTACAGTCTTCGCTCAAGCTTCAAGCTGAAAGGCGTCAGCCGTACCTTAGATACTGTTAAATCCTTCGGTATCACGAATGTGGAACTGGCGGGCACCTACGATCTCAGTGCTGAAGCTTTTAAGCAAGAATTGAGCAGCCGTGGGCTGAAAGCTGTGAGCGCTCATTTT
Source organism: Prosthecobacter dejongeii (assembly GCF_014203045.1). Lineage (NCBI taxonomy): Bacteria > Pseudomonadati > Verrucomicrobiota > Verrucomicrobiia > Verrucomicrobiales > Verrucomicrobiaceae > Prosthecobacter > Prosthecobacter dejongeii. Next base: position 19,036 of record NZ_JACHIF010000004.1, read on the forward strand.
CCGTATGCACGTTGGAAAAAAGAGCCTGAGGCTGTGGCGCAAGAAGCTAAAGGTCTGGGCCTGGAATATGCTGGTTGTGCCTGGGCTGACCACAAAGCGCCCATGGATGAGCCTCAGGCACGTGAAATCGCTGCTACTTTTAATAAGGCGGGTGAAGCGTTGGCTAAGGTCGGCATTAAGTTCTTTTATCACCTTCATGGTTTTGAATTCCAGCCATGGAAAGATGGGGAGACCCTGGCTGATCTGATTATCAAAGAGACCGACCCCACCAATGTGAAGTTCCAGATGGATGTCCTCTGGGTTGTGTTTCCGGGGCAAGACCCGGTCAAGCTACTGGAAAAATACGCTGGTCGCTGGGAATTGATGCACCTCAAAGACCTCAAAAAAGGTGTCGCCACTGGAGATCTCTCCGGCAAGACCGATGTCGAAAACGATGTGACCCTGGGCACGGGGCAGATGAACTGGCCTGCCATTCTTTCCACCGCAGAAAAAGTGGGCGTGAAGTATTACTTCATCGAAGATGAAAGCTCCATTTCAGAGAAGCAGATTCCCGCGAGTGTCCAGTTTTTGGGCAGCGTGAAGTGGTAATGAGATTTATTCGTGGGGAGGGGCATGAGTCCCTCCCCATACTTTAGGCAGTGTGGATGATCTGCTGCCTCTTAGTGATTGAAAACAAATTCTGCGGAATTGATCAGAGCCCAGGTAAGGTCTTCAGTAGCTGTTTGTCGTGAGGTGCCTGGGCTGTTGTAGAACTTCAAAGCGGTCTGCAATTCATCGGCTTTAGGTAGGCGATTGTAGGCCGCGAGGTAAATTTCCTGGACGAGCTGGGGCTCGGTTAGATTGCTTTTTACCAGCGCGCTGATCTTGCCTTCTTTGGCATTCAGTTTGGCCTGGAGGTCATTGGAATTCATCAGATGCAGAGCCTGGATGACGCTGGATTTGCGTTCACGTTCACAGGGACATTCCATGCTGGCATTGGGACGACCAAAGGCATCGAGGAAGGTGCTGTCCAGTTTGTGATTCCAAGTCTGCACAGCACGGGAACCTGGGGGCAGACCACTGAAAGTTTCCCGTACGCCTGTGAGGTCACCTAGAGCATCCAGCAAAACCTCGGCACTGAGCCGGCGTTTGATAGAGCGGGAAAAGTTTTTCGTATCAGTGAGATTGTGTTCGTTCGGTTGCGCGCTGAGTTGGTAGGTGCGGGAGGAAAGGATGGTGCGAATGAGGTGCTTCAGATCATAACCATGGGCGATGAAATCCTGTGCTAACCAGTCTAAAAGAGCCGGATTGGTGGGAGGGTTTGAAACGCGGAAATCGTCCACGGGATCCACAATCCCACGACCGAGAAATTCTGACCAGAGGCGGTTGACGATAGCTTTGGCAAAGAAGGGGTTGTCACTGCTCGCCATCCAGTCCGTCAACCGAGCGCGCGGGTCCTGACCTGCGACATAGGGCATTTCTGGGCCATCCGGCGGTTTGGGAACCATCACAGCTTCGGTGATGGGGTGCTGGACTTGCCCTTTGCCACTGTACCACCAGTATTCAGGCTCGCCCGAGATAGGGGCTGAGATCGCCTGGCCTTTGCGGCCCATCTGCCCAAAAAAAGCAGCGAGTTGATAGTAGTCTTCCTGGGTCCATTTTTCGCTGGGATGATGGTGACATTTGGCGCAGTCCAGACGCACTCCGAGAAAGATCTGAGAAACAAAGGCTGACGCATCTATTGCCTCGCGTTTGTCGCGAAAGATAGCCACAGGCCCATGCTCGTGCGTGCTGCCTTCGGCCGTGAGCAGTTGCTTCACCATCTCATCATAAGGCATGTTCTGGCGAAAGGCTTCACGCAGCCATTGGTCCAGAAGATAGACCGGTTTCACGCCCACTCGGGAAGGATTGGGGCGAATGAGATCTCCCCATTTGACGGCCCAGTGGTCTGCGTAGTTGGGATGTTCGAGAAGCTCACGGATGTAGAGATCGCGTTTATCGGGACGAGCGTCGGTGAGAAAAGCCTTGGCGCGCTCGGGCGTAGGTAGCAGGCCGATGGCATCCAACGATGCACGACGGATAAATTCCTCGTCAGTGCAAGTCTCTGAAGGAAGAAGGCCGAGTTTTTGATGACGAGCATGGACAAGACGATCCACTTCGTTATTGGCAGGAAGCTGGACGTACTTGTCGTTAGGTAGAAGTTTATCCGCCGGCACGGTGATGCGTGCCACATCCACATGACCCATGAACCGGACAAGCACGACGCCTTCGCCACTGGTGCTACCCACCTCGACCAGACCATGTTCATCCACTTGAGCGATTTCCTTGTCCTGCGAAAGGAATTCAGTCAGGGCGGTGACATCTTGAGTTTTTCCACCGCTGTAAGTGGCGACTACTTTAAGCGGCTGTTTCTGGCCCTTTTTATAAATGCTTTCACGGGGTGTGACGGCGACCCTCAATAGCGTAGCTTCATCTGCCAATTTAGCGGGCGCTCCCTGCTGTAGCCAAGTGATGATAAGCTGATAAGGCAGGCTGCCTTTGGCAATGCGTGCGCCACCTTCATGAGGCACGCTGCCAGTGGCTTTTTTGAGCAGCAAACTTTCTTCAGGAGCGGCAAGGAAGACGCGACGGCCCCGGTCATCACGCATGATTTCGTGGTAATCGTTTGCTGGATCGTAGCCAAAAACGGAGAGCTTAAAGTTATTTTGCCCTTCGGGTTTGGCGTGACAGTTGCCCGCCGCACAACCTGCCTTTTGCAGGTGAGGCATAACATCATGGATGAAGCTCACTGGGCGCTCACTGCCACTGGCAAAAAGTGCCAGGGTAAAGGGAGTGAGAATCAGTAAGCAAAGACGGAACATGGCCAAAATACGCACGTGGGCCAGAGTTCTTGCGGCTGGGCGGTAGAGGGCTCATGTCGTACCAAAGCTGCTGCACAGGGCATGGCCTATTCGAGAAGTGGCTAAAAGATAGGTTTTGGTGATGAGCGTATTAGGTGAGGTAGGAGTGCGTGCACGCAAAAAGCCGCGCTCCTCTTTGAGGTGCGCGGCTCTGTGGTAAGGGATCAAAAAACTTTGAATGACTATTGAGTAAAGGCCGGGAGCTTCACAATCTTGCCACCCGCAAGGGCAGATTCGTGTGCGCAAAGTCCCACGCAGGTCCAGTTCGCGGATTGTTTGGCATTGGGAAAAGGTGGGCGCCCTTCTGTGAGAGCTGTGGCGAATTCGTGTGCCAGATGAGGGTGGCTGCCGCCGTGGCCGCTGCCCTGGACAAAGCTAAGATGAGTCTTTTTCCCCAGGTCGTAAACACCTTTGGTGGTGAAGTCGCGGATGCTCTTCGGCAGGCGTTTGGCGTAGTCGGGGGCTTTGACCAGCTTGGGGATTTTGTGCTCTGGTAGCTTAGCGGTGTGCATTACCAAAGGCTCGTGTTCGACGAGTGGCCACTCAATGGAAGCTTTGTCTCCATAAACATCAATGCTTTCGCGATACTGGCGGGCGGTATCAAACAAGCTGCGGATGACACGGGCGCTGAGATCGCTGTCCTTAAACTTCACGTGAGCAGTTTCCACCGCAAAGGGGGAGCCATATTCTTTGATAAGTTCTGGGCGGATGGTGCCTGAGCCGAAGCAGCTCACGTATTCTGCTGGAGTGCCTGCGAGGGCCGCGACGGGACCCACGCAGTGAGTGGCATACCACATGGGGGGGAGGCCTGGCCAATAATTGGGCCAGCCGTCCATGTCCTGCTGATGGCTGGACTGGAGGAATTGGAGCTTGCCTAGTTTACCTTTTTCGTACTGCTCCTTCATGAAAAGAAATTCGCGGGCATAGACGACAGTCTCCATCATCATGTAACTGAGACCGGTTTTTTTGACGAGGTCACAGATCGTTTTGCAGTCCTCAATGCTCGTCGCCATGGGGACAGTGCAGGCGACGTGCTTGCCGGCTTTAAGAGCTTCAATGGACATCCAGCCATGGTCCGGGATGGGGGAATTGATGTGCACGGCATCAATGGCCGGGTCTTTCAGCATCTCCCGATAATCTGTGTAACGGACATCTACACCGAAAGCATCGCCAATGGACTGAAGCTTTTTGGGGTCACGCTGGCAGATGGCATAACAAACAGTGTTAGGATGGCGCTGCCAGATGGGGATGAACTCGGCCCCGAATCCGAGACCGACGACGGCAATGTTGAGCTTCTTTGGGCTTGGCATAGTGAGGTGGTTATAACGGGAAGTTAGGCCCAGTTTAAAGGACAATTTTTGGGGTTAATCGGACGTGCCGATCGCGTAAAGAGGACTCTTTTGGCACCCGAAATAGTGATACCCATGCAACCGACCAAAGGGGGGAGAGAGCTTTAGCATAAATTCAAAATCGCCCCATCTCTGCGGATGTGGTGATTTTACCTTTGACGCACTTAGGCGTTAGGGTCACGAGTCCCCATGAGGCGATGAAGGAGGTCTTCTTCACTTGCCAGGCCGATGGGTTCATTTTGTTCATTTAGGACTAGAACCAAAGTGCGGGCCCGCTTGCGCATGCGCTGGAGGGTTAGAAGGGCGCTGTCTTGTGCATGGACACTATCGAGTGTGCGCATGTGATGGCGGACGAGCCTATCTGGCGGGCAGTGAGGGGGCAGAGAGGCAAGATCTAGCACACCGACAAACTGACCCTTTTCCCCAATGACGGGAAGGGTCGTCGCTGCGTGTTCGCGCGCCATGATAAGGGCGGTCTCCAGCGGCAGATCTCCTGAAAGTGCAATGCTGCGCGTGAGAGGGCGCATGATGGCTGAGGTGCGTAACTGGCGGTAGCGCAGGGCGCTGTGAATCAAGCGTGCAGCGGCTGGACTGAGCTGATTTTGGCGGCTGAGCAGATCCGCCTGATGATGAAGGTCGTCGCGGCCTGCGGATTGGTCTGGGATCGTGACGGTGGCGGTGCGTGCTCCCGCCAACGACCGGAAGAGCGGACGGAAAAGCCCTACGCCAAGCACCAGAGGTGTGAGGCTGCGAATACTGCGAAAAGGATAACGCCGAAAAAGTTTTTTCGGCAGCACTTCTAAGCCAATAAGAAAGATGGGCAGCGCGATCACAAACGCGAGGAAATGTCCCCAAGGACCAGAGAGACGAATGAGCTTCCAGGCTAGGATAAGAAAGGCGCTGAGATTGGTGATATGATTCGTGACGGTGATGGCACCCAGGAGAGCATCGCGATCTTCGATGAGTGGAAGCAAGCGAATGGCTCGGCGATCTCCGGCACTTGCCGCATGCCGCACGCGTACGCGGCTGACGGAGAGGATGGCACTCTCTAGCCCTGAGAGAGCAAAGGAGAGAGCGAGCGAGAGGATAAGCAGGAAAACCCAGGTCATTTACTTGGGGCAGAGTCCTCCGCGAGTGGTTTTTTGAGTCGCAACTCCACCTGTTGGACGCGAGCGCGAACGACACGGCGAACTTTCAGGTCTGCATCCTCTAGCTGAACACGTTCACCAGGTTTTGGTAAGTGGCCCAAGAGGTTAAACACGAGGCCGCCGATGGTATCAAGACCATCGGCATCGGGCAGAGTGATAGGGAGAGCGGCGGTGACATCATCCAACCGTGTGCCGCCTTCGAGGAGGTAGCGGCCATTGCCCAGATCTCGGATTTCTGCACCCTCGCCCTGCCATGGGGCAGCTTCGTACAGCAGCCAATCCGCAATTTCATCCTGGCTGACCATGCCCTCTAAGCCGCCGTATTCATCCACGATCAGGAGGGGTTGAATGGTGGACTGGAGGTGCTGGTGAAGGGCATCCAGGACGGGCATCGTCTCTGGCACGAACTGCACAGGGCGCAGCATGTTTGCCCAAGCAGGACGGCCCGCAAGACGCCACGCAAGGGTATCAATGACGCCTTCGACCACATCGGGAGTTTCTCCATAAACCACAACATGACGACCTGCGGATTGCTCTAAGGTTGCAGTGGTCTTTTCCGGTTTATCAAAAGCACTCATGAGCGTGAGATCCACGCGGGGGACCATGCAATCGCGAACGGTCAAACCTTCGATCTCAAGAGCTTCACGGATCATCGCTGCCTCGGCCGGGTCGATCTGGCCTTGCTCTTCACGCATTTCCACTAGGGTCTCAAATTCATCGCGGGTGATGGGCAGCCGTGGTTTGACCTTTTGTGGAATAAAGCGACGGATGAGGGCATCGGTGCTGCGATCTGCAAAACTGGAGATGGGGTCTAATATGCTGCGCAGTGGATTCAGAAGACGCAAGCTACCCAGGAGAACGGCGGATGGTGAACGCGCAGCGAGGAATTTGGGAACCACATCTCCCACTAGGACGGTGCCGACAAAAAGAAATGACGCGGCTAACCAAGGGTTCCAGCCCAGGGTCATCATCGGCCCTGATACTAGATGCAAACCGAGCGCTGCGAGAGCGAGGTTAAGCGTGGCTGAGAGTAACAAGGTGCGGTGCAATTGAGCGAATGGATTCGCAGTGATCCTTCGCAATTTCCGTGCCACGCCCTCACGTGCCATGCCTGCCTGTGTGTCCAGATCCCTCGCCATATGAATGGCCGTCTCCGTAGCGGAGATGACTGCCAGAAGAAGCAGTAGGGCCAAATAAGAGATGACGGGAAGAACGGGCACGGCTGGTCAACGTGGGTTCTCAGTAATTGAATAGGTCTTTGCGCGTAAGTTCTCGCTCGGGCGGAGTGCCCTTGATGGTGAGTGCTTTGTTAAGCGCTGTGGCGATGCGCATTTGCATACGCGTGGTGAGGCGGCGGCCTTTGCGGGCGCGTTGCACAGCCTTGTGGGTGATGGGGGCGGTGCTGGCCAGAACAATGGCGTGATTGTCGAGCTCATGCTCCGTGAGGAGGGCATCGAGAGGCTGGGGACCGAAATTGCGCTCGATCGGGTTTTCGGCATCATTTTCTTCAGTCAGGGTGGTGGCGTTTTCAGTCATGTTAAAGATTTGGTTAGGCGGTATTTGGTAAGGTTAGGTGTGGTGCTGACTCATCAAACCAAACGCAGGCGGGTGAGATCCTGTGTATCCACGAGGCCCACTGGGCGACCGAGATCGTCAATGACGACGATGTCATCTACCCGAGCCGTTTGAAGTGTGGAGAGAACTTCTGCGGCGAGTTTATCTGCCTGGATACTGATGGGACGCACAGTCATGTAACGGGACACAGGGTGCGCTGCGATGGCGTGATCTGCCTGAAAGGCACGAACGAAATCACCATGAGTAAAGACACCTGCGAGGCTGCCGTTTGCCTGCTGAACGATGGCGGCCCCTGCGCGAGCACGTGTCATGGCATGCAGTGCTTCCTGGACAGTGGTCTCAGGTTGGATCAAGGCTAGTTGCTCGCCTTGGCGCATCACATCCGACACGCGTGTAAGGAGGGCACGTCCTAGTGAGCCTCCTGGGTGCAGGCGGGCAAAGTCTTCTTGGCGAAACCCGCGCGCTTCTAGCAATACCATGGCGAGGGCATCGCAAAGGACTAACATCGTAGTGGTGCTTGCCGTGGGGGCCAAATTCAAAGGGCAGGCTTCCTGGGTGACTGCCACGTCTAGAACGCAGTCCGCCTGGCGTGCCAAGGTAGAAGTGGCGACGCCGGTGATGCCGATCAATGGCAATCCCTGGCGTTTGAGATGGGGCAGGAGGTCGAGCAATTCAGTCGTTTCACCGCTATAACTGAGGAGGATGGCGAGATCGCCGGGATCAATCACGCCCAGGTCTCCATGCAGGGCATCACCTACATCTAGGCAGACGGTAGTGGCCCCTGTACTGTTAAGCGTGGCCGCTAGTTTCCTCCCGATGTTCCCGCTTTTACCAACACCACAAACGATGATCTTGCCTCGCGAGGTAAGGCAGGTGTGCAAGAGGCGGATGGCCTGGGTAAAGGCCTCGCCGATGCGCTGGTGCAGCCGCTCCAGCTCCTCAATTTCGAGGCGGATGACGCGGCGTGCTTGTTCGGGGAAGTTCATGTGAGGGGCCACGGTCCAGAGAGTGGACGGGTGGCAGTGGAGCCCACCGTCTTTTTACCAAACACGCTCAATGAACCGCTCAAAGAAGCCTTTAGCCGCAGCGGGTTTGGAATATTTGCGTGAGTCACCGGTATCTTGCTGGGTGGCGTAAAGGGGGCCTTTGTGGTCAACGACCTTGAGGGATTTGATCTCAATACGGGCGATGGGGCAGTCGTTGCCATCCACGGGCATTTTGGAGATTTTTTCGAGAGTCTCGATGCCTGAGACGACTTGGCCAAAGACGGTGTATTTGCCGTCCATGGAAGAGTAGTTGCCCAGGGAGAAATAAAATTGATAACCGTTGGATTTGCGACCTGGATTGACTTTGTCACTGCGGCGACCCATGGCGACGGCCCCTTTTCGGTGGCTGCGTTTGATTTCAGCAGGGATGGTCTTGGACTCACCTCCTGTTCCCCAGCGGTCACGTGCACCTTCATCGGAAGTGAGTGGATCACCCGTCTGGACAATAAAGTTTTCGATGGCGCGGTGGAAGGCCAGGCCGTTATAAGAACCCGTCTCGCAGTTGTCGAGAAAGTTGGAGACGGTCATGGGGGCGTCGTTGGCATAAAGCTCAAACATAACCGTTTCAATGGCTCCACCGAAGCTGACCTCCATAACGGCCAGCTTTCGCTGTGAGTCTTTCGGCCAGCCTGCGGGATCTTCCACCTTTGGGGCGGCAAAGGTGGTCTTGCGGCCGGTAGTCGTCACAATAGGGCCGCCAGGGATGACCGTTGCAGTATTTGCACCCGTGCTGTTGCCGCGTTCCGCAGCCTCGAAAAGCTCCCTCTGGGCCTGCTCCGCCATTTTATCAATGGGCGTGATGGGGGTCACGGGAAAGCTAGGCGGAGAGACGGTGGCAGGTATGGTGGTGGTTGGCAGCGGGGGCGCAGCTTCCTGTGCAATGATGGGCTGACTGAGGCCAACGGCGAGCAGGAAAAGAGCAGGGAGGAGCTTCACGGGAGATTGGGCGATTTTGAAAAAGTGGCGCAGAGAAACTGGCCGGGAGGTTTAGCGCAGGGCGGGATCCAGAGGCACGGGTTTGATGTCTGGTGGCGGTGTATTCAGCACTTCGCGCGGTGGGGCACTGGGCGCGGAAGAGGCGGCTGGGGCACCGTAAGTGGGAGTGGGCGCGCTATACTGATAGGTGCGCTTAGGGGCACCACGTGAGGTGCGTGCAGGCAGTCCCCACTGGGTGTCCAAGCGATCTAACTCGGCTACCGTGGGGTAACTGGCATCCACGCGGCCACCGGTTCCACAGGAAGCGAGGGTGAGGGCAGCACTGGCGGCGAGGAGTAGGCACGAGAGTCTCATGAGGAAAGGCAGAGCAATTTTTGAATTGAAGAGTGATTCTAGCCACGTCACGGCGCACAAGCAACCCGGAATCAGCCTGTCTCAGGCAGCCCTCCCGAGGGCGTTGGGGCGGACTAAAGGGTGGAAGATTTTTTACCGAGGTCGTTTCATTTCAAACATTGCCGTGGTGCGACAATACCAGTTGGGAGACTGCATGCGGCCAACGGGAAGGTAGGTGCCAGGCTGAATGAGCCATGTTTCGGGGTCGAAAATGCCGTCTCGGACATGAATGCGAAGGACCTCGCCAATGATGAGCCGATTATCTCCAATCTCGAGGATACTGTGGCTGCGGCACTCCAGGCTGGCTGGCGCTTCGGCGATGCGGGGTGGTTTGACGATGGTCGAGGGGAGGGGGGTAAGACCAGCGTGGATGAGTTCATTTTCACCTGGCTCTAGGCTAGCAGCGCAAAGATTCATTTTCTCGGCGATGGATTCATCGACCAAATTAATGACGAATTCATGCGTCAGGCGGATGTTGCGTGCCGTGTCTTTGGGAATGCCAGGGCTGCGGTCGCCCGGGCAAAAACCGACGATGGGTGGGCTATCACCCAAAACATTGAAGAAACTGAACGGAGCCGCATTGATGCGCCCCTCGGGGTCCACCGTGGTCGTGAGAGCGATGGGGCGCGGGGTGACAAGGCCCGAGAGCATGCGATAGGCATCTTCCCGGAGAGGGCCAGTGAGATCTATTTCCATAATAGCAAGTGAACGCCCCCACCCTGGCACAGGGCACGAGAAAATACAAAGGAGAGCAGAGGAGTGGGATTTGCTACACGGGTAAGTTGCAAATGAGCCGGGCATCCCTATCGCTAAGGTTCTTCATGCTATGTTAGATCCTGTCCAACTCCTCAGCGCCTATTGTGAAGGTGCCTTTCCTATGGGAGATGAGAGTGGGCGTATTTCTTGGTTTCGGCCCCCCTATCGAGGCATCTTACCGATCGGAGATTTTCATGTGCCCCGGCGATTCGCGCGGTATCTTAAAGACCACCCCTTTGAAGTGCGGTGGAACACGGCTTTTGGTGACGTGATGCGCGGTTGTGCGGATCGCCCAGAGACATGGATCACGGACACGATTTTAGATAGCTATGAGGCGCTGCATCGGCTGGGGTTTGCCCACTGCGTCGAGGTTTGGCGAGGAGGAAGGCTGGTGGGTGGGGTGTATGGCGTCGCCATCGGGGGCGCTTTTTTTGGTGAAAGCATGTTCAGTCGGGAGACTCAGGCCTCCAAGGTGGCGCTCACTCACCTGCAATGGCGATTGAAGGAGCGCGGCTACATCGTCCACGATACGCAGTGGACTACCCCCCACCTCGCAAGCCTAGGAGGCTATGAGATCCCTTGCTCTCAATACCTGGACCTTCTCGATCGCGCCATTCGGCTTCCCGTCACCTTCGATGAGCGGCCTTTAGGCGCCCAGATGGTATTTCGTTGAAATTTGTCTCCCATGGATTTTCCCCAGCCAATATCCAGCAACCCGAGCATACGTTGGGTGAGTAGCTTTGAGGAGTTGCAAACCACCCCCTTTCAGGGGAGCGTGAATGCGCTGTGCTGGCAACGGGAACTCAAGGGGGACTTTGAAGAAGTCGTGCGCTGTCTGGGGGCTAGGGAGGGAATACTGGCCCTGGATGAGGCGTTGCTAAGGGGCTTGCCTTTGTCTGAATCAGGTCGGTTAGCGGTTGAAATGATGGTGGAGGATCTGCAGCGATTGCGGGATCTGGGACGCGGGCCGGAGCTTAATTGCATCCATGCCTATCCCCGGGATGACGAACCCATCGGCGTACGGACGGATGTGTATTCATTCCACGCCGACAGTGCGACGGTGGAGGCAGATACCTTTCTGTGTACTTATCACGGTGCTCCGAGTGAAGGCATCCGCAATGAAGAGGTGATCCGGCATGTGGATGAGCCAAAGATAAGGGCGGAATTGCTGGAACTTTACGGTGGTGAGGATGGCGAGGGATTTTTGGAGTTCCTGAGCGAAAATTGCTTTGATTTGCATTACGCACCGCTGCCGGGGGCAAAACCTTACTCTTTTGGGCTGGCGAATTTGTGGCGGATTGCGGTGCAGTATCCAGGTTGTGAGGTGCCTCCTTGTGTGCATCGGGCTCCTGAAACGGCTCCAGGTGATACAGCTCGCCTTTTGTTGATCAGTTGAGCCGATAAATTTTTTAATGGGAGTTGTGTGGGTCTGTGCTTTGAGTGGTGGCGTATATCATCCCGCTTTGAACTCTCCCTATTCCCAAGCTGCTCTCATTATTGTTGGTCATGGTTCCACCCTGAATCCTGATTCCAGTGCGCCCACACATCGGCATGCAGATGAGATCCGCCGTCGGGGGATTTTTCGAGAGGTGGCGTGCTGCTTTTGGAAAGAGGAGCCTTCCATGCGTGAAGTCTTTGAGTCTGTGGACAGTGGGGTGATCTACATTGTGCCCAATTTCATCAGCGAAGGTTATTTCTGCCAGCAGGTACTGCCGCGAGAGTTGCGTTTGACTGGGCCGACGACCCAGCGGGACGGGCGGACTATCTTTTATTGTGACCCTGTGGGCATTCATCCGAACATGACCCGCCTTCTCCTCCAGCGGGCCGATGAGGTAGCTCCGGGTGTGCCGAGAGGCGAGACCAGCCTCATCATCGTCGGACATGGGACAAACCTAAATGACAATTCAACCAAGGCGATCCAGGAACAAGTGCGGTTGATCCGGGACGGCGGCTATGGTTTTGCTGAAGTGGTGGATGCCTACATGGAAGAGGCCCCGCTGGTGTCTGACTGGGTAAATATGACAACGGCAGCTCATGTGGTGGTGGTGCCGTTTTTCATTGCCGATGGGTTGCACAGTTTTCAAGACATCCCCGTATTGCTCGGGATGGAAAAGGAACCCGGGAAAGCTCTGAGTGAGATGGAGGTCTTCCGGCAAAACCCAATCGCGATGCATGGTCGGCAACTGTATTACAGCAGTGCCATCGGGACGGAGCCTCTCATGGCAGAAGTTATTCTCGATCAGGTGCATGATTTTGATACCAAGCATGGCATTCAGGATTCGGTGAGAACGGCAGCGTCATCGGAAGTTCTTAAAACGGGACTCGAACGCTGGATTCAAGAAGGGCGAGATGTCATTGGGGAAGTTCACTTCGCCGCTGACGCGTCAGGTTTTACCCTCCGTCACCTGGCGGATGTGGGCGTGTCTCTGGCTGATTTGACTGCGTATGAAGGAGCGGTGGCTGCACGGGAGATCGCCCGATGTGATGAAGCGGGTGCATTTCGCGCGATCAAAACCGCCGCGACTTTGCGCCGGGGATGGATTGTTCGGGTTATGGACGTTAGCGAGTTGCTCCTAGCTCTGGAATTCTTTTATCCCGCTGCCGTGGGCATGGCGTTAGCCGAGGAGCGCGGGGCGCTGGAGCCGGTGCCTTTACGCAGTCTTTTGGGCAGACAGACGGGTATGTATCGTTTTGCCAATGGAATTACCGATGCGCAGGCAGGAGAGATCATCGGTGGTTTTTGTGCGGGTGAATCAAAATGCCTGAGGCGGATCGTTTTCAAGCTGGATGCGGTGCAACCTCTCGGTGGTAGTGCCGAGCTGAAGCTGGGGCCTCAGGCAGGGCAGGTGCCCGGGATGGACGCCGCACGCTGTGTACCGCTACTATGCATGGAGGCCTGCAATCACATCGTTTCCGTGGCGCGTAAAGTGTCTCGGGAAAACAATGATGCGAAGGCCAAGGGGTGAGGCAGAGCAGATTACGTCTTTGACGGACCTGTTGACGTAAAGCTTCCTGACGGGTTTATTTCTCCATGAAAGCTTTTCTTTGGCTAGGTTGTTTCGCCGCATTTCTGCCCAATTTGGCAGTGGCAGAGTTGGCGCTTGAGATCCCCTTGATTGAGCTGAAGCCGAAGCCCGAAGATGAATCCATCACGACGACTTTTGTTTTTCACAACAAAGGCAGCAAGCCAGTGAAGGTGCTGAATATCGAAAGTGCGTGCAGTTGCTTGAGTGCCTCGCTGGACAAAGCCGTGTATGCGCCGGGCGAAATGGGCACCGGAAAAGCAGAGTTTAAAGTCTCCAGCTTTGTGGGAAGACAGGAGAAGAGTGTGCATGTCCAGACAGATGATCCTGAGCAAGCGGAGTGGGTGATTCCCTTTGTGCTGGAGGTGCCAGAGGTCATTAAGATTGAGCCCAAGACTTTGCAATGGTGGTTAGGTGATGAGGCAGCGAAGAAAACCACGCGTGTTACCATGACGGGCAGCGGGCCGATGAAGATCAAGAACATCACCTCCACCCGGGAGAATGTGGAGTTTGAGTGGAAGGAGATCGAGCCGGGGCGTGTCTATGAAGTTTCAGTCAAACCCAAAACCACGGCAGAGGTGATGCTAGGTGCACTGCGGATAGAGACGGACAGCACCATCCCCAAATACCAGCGGCAGATGGCGTTTTTCTCGGTTTATCGCAAACCTAGCTCTCAGCAGCCATGAAGTCCGTGATCCAGGCTGGTTTTCTGCTGTTGATGGCGGCTGTCGCTGCGGGAGTGACGCGTGAGATCCATCCCCGCGCGCCCGCTTTGCACCTTAGTGAAGCACCTCGAATGAAAGATGAGGTCAATCTTAAAGACATTCAGGAAAGATGGCAGGGGAAGGTGCTGTGGATTGATGCGCGACCTGCTGAAGCCTATGAAAAAGGTCACATTCCAAAAGCGATGCTGCTAAATGAGCAAGGTTTTATGGATCAGGTGTTGGAACTGATGGAGGTGCTACAAAGGACGACTCTGCCTGTGATCATTTACTGTGGCGGTGAAAAGTGTGAGGCCAGTCGAAAGGTGAAGGAACGTCTTTTAGAGCTGGTGCCATTGGATGATTGTTATGTGCTCAAGGGCGGCTGGCCTGCGTGGCAAGCCGCTCAAAAGTGAGGTGTTTTTCTAAAACCAATGTCTTTGCTTCCTCTGCATGCGGCTCACAGTTACCGCGTCTTGATCCAGCGATGGCGAGCCTTGGCGCGCCGATTAGGCGTGAAGCTGAAGACTTTGGCCGTGGTGGATGGGGTTTCAGTATTCTGGCTAGAAACGAAAAACTCTTTCGCCGTGGAGGCCATTTACCTTTCTTCAGGGGTGCATGGGGACGAACCTGCTGCGGCCTGGGGATTGCTCGTCTGGGCTGAAGAAAATGAGGATCGTCTGCGTGCGGGAAATTTCGTCTTCTTTCCCTGCCTTAATCCCCATGGGCTGATGCTCAATACACGGGCGGATTATCAAGGCCAGGATCTGAATCGCCGCTTCCATTTGCAGGAGGATGTTGTGTGTGGCCCTTGGCAGAAAATCGTGACGTGCCGGCGCCTAAAGGTGGCCATTTGCCTTCACGAAGACTACGACGGGCAGGGCTGCTATGTTTATGAATTGGGACGACGTGGTGCCCCCAAGTTAGCGCCTGACATGCTGGCGGGGGTAAGTGCTATCCCCCCAGATGGGCGTAAACGCATTGATGAAAGTCGCGCCCAGGGAGGAGTCATCCGCCGGAGCCGAGTGCCGAAGCACCTCCCCGGCTTGCCAGAAGCTGTGGTGCTGCATGAACTCGGTTGTGGGCTGACTTTGACGTTTGAAACACCGTCGGAGTTCGGCCTCGATCTTCGGGTCAGGGCTCAGGTGGAGTTTGTGAATGCGGTCTTGTCAGCGACAGAGATCGCGGGAAATACTGCGGCATGACCAACCTTGTCTGCCGGTGGCTGGCGCTGTGTGCGCTTGGGCTGGTGATTTTTTTAGCCTCTTGCTCATCTCTTCCAAGAGGGGGCGCTTCTCCAGAGCTCAGGCCTGGCTCCTGGGTGAGCTATGACGGAAAGATCATGCCATGGCAAGAATGGCCTGTCGCGGTGGGGACAAAACCCAAGGGCATCGTCATCGCCGTGCACGGGCTGAGTGGGGCAGCTTCTGACTTTTGGTTCATTGGGGATAAATTGCCTCCGCAAGGGTATGCGGTTTATGCCTATGATCTGCGGGGGCAGGGCAAAGATCCGGTGAAGGAGGCGCGGGGGGACATTGGCTCTGCTAAACAGTGGATACGTGATTTAGAAACGTTTCATCTGCTGGTGCGCAAACGGAATCCCGGCGTCCCGATTTTCTGGTATGGAGAAAGTCTGGGTAGCCTGATTTGTCTGCACACCGCGGCCAGCCGTTTGAATATAAGACAAGACCCCGTGGGCATTGTTTTAGCCTCCCCTGTGGCGGGGCTGCGGGTGACGGTATCAGGCTTCCGTCGGTTTTTACTGGAGGCGGCGGCTACTCTTTCGCCCCGGTCACGCTATTCGTTAGGGGATTTAGCTGGGGTGGATGAAAAGAAGATCCAGGTGACGAGCCAAACCACACATGGGGCGCAAATGGCGGTGACGGAACATCATATCAATAGCTTCACCTTGAGACTGCTAACGGAAATCGGCCGATTGCTGGATCAAAACCCAGACTCAGCCAAACGCCTGCGTATGCCGGTGTTATTCTTAGCCTCTCCCAATGACATTCTGTCCTCCCCAGATCAGGTGCAGGGACTCTTCGGTCAGGTGCGTTCTCCGAAAAAGCGCCTGCTGTGGTACACGCGAAGTTATCACCTGCTGCTTCATGATGTGCAGCGTGCCGAAGTGACTGAGGACCTTGCCCAGTGGCTGGACAAGAATGGTCGGACGGTGAAGCGCTAGAGTTTCGTCATGGGTACCAGACGCACAAGCTCCTGGGGAAGGGGAGAGTGAAAAGTGAGCTCACGCTCGTCTTCCGGGTGCAGCAGTTTGAGGTCACTGGCGTGTAGGGCGATGCGTTTAACTGGATCGCTCTTAGCACCGTATTTTTCATCTCCCACGATGGGGTGGCCGATGGATGCAAGTTGGACACGGATCTGGTGCCGGCGACCGGTTTCGAGCGTGACCTCCAGCAGGCTGCGCCCATACCCGGTGCTGAGGACTCGATAATGCGTGGTGGCCTCACGGGCGGTGGGGCTAGCGTGACTGGTGGAGAAAACGCGGTGGGGCTGAGTTTCGTCAATGTAAGTAACGATCTTGCCTGAAGGATTGGGGACGATGCCCTCGACGATGGCTTGATAACGCTTGTCCATGCGGGCCCAGTTTTCTTGGAGCCAGGTCTTGGAATCTTCGCTCTTGGCCAGAACGAGCAGCCCTGAGGTTTCGCGGTCTAGGCGATGGACGATCCAGAGACGATCCTGGCGACCATGGCTGCTTTCGCGCAAGTAGTCGGTCATGATACGGAAGGCGGTTTTGTCCCGTTCCGTATCTGTGGCGATGGTGAGAAGGTTGACCGGTTTACGGATCACCAACAATTCATCATCCTCGTGGACGATGCTCAGGCCTGCTGGCAGGGGTGTGGTCTTGGGGGGGGCTTTTTGGGGTTGGATGCTGACGACATCTCCAGGTTGCAGAGAGTGATCATGCTGGGTCACCGTGCGCCCATTGATCTTGACTGCGTCAAAGCGGAGCCATTGTTTAATCTTGGTTCGTTTGACCTCGGGCCATCGGGCAATGAGGAAGGGCAAAAGGAGGGCTTTTTCGGTAGCGGTTTTGGATGTCATTCTCCGGTTTTTCTGACGAGGCGAAACTGGCGCTGATACTTCAGCGGAGTGATGCCGATGTGGCGGTGGAAATGCTGGGTGAAGCTGCTTTGATCGCAAAAGCCCAGGGCTGTGGCGACTTCGATGATCTGCGCATCCTCTTGCTGGAGGGCATCGCAGGCTGCCTGGATGCGCAATTTCATGATGAACGTCTGGGGGCTAAAGCCAAAGGTTTCAACAAATTTCCGATGTAGCTGGCGGGTGGAGAGGTGGACCATAGAGGCAAGTTCCTCCACGGTGATGCGTTCACGGAAATGCTCGCGAATGTATGCCAGCGCCCGCTCGATGTGGCGATAGGGGTGAACCGTCTGCGAGGCATGGCTATAACTCTGCGTCGTGCCCATGATGCCAATGAGGCGTCCCTGGCGATCTCGCACAGGCAACTTGTTGGTGATGAACCAGTCTGGGATCCCTTGTGAGTTAAAGAAAAGTTCGACGAGGTTAAGACGTGCTTCTCCACTGGTGAGTACCTCTTCATCGTCTCGACGAAAGTTTTCCGCTAAGCGGAGGGGAAACAGATCAAAGTCTTCTTTGCCGATGAGATCCGCCTCATTCTGATGACCCACACTTTCGACAAAGTGCTGATTGGCACAGACGATCTGGAACCGGCTATTTTTCGCAAAAAATGAGATGCCCGGAAGATGATCAAGCAAGCGGTAAAACTGGCTCTCGGGTGCGAGGGCGCGGAGGAATCGATCTCGAAGTTGTTCAGGGCTGGGCATGAGGCAGCGTCGTGGTGAGGGATGGCCCTTTGGCGACGTGGAGATCAATCTTCCATGAGCTTGATGGCTAAGGAGCGCATGGTTTGCCGGTAGATGGTGTGGTCGAGGCGATCAAAAGCCTCGTCCAGGTTCCGCAAGATCCGCAGAAGAATGGCGTCCGTGCTGGCAGGGGTGCGGACGACTTCTTCGATGGAAGGATTGGCCGCAGGATGGTGCCGGGCGACATCGCTCGAAAGCATGAATCGGCCGCGGTTAAAGCAATCGACGAGCCAGGTGCGTTCCCCGTGTTCTACCTGAGCCAGGAAATGCCCAGGAAAATTGCATCCATGGATTTCAATGCCAAATCTCTGGCCTAACAAACGATAGAGGCAGCAAAGGCTGATAGGATTGCCAAATCCAGTTTCCAATACCCAAAGCAGGTTGCTATTACTCGGGGTGTAGTAGTCCTTACTATTACCGCGAAAACGAATGCTGCCATTGCGCATGGTGAAGAGCCACTCTGCCAATTCTCGAGCATCCATACGGCCCTGTTCTTGGAAGGCCTCTTCGGCCAGTTGATCCAGCCGCTTGGCCAGCTCTCCAGGTTGGGTTCGCCAGCTATGCAGGTAGGCTGAAATTTGCGCAATGCCCTCCTCCAACTGGGTTGTGGGATTATCCAGCCAGCGCCAGCGCATCCAGGTTTCTTCGAGCTCGACCCTGCGCGCGGGTTCCAGCAGGCGGCTCATGTGGCTTTCTTCGGACTCTGTTAAGGGCCGATCCATCAAGGCGAGTCTTTCTGGCAGATCCTGACGGATGCTCCACAGCTCTTTTTGCACAGCTTCCTGAACGACCTGAGAGTCATCGTCCAGGAGGGAGATGAGATGATCGAGTTTGGTGAGTCCAGGCATGAGGATGTTTTAGCAGAGAGGGGGCGGGATCAAAGGCGAAAGTGAAGAATGAGGCCGCCTCAAAGTTTTTTTTGGTGGGTAGCGGTCCTGACGCCACAGGGGGTGCGTGTAAGAAGAGCGCTTTTCTCAAAGGAGAATGCCGATCTATTTTTGGGTTTCATTGTGCCTGAATTTTAAGTAAGATTAATTAAATGGCTTTTTCGCCCCCATTCTGCCGTTGGTTCGTCTGTTTTTTTTGGCTGGGTCTTGTCGCTCAGTTGCAGGCGCTTTCCTTCAACACGGTGGTTTTGGATGCCGGGCATGGTGGACACGATGGTGGGGCTGTGTGGTACGGGTTGGTTGAAAAAAAGCTCTGTTTAGATGTGACCCAGCGGGTAGAACGAATCTTAAAAGCCAAAGGAATGAAGGTGATCATGACGAGGCGGAGCGACTCGTTTGTCGCCTTGGATTCGAGGGCGAGCATTGCTAACCGTCACTCCAAGTCTGTGTTCGTGAGCATTCACTTCAATGCGAACCGGAAAACGAGCATTCATGGAATGGAGGGATACTATCGAAGTGCTTCGGGAAAAACATTGGCCCGCAGCATCCTCCGCAGCATGGATCGGCGGGTCACAGGCACTAATCGTGGGGTTTTTAACCGGAATTTCAAAGTCCTCCGAAGTACAAATATGCCTGCTACGGTCATCGAATGCGGCTACCTGAGCAACCGAACGGAATCCAAGCGATGTGCCAGCCCGGCACACCGTCAGGCGATCGCGGAGGGAATCGCTGCTGGCATCCTGGCGACTCGAGGATGATGAGGTCGATCGTGGAGGACGAAGTGACGTTTGAGGATTTCAAAAATGGTGGGATGAATGCAGGATGGAGGAGATGACTCAACTGATCGTGCGTGTCACACCCAATGCACGTAAGTCCGAGCTAGCTGGCTGGGGCATGGATGAAAAAGGGCGCTCGGTCTTGCTCATGAAGCTGGGCGCTCCTCCTGTGGAGGGGAAGGCGAATGTGGAATTGATCGCCTTTCTGGCCAAGACCTTAGGCTGCGCCAAGAGTGAAGTGACTTTGTTGCGCGGGGAAGGGAGCCGACAAAAGACTCTGGAACTGCCTCTGAGCGCCTATACCCGGCTGCCTCTGAAGTGAGCTCTGAGAGGGCGGCTGGATGGACCTAACATGAAGTATGTTTCTCGCCACCTCGTCATGGCAGAGATAGCTTGACGCCGATATCGGCAGCTTTGATCACAGGGATGGGGCGGTAGAGGAAATCCACGTCGTCGAAATGCCACCATTCACCTGGGAGAGCCTTGAAACCAGCGGTAGTCATTGCCTCATGCAGCACACTCAGATGGCGGCGAATGGTCGGATCTTTTGACACTTGGTGGCTAGAGGCGCGATGGAGGTCTTCATCAAAGTGGGTCGGCATGGGCAATTCTTGGCCGTATTTGTCCACCAAGGTGGCATCAACGGAGATACCACCACAGTGACGTGACCACCCTCGATTGGGATCTAGGAACATGCCCGTGCCTGCACCTTGCCTGTATAAACGCTGGTGCACCTCCGTGGGCCGCCACGCATCCCAGATTTTCAGGCCATAGCCTTGGGAGCGTAGTCGTCGTTGGGCTTTCTTCAGCTTTTGAGCTGTGGAGGCGCGCAGTAGGCAGGGCATGTCGGGCGGGTAGAGGGCGTGCCCGGTGAGATTGTCAGTAGTGCCATAACGTAGATCTACGACGACATTGGGAACCACACGGCGGACATCTACCAAGCCTTTTTTCGAAGGTTGCGGAGAAGCACAATTTGTCATCAGTAGCCCGACAACGAGCCCAAGAAGGCAGGGAAGGAACAGCCGACAGATGCGTGACATTGTGCTTTTTTTGCTTCCTCTAGTGCCTTTGGCAAGGCAAGTTTCCGCCACTTCGTCTTTTCCCTCTTTTTGTCCGATGATGCGCTACCAGATTCTCAATGCCTTGCTGCATGTTTTGTTTTTCTTCATTGGGGCGGGCATTGGCTCGTTTCTGAATGTGGTCATCTATCGCCTGCCTCGGGGCATCTCCGTCAATAAGCCTCGACGTTCCTTTTGCCCGGGTTGTGAATATCAAATCCCTTGGTATCACAACATCCCTCTGGTGAGTTGGCTGCTGTTAGGAGGAAAGTGTGCTAATTGTAAAACGAGTATTTCCCCACGCTATTTAGGGGTGGAGCTATTCACGGCGCTGATGTTTTACGCCGTCTTTTGGACGTTTAAGGGAGACTGGGCGACGATTGCGCTATGGGGGCCTCAGGTGCTGTGTTTGTGGGTTTTAATGAGCCTGCTCATTGCAGGCACTTTCATTGACATCGAACATTATCTTTTGCCTGCGGAGATCACCTTTTACGGGACGATTGCCGGGGTGCTGGCCTCGCTCTGGGTGCCTAGTCTTCAAGGGGAGGCTGTGTGGTGGGTCAGTGGGTTGATGTCGCTGGCCAGTGCTGCGGTAGGGTTTGGTGGGCTAAGGCTGGTGGTGGAGTTAGGCAAACTCGCCTTTGGTCGCAAGAAAATCGTCTTTGAGAAGCCTGAGGCGTGGAACGTGAGTCAACCCGTGGAGACGGAGCCTCCCATCGTCACCATGGGGGAAGATAAGATCGAATGGGTGGACCTCTTTGGCATGCAGCGGCCGACGGATCGCCTTTTGGTGACCAGCCCGACTTTAAGGGTGAATGAGCGCACCTTTAAAGATGTGAACGTGGAGCTGTATGTGGAAAGCATGAAGGTCACCGATGCTTCTGGCAAAGTGGAAACCTTCGATCTAGAAGGCGTCACACGCCTGGAAGGAACGGCCACCGGGGTACAGATTCCGCGGGAAGCCATGGGGCTAGGCGATGTTCACTTTTTGATGATGATCGGTGCTTTCCTGGGGTGGAAAGCGGTCCTGTTCACCATCTTTGCGGCCAGTGTGCTGGGCACCTTAGTCTCAGGATTTACCCGACTGACGGGACGTGCCCAGTGGGGAACGAAATTACCCTTTGGTCCCTATCTTGCTGCTGGGGCTGCTTTGTGGGTCTTTTACGGGCCTCAGGTCATGTCTTGGTATCTCAGTAAGGTAACCCGTGGAGGTGATTTTTAACCGCAGGCTTCAGTCTCCTCTTTAGCCTTCCACTTTTGTTACGGATGCCTGCTTTAGCTTATCTTCTGGTAGATGGTCACAGTGTGATGCATGCCTGGCCGGAACTGAAGAAGGATCAGAGAAGCGCTGGTCGGCGGCACTTGGCCCGACTGGAACTGATGAAACGACTGCGCACTTACCAGGACATGAGTGGTAAGCAGGTGGTAGTGGTGTTCGATGGTACTCACTCCCAGCGGAGTGAGGAACGAGAGCCCGAAGGGCTTCAAGTGATCTATGCTGAAGCTGCAACCACGGCCGATGCCATTTTGGAACGTCTAGCCAATCGATATGCTAAGCAGCACCCGATGCAGGTGGTCTCTGCGGATGGTATGGTACGTGAAACCATCCTGGCCTGTGGGGCCGACTGGACTAGCCCTGAGGTTCTGAAAACTCTCTGTGAGGATGCTGAGCGGACTCTAGGGGAAGCAATCAAAAAGCGTTCCTCCGGTAAATGACTGAGTGTGCATCCCAAATGAAATCTTAACCTAACAAACGATGAAGAAGGAAGATTTTGAGTTGGTTCGAACGAAAAGCGGTGATGAATTGGCTGCGGTGGTGGAAACCTTGACAACGGCCGGGGTGCCGCATCGTGTGTCCAGCAGCCAAGCCGCATTTGACATCACCGAGGTAGGCAGAGGTGATTACCCGGCTGATATGATGGTCATGGTGAGCCGGGCAGACCTTCATGCGGCTCGTTTAGCCTTGGAGGGGTCATTTGCAGAGACGGAATTACCCGCAGACCATTTCCTGCACACAGCCTCTGATGAAGAAATTTTAGAGATCCTTTCTGTCCCTGCGGACTGGGATCCTTTTGTGGTCGTGCATGCACGGCGTTTAGCCGCAGACCGGGACATTAAGCCTGCCGAAATTACGGTGAAATCAGCCGAGCAAATTCAGGCTTTAGAAATGGGCAGACCTGCAGCTCGGTGGCACTTGGTGTTGGGCTGGTTTTCTGTGCTACTCGGGGGCATCGTCGGCATGGGCATTGGCTACTCTCTGGCCTACATGAAGGAGTCTCATGCAGAAGGGGAGTTTTACACTTATGACCTCCGCACCCGTGAGATTGGCCGTTGGATGATGTGGTCCGGCGTTGTGATGTTAGTCGTGTGGCGTTTTATTTTGGCCTCACGCTAGCCTCCTTGCCTCACTTCATTCAGTGGCTATGTCTTCCGTGTATTCAAGACGGTAAAGCGCCCCATCTTGAGAAAGAAGAATGGGCTCTCCATGGGCATCAGGCGTGATGAGGGTGGGATTGAGTTTGGTTGCTTCTGGTCGGCGGTAGAGAGTAAGACGGCGTACCGCACGTTCATTCACGGTATCCATCTGTAGGGCCCAGATCGTGCCGTAACCCCAGTCTGCAAAGAGATACATACCCTGTAGTGCAGGCATTTTTTCTCCCCGGTAAGTGTGACCGCCGACGATGCACAGCCCTTCGCCCCGCTGGCGTGTGTAGGCATGAACGGGATCGGTTGTCGCTGTGCCAGGGATGAGCGGTGTGGGATGAAAAGTCGCGTCCGTGGGGCCATCCCGATCACTCCATCCATAATTGGCACCTTTTTTGACGATGTTGATTTCCTCCCAAAGGTCTTGACCCACGTCTGCACACCAGAGGTGACCTGTGTGCGTATCAAAGGCAAGTCCCCAAGGATTTCTGAAGCCTAAGGCGAAAATCTCAGGCCGCACGGTTTGTTCGTTGGCGAAGGGATTATCGGCAGGAATGGCATAGGGCAGTTTGCCACTGCGGCTATTTACATCCAAACGCAGGATCTTCCCATGGAGCACCCATGGGTTTTGGGCGAGACGGTAGGGATCACTGCGGAGGCCTCCATCCCCCAGTGCAATGTAAAGCTGCCCATCGGGTCCAAAAGTGATGTGGCCACCCCAATGATCGGCAAGCGGTTGTGGGATCTCAAGCAGGATGCGCTCCGTCTCCGGGAGCGCGGATGGCGATTCTCCGTCTGTTGCCCGCATTTCGCTAATGACAGTGCGGCGCGGTTCATTTTGGGTGTAGCTCAGGTAAAAGAGACGGTTCTTTTCAAATTGTGGATGTAGGGCGATCCCGTGCACCCCTTCCTCAAAAAGAACGATTCCAGACATTCGCTCACGAAAATCAAGGAAAGACCGCCATTCACCACTGCCATCCAGTTTGATGGCGCAAAATTCACCTCGTTGTAGCGCGACGATTTGCTCCCCCTCTGGCCCGGGTAAGGCTGAACTCAAGGCAACAGGTGAATCAAATTCACGAGGGAATTTCAGGCGGCTAAGTCCGATCCCATGCAGAGTATCTTCAGGAATTTCGAGTGGCGGCACTGGTCGTACGAGAGGGCTCGCTGGCACTACCTCTTTTTCGGCCACTTCTTCCGGCACGCCATTAGCTACGCCACTGATCAGATGGAGGAGAGCCAAAGTGAAGTATGGAATGGGCTGAAAACGTGACATAGCAGAGGAAGATGTAATATTCTCTGCATGGATTGTGCCATTTGACCTTCATTGCGACGGGGAAGTTAAATTTTATTGAAAGAATGTGAAAGAAGTCACGGGGTAACGAAATTGTTACCCATTCGCTCCTCTCAAATCACCAGCCGACGCAAAACCGTGGAGCTAAGGGGATTCGAACCCCTGACCTTCTCATTGCGAACGAGACGCTCTACCAACTGAGCTATAGCCCCGGTACGGCTTAGGGTTAACCAAGTTTAAAATAATGCAGGTGTGATGTCCAGTGCGCTTTTATTCCTCTTAAAATGGCTGGTAGCGTGGTTGGTTAGGTCTGGTACATCCATTCTTATTTCCCAAGACGAATTTATGAAGGCCGCCTCCAACCACGGTTAAGTGCGTGCGGTGAATTTTAACCCCAGGATTTTTATGAAACACCCTATTTTTTGTTATGCTGGATTGGTGGCGATTCAGGGAGCATTGTTAGCACAAGTTCCTTCCAATACAACGGCAGTTCCTACCGGGACCGTTGCTCAGCCTCAAGTGGCGCTGATCAGCCAAGAGGCTGCTTGGTGGCTGGCAAATCCCCAGGCTTTATTTCAGCAATTGGATGTGGATAAAGATGGATTGCTTAACTACAACGAGTTTTCTCGTGTGGGGGTCTTGAGCACCCAGGTAGCAGTGCCAGCAAACTCCAATGGAAGGAATGGTGTCTATGCCCCTAACGCCGGGGTGCCTGCCAACAATGGACTTTCTCCAGCACCTGGAGTGAAGCCTATGACAGGTCCTCAGGGAACTTACACTCCACCCACGGGTGTGCCACCAGTGAGTCAAAACGGGGGCTCTTACGTGCCAACGAGTCCTCCGCCACCGGTTAGGCCTGGACCCTAATGTTAGTTAGGCCTTTGTGCAGTTGTCGATTAAAATCCAAATCTTATGAAACACTCATTCGTCAAAACCATCATAATCGCCGGAGTGGCGATGGCCCCTGTGATTGCCCAAGCTCAGTCCAAAGGTGCCGCAACGCCTGAAACCACTAATCCACCGCTTGTCAATAAAGCGCGGGAGGATAAAGAAAGACGCGTTGCACGCCAGGATCCAGAAACTCGAGCTCGTAACCTCGCAACAATGTTTGATCGGCTGGATGCAGATTCAAACGGTAGTCTTAGTCGCGAAGAGTTTGTGAAAATGGGCACGCGCCAACCACGCAAGAATATGGAACGTAAAGGCAAACGTGAACCTCGCGATGCGGAAGCGAAGGAAATGAAGAAACCTGAAGCCGAAAAAGATCAAGAAACCAAAAGAGCGGCTGATGATACAGCGGCGGCTGACAAAGAGGCGGCAGCTAAAGCGACGGAAAAAAATCGCACCACCGGGACCACGGGTGGTACAGGTAGTAGTGCCAGTGGCAGTAACGCAGATGGCAGCGCCAACACTGGCACCGTGGCTCCACGTCCTTAATCCACAGATATAACAATTCTTGATCGTTGATAAACCCTGCTGATCTCTTGAGACGGCAGGGTTTTTTGATTTTAGACTGGATTAAACCTTAATTGGCTTAGCCATCAAAATTACAGTAGGAAAGAGGGTTTCGATGCAGCAAAAATTAAAGCCATTTTTTTGAAGTGGGTTAGAGGCCAGAGCGTTCAGTTGAGCTGTGATTAATGCTTTTATTTTGATGCTGATAGTTTCCTTGGGGCGGGGGACTGGAACAGAGGTGGAAAAGCCGCCTTCAGGAAAATTACTGGAGAGTCAATCTCTGAAGGTGAACGGAAAGGAAGTGGCGAGGCTCTTTTTGATCTTGAGCTCGTAGTCACAGGCGAGATGATTTCTTTTGATGGACCGCTAGGAGGGGACATGAGGCATGCTATAAAATGGGTGGTAGATCGTCTCTATTTGCAGGCTTGCAGTGAGAGTGATTCCACCGTTGTTTTTTTGGATATGTTCCAATACATCGCCTTAGCGAACGAAAAGCACTGGCAGCCCGGTCCTTATGCAGGAGTGGAGTTAAAGATTTTGCATAAAAACGACACAACAGGGGGCGTCGTAGTGCTGCGCAAATTTCATGCGGGAATCAGCGTTCCTGCTCATACTCACCCCGCAGCCAATGAGTGGGCGTGGGTGCTTTCCGGTGAATGGGAAGAGGACGGCGTTACTTACACTCCAGGCACCCTTTTTTACGCTCCCAAAGGGCAGTCTCATGGACCGCACGTCGCGAAAACTGAAGTGATCAGCCTGACGATGTTTGACGGTCCGTTGACAGTTATTTAATCTGTGAACAACCTTTATGTTAGTCCAATCCGTGCGTGTTCTGACAACTCTCCTGCTGCTTTCTTGTGCTTTTTCCGGTAACGCCGAAGAGGCAAAGGGTCTGGCCCAAAAATTCCCAGATGGGGAAGTGTCTTCTCGTTCCTTTGTGGATCAGTCTGCCCTCATCAGCCAGTTCACAGTGGAGCAGTATGCTCACCAATCCTCCCTTCGCATCGTGCAGGGCATCGGTTACGCGGTTTACCAGTGCAATGAAAAGACGCCAGATGAAAACAAGGCTGGGCAGGTGGCGCGCATGGCCGTCTTTAACATCCTGAATCCCACGGCCACCGCCCGCTGGGTGGATATTGCCTCAGCCGGGGAGGCCTCGAATGGCATCACCCTCGGCGGCACTTTTGTCTCCGCTCCCATGCTGCATGTGCGGGATGACAAGGTGCTGCGCATCTTCTTCACCGCGCGGTTAGCCGAGGATAAGGTACCCGCCTATCGAGCCTTCTACAAAGATTACGACATCGCCACGGGTAAGCTCTCCGGCCTGCATGCGATGCGCTGCACCATCGCCAAAGACCCCGCGCAGGTGATGGACCTGGCCGTGCCTGCGATCCAAAAGCATCTCGACTTCCTCCACGGTCCCGGCTTTGGCGCCCAGTTCGCCAAGGGCATCAGCACCGCCGGGGATTTCCTCGTGTTCGACGGCCAACTCTACAGCACCATCCAGATCAAAAACTCCACCGATGGCGTGACCCGGCTACTCACCAATGTGCTTATGCGTAGCGCCGATGGCGGTACAATATGGGAGCTTCTAGGTGCGCCCGACCCCCGCTTGCTGACTACCGAAGTCAAAATCCTGGCAGAGCCTGCCATGACCCAGGACAGCAAGCATGTGTATCTGCACCTTCGCACCAATGTGGTGGAGGGAGGCTACGTCCTTTGCAAAGCCAAAAAGTCCGATCTCTACAGTTTTGATGCCCCGGTGAAAAAATGGACTTATGGCATCGGCCGTCCCACCATCGTAGATTATGGCAAGCCCATCGGTATCGTGGCCATGTTTACAGCCCCAAGCGTCAGCATGGGTGGTGCGCAGATGTCCCGAAACAAGTGCGACGTGGTGCTGATTGATCCCAGCTACAGCCGCTACACCCGCGCCTTTTCCATCGTGGATTACAATGCCGTGAACACCCCCTTCCTCTGCCTTTACCGGGATGAAGGCTATGTCACCTACTCCACAGGCCAGCGTCGTCTCCTGCCGAAGTTTGGCACTTCAGAAATCGTCTTCAGCAAACTTCGGCGCGAGTTCTTCGTGCCAGGGCAATGATGCAGGATTCAGGTTTTTTTACGCCGGCACAATCTGCGGTTTGATCACTGCGACGTTCATGGGTTCTAGAGCTACCTGCAGCCGCTGAAACATGGCCTCGTCCTCATAGGTGCCCACGATGGCCCCGCCACTACCGGTGAATTTGGCGCTGGCACCACAGTCGCGGGCGGCCTCCACCATGTCTAGATTGCCTTGGCCCAATTTGTACAGGCGACGGCGCAGGTCGAAGTTTTCATTCAGCAAGGGGCCGATCTCATGCCCCCGCTTTTCCAACAGCAGGTCGCGCACTCGCTGGGCAAGGTTGGCCCACTGATACATCGCGCTCACGATTTCCCGCTCGCCGCGGTTCCAGCGACCACGGATGTCATTGTGGAAGACTTCAGTGCCTTCGCTTAGCTTAGCTGTATAGGCGACATAAACGGGCGGCAGCAGGGCGGGGTCAATTTCTTCATAGATGCCATAGCCAAGCTTTTCGATCGAGGCCCGGTTGAAGTCCATGTACACCACCCCCTCATAAGCCTGGATCACTCGGTCCTGCAGGCCTGCGGGGATGCAGAGTTCGTCATTTTCCACGCTCAGGACCAGGCTGGGCAGCACGTGCTTGGGGATCTCCACATGGTAAAAAGCCATCAACGCCCGCCAGCAGGCCGTGATGATGGCGCTGCTGCCCGCCATGCCCACCTGCGGCGGCACATTGCTGTGGTAGCGCAGGGTAAAGTTCCGCCCATGCAGCTGCAGCCCTTGCTTGGTGCAGTAATCAAAGAAACGCTTCACGCTGGCCTTCAGCAGGCGGATGCCGCCGTAGTAGCCATTTTGGCGCACATCGCGGGCCAGTTCCTCGATGCTGCCGAAAACGGAATGGTCCCGTTGATTCGGCTCAATGGTCAGCTCTGGCGTCTCGAACAAGGTGATCTCCGCCGCAAAGTTGCGGATGATGAAGGAGATCGTCTTGCCAAAGTAGCCGTCCGAAGGGTTGCCCACCAAACCGGCGCGGGCATAGGCTTTCGTGGTGATGAGCATGAGGTCGGGAGAAAAAGGAAGGTCTGAAAGCTAAGAGGCAGCGGCGAAACTGGCAACCTGAATGGCATTGTTTCCGTACCTGGGCACGATTTAGCTCCAAGGTGCTTTCGGGTAGCTCGGTCCCTGGAGGCCTCCGTTTTTGCCCCTTGGGCGGTTTTTCGCAGGCTGCCGCCTTCCAATCCACGTAGAAATCGCCTAAATCTGCTCCCTTATTCACATCTCGGCTAAAAAAACCTTGCCGTTTGTGCATTTGCCGCCACCTTCGCGGCCCCTATGTCCAAAAACGCTGGTATAGCAAAAACGAGAAAAGCTTACTCTAAACGGTTCAAAGTAACTGCAACAGGTAAGGTGCTCCGCCGTAAACAAGGCAAGCGCCACATCTTGCAGAACAAGAGCCGCAAACGTAAGCGTAACCTCGGTAAAGTCGCCCTCGTGGCAGAAGTGGATAAAGCAGGTGTGCTGGCAAATATGCCATTCTCACATCGCGGTTAATCCACGGTCCCCTAGCGGGACCATGATGCTCCGGTCTGGTTTCACGCGTGTGAAAGCCTCAGATCAGGTGAGGCCGGTCATCAAATCCATAACAACAGCCTGCTCAGAGAAATAGAAAATGCCAAGAGCCACCAACGCCCCCGCTAGCCGCAAACGCCGCAAGCGCACACTCGCTAAAGCCAAAGGCTTTCGCGGTTTCCGTTCCACCCATTTCCGTTATGCCAAGGACGCTGTCCGCAAGGCAATGACGTATTCCTACCGTGACCGTAAGGTCCGTAAGCGCACCTTCCGCAACCTGTGGATCCAGCGTATTAACGCCGCTGCGCGTAACGTTGGCATCACCTACAGCCGTCTCATGGAAGGTCTGAAGTTTGCCGGAATCGAAATCGACCGCAAAGTGCTGTCCGACATCGCCATCAAGGATGAGGCCGCCTTCGTCGCCCTCGCCAACCAGGCGAAAGCAGCGATGGAGAAGAAAAACGAGCGGGTCAAAGCTGCTGCTTAATTCTCAATCTACGATTCTTTAACCCAGACAGCCGGAGCTCACGCTCCGGCTGTTTTGTTTTTTTGGGGGACCGCTGGCCTTAGCGGTGGATTTGCCTGCCCGTTGTTTTAGTGTCAGGCCATGATTTTGGACACCATTCACGGATTGATCGAAAGAAGGGTGCTACTCAATTACCGGATTGCCCCAGACATCCTCTCTCAGGTGCTGCCCAGGCCCTTTCGTCCGAAGCTGTATTCAGGTCACGGAGTGGGAGGTGTGTGCATGATCCGTTTTGGCCAGCTCCGTCCTCGTCTGCTACCCTCATGGCTCGGAATGGCCTCGGAAAATGCTGCGCACCGCATTGCAGTGGAATGGGACCAGGATGGCACCGTGCAAGAAGGCGTTTACATCCCCAGGCGTGATACGAATTCCTTGTTCAACAAGACCTTGGGGGGAGTGGTTTTCCCTGGCATCTTCCAGCGCAGCCAATTCCAGGTTCAAGAATCTAAAACCCATCTTTCACTCTCGGTTCTGCGCCAGGATGGCGGCACGGAAATCGCGTTCAGAGGGAGTCTTGCCGGGGCCTTGCCCGCGCAAAGCATCTTCCCGTCCCTCGCGGAGGCTGCCGGATTCTTTTCTTTGGGGGCCACTGGCTACTCCGCCACGCATTCTCCTGGCCACTATCACGGCATGGAGCTTCGCTCTCACGACTGGACGATTGCTCCACTGTCCGTGGATTCCGCCCAATCATGCGTCTTTGACGATCCACAGTATTTCCCAGCAGGTTCTGCGGAAGTGGATTGTGCCCTTCTGATGCGTGGCATCTCTCATGAATGGCATAGTCGCCCAGATCTATATCTCTCCGTGGACGGTGATTCGCTAACGAGCCGGAAACCATAAAAAAGCCACGCCCTTTCAGGCGTGGCTGGGTAGGAGTCGAAGCCTCTGCTTCACTTCACGGGAAACGGGTTCCGCTCATCGAAACCGACCTGGTGCCAGTAGGGGTAGGTCTTCGGTTTGTCGCTGGCGGCGTCCAGTTTCGCCACCTGCTCGGTGGTGAGGTTCCAGCCGACGGCACCCAGATTCTGGCGCAGTTGTTCCTCATTGCGGGCACCGATGATCACCGTGGAGACGGTGGGGCGCTGCAGCAGCCAGTTCAGCGCCACCTGGGGCACGGACTTGCCGGTTTCCCCGGCCACTTCGTCCAGTGCATCCACCACCGTGTAAAGGTACTCGTCATCCACCTGCGGGCCATACTGGTTGCTCAGCGTGTAGTTCAGGCGGCTCGTCTCAGGCCGTGGCTGATTGCGGCGGATCTTGCCGGTCAGGCGGCCCCAGCCCAGAGGGCTCCAGACAACGGCACCGATCTTCTGGTCCAGGCCCAGGGGCATCAACTCCCACTCGTAATCGCGGCCGATCAGCGAGTAGTAAGTCTGGTTCGCCACATGGCGGGAAAGGTTGAACTTCTCCGCATAAGCCTGCGCCTTCATGAGCTGCCAGCCGGAGAAATTGGAGGCCCCGATGTAGCGGATCTTGCCCGCGCGCACCAGGTCATCCAGCGTGTTCATCACCTCTTCCACCGGAGTCATGGCATCGAAGCCGTGGAGTTGGTAGAGGTCAATGTAGTCGGTGCCCAGGCGCTTCAGACTGTTTTCCACGGAGCGGATGAGGTGCCAGCGGGAGGAGCCCACATTGTTTGGTCCTTCGCCCAGGCGAAAGGTGCCTTTGGTGGAGATCAGCACTTGGTCGCGCCGTCCCTTGATGGCAGCACCCAGGATCTCTTCGGCCATGCCGTCGGAGTAGATGTCCGCTGTGTCAAACATGGTTAGGCCATTTTCCAGGCTGATGTCAATGAGGCGGGAGGCTTCGGCCACATCGGACGCGCCCCACTCTTTGAAGAATTCCGTGCCGCCGCCAAAGGTGCCTGTGCCGAGGGTAAGGGCGGGGACTTTGAAGCCGGAACCGCCGAGTTGTCTGTATTCCATAATCGTCTTGTTGTGTTTTTAGTTAGGGGGAAGTCAGGCGCGTGCTTTTTGCAGATCTTGGAAGACCTTGGCCGCAATTTCAAACGAGTGCAGCCGGGCCTGCGGATCGTGAATGTGTGCCGTCGCTATGATTTCATCGGCTTCGGTTTCGTCCAGCAGGGATTCGATCTGGAAGCGCAGGGATTCCGGGCTGCCCACGGCAGAGCAGCGGGTCATTCGGCTCACCTGCGCCTCCTCCACCGGATTCCACAGCGCATCAATGTCATCCACTGGTGGTTGCAGTTGCTTCGGCCAGCCCCGGATCAGATGCAGAAAGACCTGCTGCAGAGAACTGAAGAGCCGGGTGGCCTCCTCATCCGAATCGGCGGCAAAGACATTCAGACCCACCATGACATGAGGCTTGGCCAGGGTGGCTGACGGGCGGAAATGGGTGCGGTAGATGCCGATGGCCTGATGCAGCATCTCGGGGGCAAAGTGGGAGGCAAAGGCAAAAGGCAGGCCCAGCTCTGCCGCCAAACTGGCGCTGAATGTGCTGCTGCCTAACAAATAAAGCGGCACGTTCAATCCCTGGCCGGGAATGGCCCGCACTTTTTGCCCCGGCAGGGCAGGGGAGAAGAAGCCTTGCAGTTCCTGCACATCTCCCGGGAAGGTATCGCCACTGCTGCCTAAGCCCCGGCGCAGGGCGCGGGCAGCGCTCTGATCTCCACCCGGCGCACGGCCCAGCCCCAGGTCAATGCGCCCTGGATACAGGGACTCTAGCGTCCCAAACTGCTCGGCAATCACCAACGGCGCATGGTTTGGCAGCATGATGCCGCCTGAGCCTACACGGATGGTGGACGTGCCGCCCGCGATGTAGCCGATGACCACGGAGGTGGCCGCACTGGCCACACCGGGGATGTTGTGATGCTCCGCCAGCCAAAAGCGGTGATAACCCCATTTCTCCACCTGCTGTGCCAGCTTTAGCGAATGGCGGAAGGAATCTGCCGCCGTCTCACCCTGCAAAATGGGGGCAAGATCCAGCACGGAATAAAGCAGGCCGGAGGAAGTCTTCATAACACAGGGTAATCGGTGTAGCCCACCGGGCCGTCCGCATAGAACGTCGTCGGGTCTGCGGGATTCAGCTCGGCTCCTTGGGCAAAACGTTCTGGGAGGTCCGGATTGGCGATGTAGGGGACTCCGAAGGCGACGGCATCGGCATCACCAGCGGCCAGGATCTCATTGCTGGATTCCAGGGTGAATTTTTCATTCGCCACATAGAGGCCACCAAAAGCTTTCTTTAGCGCCGGTCCGATGCTGTCTGGGCCCTGACGCTCACGCGCACAGATGAATGCGATCTTCCGCTGTCCCAGCTCACGGGCGACATAACCAAAAGTTTCGAGCGGGTTTGCATCCCCCATGTCATGGGCATCGCAGCGCGGGGCCAGGTGCATGCCTACACGATCTGCGCCCCAGACTGAGATCACGGCATCGGTCACCTCCAGCATCAGCCGCGCACGGTTTTCCACGGAGCCACCGTAGTCGTCCGTGCGTTGGTTCGTGCTCGTCTGTAGGAATTGATCCAGAAGGTAGCCATTGGCCCCATGAATCTCCACGCCGTCAAAACCAGCCTCCAGGGCATTTTGTGCGCCTTTACGATAGGCTTCGATGATGCCTGGCAGCTCGGCCAGTTCCAGCGCACGAGGTGTGACAAAGGGCTTTTCAGGCCGCACCAGGCTCACGTGGCCTGCGGGACGCACGGCACTCGGGGCCACAGGTAGGGCACCATCCAGAAAGATCGGGTCTGAGACACGGCCCACATGCCAAAGCTGCAAAAAGATGCGTCCGCCAGCCTCATGGACTGCCTGGGTCACCAGTTTCCATCCGGCTACCTGGGCAGCGGACCAGATGCCCGGTGTGTTGGCATAGCCGACCCCCATGGGAGTCACAGAGGTGGCCTCGCTGAGGATCAGGCCAGCGCTGGCACGCTGGCGGTAGTATTTGGCCATCAGCGCATTCGGCACGCGCTGGCTGCCCGCCCGGCTGCGGGTAAGGGGAGCCATAAAAATGCGGTTGGGCAGGAGCAGGGGACCGACTTGGAGCGAATCAAAAAGTGTAGGCATAGGGTTTGTTCCTTTGTTCAAGAATACGGAACTAAAGAATCATTGAACTGCAAGCAAAATTGTGTAGAATGTTTTTATCAGACCTCTCCACCATCCTCCCGTTGAAAGCATCACCGTCGCAGGCGTCCTTCATGCCCTGTCAGATCCGGTGCGTCTCAGCATCGTGGCGGAGCTGCGCAAGGCCGAGGACGGCCTGAACTGTGTGGAGACCACAAGCCGTCTAAAGTGCCCCATGCCGAAGTCCACCTGCTCCCAGCATTACCGCATTCTGCGGGAATCGGGCGTCATCCACAGCGAGCGGCGCGGGGTGGAGCTGACCAGCCGTGTGCGGCGCAAGGAACTCGACAGCCGCTTTCCCGGCCTGCTGGACTCCATCTTAAAGGCCTGGAAAAAAGAGCACGAAGTTTAAAGTTTCATGACACCTGAGACCGCGCCCTCTGCTGCCTCATTGGCCGCCCCTTCGCCGTCTCTGGCCATTCTGCCCTGGCTTGTTGCCGTGGCTCTGTTCATGGAAAATTTGGATGCCACCATCCTGAACACGGCGGTCCCCACCATGTCTGCCAGCCTCGGTGTGGAGCCATTGAGCCTGAAGTCCGTCCTCACCAGCTACACCCTCAGCCTCGCTGTCTTTATTCCTGTCAGTGGCTGGATGGCGGACCGCTTTGGCACCAAACGGGTGTTCTCCCTGGCCATCGTGCTTTTCACCATCGGCTCGCTGCTCTGTGCCGTAGCCTATAATCCGCCCATGCTGGTCGTCTCCCGCATCATCCAGGGCATGGGTGGGGCCATGATGATGCCGGTGGGCCGCATCGCCCTAGTGCGTTCCTTTCCCCGCTCGGAGATGCTACGCATCACCACCTACGTCATCATCCCGGCGCTCATCGGTCCCTTGATTGGTCCTTCACTCGGAGGGGCCATTATTCACTGGTTTTCCTGGCGCATCATCTTTCTGCTGAATGTGCCCTTTGCCATCGTGGGCCTCTGGCTGGCGCACCGCCACATGCCGGACTTTAAGGATACCCAGGCCCCGCCTTTGGACCGTGCGGGCTTCGTGCTTTTCGGAGCTGGCATTGCCCTTCTTTCCTATGTGCTGGAAGTCTTTGGCGAGCACTCTCAGCCGCCCCTCGTGCTTGCAGGAATGACCCTTGTCTCGGCCATCCTTCTCACAGCCTACTGCCGTCATTCCCGCCGCGTGGCCAGGCCCCTCCTGGCCGTGCACCTCTTTACCATCCGCACCTTTCGTCTCTCTGTGCTTGGTGGCTTCATCACCCGCCTGGGCGTCGGCGGCATGCCCTTTCTGCTGCCCTTGCTGTACCAAATAGGCCTCGGCTTTCCCCCGTGGCAGGCTGGTTTGCTCACCATCCCACTGGCCTTGGCCGCCATTGGCATGAAGGTCATCAGCCGTCCACTGCTGGCGCGTTTTGGTCATCGCACCGTGCTCATCGTAAACACCGTTTTGTTAGGCCTCACCATCACCGTCTTCACGCAGGTGGGGCCTGGCACCTCCATCGCGATGATCATCCCTCTCAGCTTCGCCCAGGGTTTCTTGTCCTCACTCCAGTTCACCAGCATGAACACCCTCATCTTTGCAGATGTGGATGATCGCGAAGCCAGTAAGGCCAGCAGTCTCGCCAGCACCGGTCAGCAGATGTCTGCCAGCTTTGGCGTGGCCCTCGCCTCCATGCTCACTGCCTGGTTTCTAGGCGGGCTGAATCAGACCGACCCCGCCCAGACGGTGCCAGCCCTGCATCGTGCCTTCCTAACAATGGGCATGCTCACCATGCTTTCCTCCTTCACATTCTGGGGCCTGAAAAGTAGCGATGGCGACAACGTCAGCCTCCACCATTCCCCCTCCCAGCCTGAGGCCTAACGATCATTTGCAGCCGCTTCTCAGCGCCAGATCTCACCTTTGGCAGGGTCCCCAATTATGTCCAGCACCTGGACTTTGCTGATGCTGGTGAATCGGGCATGGTCGGTAAACTGGCGGACGATTTTTTTCTGCTCGTCCAGCTCGAAAAATTGAGCGGTGGTGCTCAGGTAGCCATGGCCAAGCCAGTTGATGACGATCGTATGACCATCGGGCAGACGCTGAAAGCCGCTGATTAGCCGGAGCGGGTTGTTGGGCACTTCCTCAGTTCCGATTTTCCACACGGTCTTGCCTTCACGATCCAATTCGATGAGAGCCTCACCCTCGCCGCAGGCGATGAGAAGATGGCCATTTGGAAGCTCCAGCACTTCATGCGGATCTCCGGGGGTTTTGATTTCCCGAAGAAGTTTTCCTTCTGCACTGAGTTCGAGAACTGCACGGTCGCCTTTGGCGCTGATGAGATAGCGGCCATCCGGTGTGCGGCGGGAACCACGCATCTGATCATGCGTGTTCTGGGTCTTCAGCGGCACGGGAATCTCACGAGCGATTTTACCGTCACGCGCGACTTCAATGAGTCGCTGAGTGCCGCATTCGACGACCATGACAGATCCATCAGGAAGAGGCTGGCAGCCATGAACTTCCGTTCTCTTTGGGCTGATGTATTCCCAGACGACTTTTTTCCCTAACGTCACTTCACGTGCTCCACGAAGATGGCTAAAGAGGATGTTACCATTGGCCAGCATCCACACATCCTGGGGCTTCTCAGCCGGGTGCTCCCACTCCACGCGTCCGTCCGCAGCTATGATGGAAATCTTGTCGCCGCCGTAATCACTGACGAGCACCCTTCGACCAAAAGGTGGCACATTGGCTGGCTCTGTGTGCAGGGCATCGCTAAGGTGATTGCGATTGTTACGCATGAGGGGTGGCTCAGGTTTTTCCCAGCCTGTCGGCGCACCAAAAATGACGACTGGTTTTCCTGTATTGTCGTGGATGCGGAGATTGTCATGGATGATGCCGTTCTTTGAGTGGCGCCAGCAGTGAATGGCATTGCCCCCGCTTTGAATGACATTCCCGATCACTTCATAACCATCAAGGTTGAAGTTAGGCTCGATGGCGGTCACGGCCGTCTCCATGTAGTTGTGGTTGCACTTCACTTGGCGCAAATGGCCACGAAAAGAGGGGTGCCCTAGTAGGTAGCCCGCACCGTTAGGATTTAGGGTGCGAGTGCGATGGATGGTGATGTTTTCGGCATCGAAAGACTCACCTGGAGTCACTTCACCCCCTGGAAGAAAACGGCCACTGTGCTCCCCATAGCACATCACAGAGCGGTTCGTGTCAGTCATTGTGATGCCTTCAACGATGACATCGCGCACGCGCCCATGGATGAGAACGCACGCGTTGATGTCCTTGACCAGGAAACCTGGTTGCACGTTATGCGTGGCATTCATGTCAATCGTGCCTTTGCCAGTGATGCGCACATTTTCAATGTAATCAGGCTGCCGACCATGACCGATGCGGATGCCATAGGCTTCCAGTCCATCATAGGTTATAAACCAGCGACTGCCTTTATTGTGGCCAGTCTGGCTGCCAAAGCGAATTTTCACCCCGTGCTCCAGTTCCTGCCAGTCTCCGGTGATGCTAACTTTCTTGTGTGGTGTTTCACCGAACTTGCTTTCGGACGTGGCTAGCTTCGTTGTTCCCTCTGGGTTATCCACGTTGTGAAACACTCCCCAGGCGAACGTGTCTGGCTGCCCGTCACGGCCTTCGGAGTCAGTCACAATCGTGAAGATGGATGGACGTAGGAGATCAAATTGGCCACCTACCTCCATATCATCCAGCTTCTTCCCCGCATCTTGATCCGTGGTAATTTCGGGGGCTGCTTCGAGCTTGGTCGCTCTGTCAGCCAGCTTGAGCACGGCGCCTTCTTTCAGTTCGATCTCGACGGATTTGTCCACATACAACAGCGCACGATGCTTGACTGGAAGATGCCGATGTTCGCCGGGGAGAAACACGAGTCGATCCCCCGGCACTGCGCGGTCCATGATGGCTTGAGGATTGTCGCCAGGTTGGATGCGGTGCTCGGCGGCATAGACAAGCGGTGCAAGAACCAGCAAGCTGAGGAAGGTGCGCATGGTGGGTAGGTTTGGAGTTAGAGTTGAATCATCGGCTGTACTATCGGCCAGAGCTTGATCTCCTCCGCAACGAGGTGAGGTGGCATACAAGCGGTCTGAACGATGAGCTGGCCGAGGTCTGAAGGGGAGATGCACTGAGCGAGGATGACTGGATCGCGCGGGGGAAGGTTTACGGCTTCCGTAAACTCAGTCTGGCCCCATGAGGGTAAAACGGAAGTGACCCGCACACCATAAGGCCGTAACTCTGTGAGCAGACACCGTGTGAACATGAGTAGCCCCGCTTTGGCGGCCGAATAGATGCTCCATCCTGGCCAAGCATGTGTCGAGCAGGCACTGCCAATGTTGATGATGAGGCCGCTTCTTTGAGATTGCATGATCGCCGCCGCACGACGGCAGCCTAGCATCGCACCCGTGAGGTTACTGGCCAGGCTGCGAGCGATGGCTTCGTCCGTCTGGTCACTTGCCTGGCAGACTTTGACTCCTTCTCCCGCATTGTTCACCAGCACATCTAGCCTACCTGTGTGTTGGATGACCTCTTCCATGAGTCTATCCCAGGCATAACCATCGGCAACATCGGCGGTAAAAGGAATCGCCCCGATATTCTGCGCGGTCGTTTGCAGTCTTTCCTGATCACGGCCCGTGATCCAGACACGGGCTCCTGCTTTGACAAAAGCTTCAGCAATGCCCGCGCCATAACCGCGTGAACCGCCTGTGACGATAACCGAAGTATTCGTTAATTTTGATATGAGGGACTGCATTTGAAATGAAAGACAACATTCAAACGGTCGAAACCTGTGTTTGCAATCAAGAATCTTGTTTGATATAAAAAACACATGCCTGCGGACCGTCGAGCCCCCCCCAACCCATTGAACCGATACCGGGTTCCGATTCTGGATCGCACGCTCGATCTTTTGGAGCTGCTCTCGCAGCATCCAGAGGGGCTCACTTTGACCGCAGTGACTGAGCGGCTGGCTATGCCTAAGAACTCCGTTTTCCGCATCCTTACCACGCTCACCCTGCGCGGTTATGCAGAGCGTGATGAGCCCACCAAGGCCTATCGTCTGAGCCGCAAGCTCCTATCTGTG
Source organism: Prosthecobacter dejongeii (assembly GCF_014203045.1). Classification (NCBI taxonomy): domain Bacteria; kingdom Pseudomonadati; phylum Verrucomicrobiota; class Verrucomicrobiia; order Verrucomicrobiales; family Verrucomicrobiaceae; genus Prosthecobacter; species Prosthecobacter dejongeii. The sequence goes on from NZ_JACHIF010000004.1 coordinate 57,870, forward strand.
AGTCACGGCGCCATCGGTGGCAGGCGTCTGTTGCAGGCTGCCAGTGGCATTCTCACCGCGCTGCGTGATGCCACAGGTGAAACGGCTCTGCTTGGAACTTTATCGGGTTCTCAGGGGGTTGTGTTGGATCAGGTGGTATCCTCATATCCAGTGAAAGTGGTGGTGGAGGTAGGTCACGCATTCCCACTGCACACAGCCGCACCTGCAAAAGCCATGCTGGCATTCATGCCGGAAGACAAACGGAATGCCCTGATCAAGGGGATCCATTTTACCAAACACACTAAAACTACCCTCACCTCAACCAAGGCTTTCGTAGCTGAACTCTCAGAGGTAAACAACAACGGTTATGCTCTTGATCGCTGTGAGGAGAGTGAAGCTTACGCTTGCGCAGCGGCCCCAGTATTTGATGCCAGAGAAGAGGTTATCGCTGCGATATGGATCAGCGGACCGAGTGATCGTCTGCCTCTCTCCAAACTGCCCGCTGTGGGTAAGATTGTCGCCGCTCATGCGGTAAAACTTTCTACTTCAATGGGCAGTCTTGATGCTCACTGCGGATGACTGGATGATTTGCGCCAGAGGCCTTTTTACACACGCTCCGGCAAAGGCAAAATCATGGCTCTGACAGTCGTGTTCGATGAGCTGGAAAAAAGCACGCGCAGCAGCGTCATCCTGTGCGCGTTCTCCCCCCCACCTACCTTTTCACCTCATATCGCAGCGCCACCGCGCCCGACTTAAACTCCCGCCGCCCCACCAGCCTCAGATCGATCCCCTTCGGCAGTCCTGCAAACAGTGTCGGCCCATGCCCCGCCAGCCTCGGTTGCACCACGAATTCGTATTCATCGATCAAACCGAGTTCCGCCAGCGCCAGCGGCAGCTTTACCCCTCCCAAGAACAGCCCCTCGCCCGGCTCCCGCTTCAGTCGCTCCACAGCCGCCGCCAGATCCCCGCGTACCAGCTCTGCATTCCAATCCACCTCTGCCAGCGTCGTCGAGACCACATACTTCTTCGCCGCATCAATGGTTCGCGCAAAGGGCAGCATCCAGTCCGCCATCCACTGCGGCTTCTCGCCCGTCTGCCCCGGTAGCCGCCACGCCTGCTCCATCATTTCGTAGGTCACTCGGCCAAAGAGTAGCGCATCGGCCCCCGCCAGCTTCTCCGCCCAGTAGCGGTGCTGTTCCTCATCCGTAGAGCCCTCCCGATGATCGCAACAGCCGTCCAGGGTGATGTTGATGGCATATCGAAGGGGTCTCATAAAAGGTTAGGGCGTGGTTTTGTCGGAAATCAAAGGCAGCTCATTTCAGGGAATAAGGTGCCGCTCATATCTTCGACGAATGAGCGAGCCGATGCAGGACACCCCATCGCTTTTTTTCATTAAAAACCTGCCCGCTTCAGCGGCCGTGGCCTCAGCCCACAGCCGCCCTACCAGCATCCACTCACTCCTTCTTCGGCCCATCTGGGGCAGGGGATTTCTCCTTCTTCTCCACCCCCACCGTCGGCGCAGGCAGCTCCGCCACCAGAACCGCCGTGTCCGGGGCCTTGCCCGAGTAGAAGGAAACATAGTGCCTGTCGCCCATCACCGTCGCGTTCGCATTGCCCGCATCCCACATCACCTTGCTTCCCGTGCCCACCACCTCAGAGGCAGGCCACTCCAGCGGATGGTCAAACACTTGGTTAGGCTCCACCACACGCCGCCGCAGCACTCCCTTGCCACGATGGTAGTAGTATTGGCTCAGTAGCCCCGTCTTCGCATCCAGCACCAGGCTCGGGGTCGATCCCGCCACATCCCCGATATTCGTCGGCCTGCGCACCCACGTCTTCCCGTAGTCCGTGGATACGATCTGAAACTGCACCGGACCCGTCTCCGTCCGGGCGATCGCCAAAATCCGCCCCTCACCCAGAGACACCGCTGCCGCCTCCGTCGGCCACTGCGGCTTCGTTAGCCCCATCTCCATCGGCGTCTGCGTCCACGTCGCACCATCATCGCTACTCGTCACGATGCCCCACCCATTCGTCGGCTTGTCCCCATAGTCACCGGAGAACCACAGCGCCATCAGCCCCACCGTCGGCACGGCAAAAACATCCGTGATCTGCATCGGCTGCACCGCCAGCTTCGGCGTCGCCAAAAGTGTAAACGTCACCCCATCCGTGCTGCGGTACAGGTCGTGGTTCCACTCCTTCCCGATCCTCCGCACCCACAGCAGCATCGCCCCCGTCGAGTCCAAGCCCTTGCCCACCTCCACCTCCCCGTAGTTCGGCGTATTCGCCACCACCGTCTCCCGCGTCCACGTCTCGCCACCGTCCGTCGAGGTCCGTGCATACACCGCCCGCTCATCATCGTTGATCGTGTGCGCCTTGCCCCGGCTATACACGCACACCAGCTTATCACCCAGGGCCTGGATCATCGGCCACGAATTGTAGCCGCCCCCATCCTGCACCACGTGCGTCTTCCCCGGCGCATCCACCGGTGTCACCTTCACCATCACCAGCCCCGTCGGGCGCGTAAACGTATCCCCCGCCTCACCCGGCTCCCGCTGGATCCTCACCCACAGCGGCGCATCCTCCACCACCTCGTAGTACGACTCCAGCAGGATCGTCCGGGAATGAAACGGCCCCGCAGGCAGCACCGTCCGCACCGGAGTCCCCAGCACATACCGCGACATCAAAGGCGCACCCTCCACCAACTGCGACAGGTGCACCCGATACACATCCGCAAACTCCGCACTCGTCGCCGCGTCCGAAGTCGTCACCACGATCTCCACCTTCACCGCCTTGCACCCCCTCGGCAGCCCGCCCACCACCCCCGCCACCGACTGTCCCACCGTGCCCCCAGAAAGCGACCACACCGGCACATGCATCGATCCACTCGACATCAGCACCCGCGAAGGCTCACCCGTCGCGATGGATAAATCATTCGCCGTCAGGTAAACCGAGTCCCTCCCTCCCTTCGCCTCCGCAGGCAGGGCAACATCACTCGCCCCAAAGCAGGACAGATCACAGGCAAAAAAGGCAAAAGAGAGGCGATGAAAAAGCATGGTTTCCAAAAGACCTACTTCGCCAAACCCCCAATTCAATCAGCCATCTTCCGCTTCGCCTAGAAATGAACCGTTGAGTTGTTAAATGTTATGTGGAGCTCCGATTTGAATGAGCTAATGTCCTATTATATGTGGAAAATCATCAGTGAATTTGGGGCGGCGGTGGTTTATGTGTTACATACATAGTTCCCCTGTATGGTCAGTGAGACTCATAGGAGTCATATCAGTCTGATCAATAACAGCTAAATAAAACACTATATCCTACCCAATGCCAATTCAAAAAGTCAGAGTGGAAGGATTCCGGCTGCTGCAAGATGTGGAAATCCTACTGGAGTCCGTCTCAACCGTGATCGTGGGCCGGAACAACAGCGGCAAGACATCATTGACCGATGTATTCGATCGATTCACGAGCGAGCGAAATACTCGTTTCCGGCTCGAAGACTTCTCGGCCGGAATCAGGCCGAAGTTCTTGGAAGCCAAGCGGCTTCGGGAATCAGGTGCTAATACGGTGGAGGTGCTTGATGCACTGCCGAAAATCGCTCTCACCTTGACTTTCGGCTATGACCCCAAAGCGACGGACTTGGGGCCTTTATCCCAGTTCATTATCGACCTAGACGCAGCGTCCACCATCGCCGTCGTGAAAGTCGAATATGCTCCCACCTTGGCATCCCTACACGCATTGTTCGATGTGCAGTCGCCAGCCGAAGGAGTAGACGCTGGATTGCATTTTTTGCGCGGCATTCGTGAGACGCTATCAAAAGCGTATACCGTCCAAGTCTCGGCAATCGACCCTACGGATCCAACTAATAGGCGCCAGTTTGAAGGTTCATCAGCACTCTATAGCTTGATGCAGTGTGATTTTGTACGAGCTCAGAGGACGTTGGATCATGCTTCCCAAGGAGAAGCCGACGTGATCGGAAAGTTGCTAAGCACACTTTTTAAAACCGCACCGGCACCGACGGCCGCTGCCGCTGACCAGGAGCTTGCCGCGCAGCTCAAGACTTCGGTGGAGCGCATTGAAAGGAACGTACAAGGAGGCTTCGACGAAATGTTGAAGGGGTTGCTTCCAGCCATGGATGTGCTGGGTTTCCCAGGACTGAATGACACCGAGCTTCGACCTGAGACTTCGCTCAATGTAGAGGCATTATTATCCGACCACACTAAGATTGTATATACTGGAGCGGACGGCGTGCACTTGCCGGAAGGTTACAATGGCCTCGGAACGCGAAATTTGATCTATATGTTGTTGCAGTTGGAAAGCTACCACAAAGCATTCAGGGGCAAAGCAACCCGACCGGTGACACACCTGATCTTCATTGAAGAACCGGAAGCCCACCTTCATCCCCAGATGCAGGAAGTATTCATCAGCCAACTCAACGCCGCAGTAACCAAGTTGTCCGCTCACTATCCGGAAGAAGCCGCATGGAAGGTGCAGTTTGTAATAACAACCCACTCCTCGCATGTCGCAAATGCAGCCGCTTTCGAGGCAGTGCGGTATTTCCTCAACGAATCACCGCAGGGAACAGCAACACGACGCACTAAGATCAAGGATTTCAAGAAGGGCTTGAATCTCATTCCTCCCGACGATCAAGACTTCCTGCACCAGTATATGACGTTGACAAAGTGTGACCTCTATTTTGCCGACAAAGCGATCCTGGTTGAGGGAACCACCGAAAGGCTCCTGATGCCCAGGCTGCTCAACATCGTGGACCGTTCGCTGGACGAAAGCCGGAAATTGTGCAGACAATATGTGACGACCATCGAAGTGGGAGGCGCTTACGCTCACCTTTTCTATACTCTGTTGGATTTCTTGGAATTGAAGACCTTGGTAATCACTGACATTGATTCGGTGCGTGCTGCAACCACGATGGACAGGAATGGGAAATCCGTTACCAAGTGGGAGAAATGTCCCGTGGCACTCGGCGAGCGAACCTCCAACACCGCGATTAGAGAATGGTTCCGTCCGAAGGAGCAGACGAAGGAAGATGGCCAGCAGAATGAGCCGGCTCCGGTCATTACCCCCGCTGAGTTGGCGGCGAAAACAGCTGACGACAAACAGGACGGCTTCCGCAGGCTGGCTTATCAGATTCCAGAGACGGACGGCACGTCTGTCTGTGCCCGGAGCTACGAGGATGCGCTGGTCCTTGCAAATCCTGACAGATTCGAATGGCCAATGGAAGAGGATGAAGCAACCGAGGCGTGGTACATCGCAAAGGATCTACCCAAGGCTGAGACGGCTCTTCGCTTTGCGATTCGGGAAGCCGACTGGACTGTGCCGCGCTATATTCGCGAAGGATTGATTTGGCTCGCTGAGCCACCTCCTCCCAAATCTGAGATTCCTCCAATTCAAACCGCTGAGGCAACCCGATGACCTCCGGCGCATTAAACCCGATTGTTGCAAATCCAGCCATTACCGCTGCGGAGGCTGCTCAGACTAAGGTAAACTCATGTTTGGAGGCAGGGCGTAGCTTTCGATTGGAGGCCGGTGCCGGAGCTGGCAAGACTTATTCGCTTGTTGCCGCGTTGAAGCGGCTTATTGCCGAAAAGGGGGAAGCGTTGATCAGAACAGGACAGAAGGTGGCTTGCATCACGTATACCGAGGCTGGTAGAGATGAAATTGCACAGGAGATCGAAGATCATCCTGCAATTCTTGTGGAGACAATCCATGCCTTTTCGTGGGGATTACTCAGACAGTTTCAGAAATCTCTTCGGGATATCGTGAACATGATGGAAGACAGGCGTCAAAAGATCGAGGCAGGGGGCGGTGTCGAGTCCAAGCTTGTGGACTACGATCTGGGTTTTTTTGGAGTGGACGATAAGCGGATCACCTTGGATCACGACGACATTCCACTGTTCATGGCGAAGCTGCTGAAAAACACTAAGTTTCAGCGACTTTTAACTCAGCAATTCCCCGTTATTTTCATCGATGAATACCAAGATACGGATCGTGATTTCATGCAGGCGATCACCGATAACTTCTTGAGCACTGGTGACGGGCCGCTGATAGGTCTTTTTGGAGACCATTGGCAAACGATTTATCGCAGTGAATATGAACTCGCAGATTATCCAGTCGAAGAAATCGCCAAGGGCTCCAATTTTCGCTCAGTCGCCGCGATCGTGAACATGCTAAACAATTTAAGGCCGGAACTGTCCCAAGTTGTGAGCGATTCGAAAGCCAAAGGAGAAGCGAGATTTTTTCACGTAAATGGCTATGAATGCGAACGTACCGACGAAGCACAATCCAAGGGTGACGTGTCTGCGGATCTCGCGCGGACAATCCGGGAGAATCTGATGGTGCGCCTTGAGAGTGAGGGGTGGAATCTTGCAAAAACTAAGGTTCTGATGCTAACTCACAACTCACTCGCTAAAGACTTGGGGTATCCTAGTATAGCAGAGATTTTTAAAGGCCGGACGGCATGGTTTGCGAAGAAGGAAGACCCGACAATCGAGTTTTTGATTGAGACCCTTGAGCCAATGTGTGACGCATATTTGCACTCTCGCTATGGCGAAATGTTTCGTCTCTTCGGAGGCCAACCAGGTATAGTTTGTCATAATGACAAGATTTCGTGGCGGGAGGATATGGATGAGCTTCTGCGACTTCGAAACGAAAGTACAATTGGTTCTGTAATTGATCATCTTCGAAAAACACATCGGCCACAAGTGCCTAGCCGTATCGTTCGTAAAGAGGAAGAGTTAGCCGCATTGGGTGATAATCCAATTCCAGAAGAGAACAAATCGCTAAATCGACACTCTGCGCTTCGGGCCGTCGATTATTTGGAGCTTATCGAACTACGCAAGTTCGTCGAAGGGGAAACGATGCTCGCTACTCAACATAGTGTTAAGGGTGCTGAATTTGAGAATGTTTTAGTGGTCCTAGGTGGGGGGTGGAACCATTACAACTGGCCATTACTCTTTGAGCTTCTTGAAACGAAGAAATTGAACAACAAAAACACGAAGGGATACTATCGCGCTCGTAATTTGTTTTATGTTTCTGTTTCACGTCCCATGGTGAGACTTGCGGTGCTCGCCACGCAGTTACTGTCCGACACTGCGCTGGCGGCGGTGACCAGATTATTTGGGCCGGATCATGTCGAAATGTTAGACCCCGCTTCGTTTCCTACGTCTCAGTCATAAGTTTCCGAAGATACTTTAAGGAAGACTTTTTGTGCTCTTTAGAGAAGTGGCGGGATCCCCAAATCATTACTCGTCGGTTCGGCCACCGAGATCTGAAGTTTTTGAACAGATCGCTCTTTCGTGATTCAGGCAATCCAATCTTAGGGGGGGCCAAGCGAAATAAGCCCCGATCCAACCCACTTGAAAAGGCCCACCACCCATGCTACTCTATTGAACAACAATAGCCGTGGCCGCAATCTCCCCATCGCGATCCCCATTTCCCCAGGATTTCCCCATCCTTTCCCCAAGAAATCCCCATCTAAAGTCGTTGGAAATCAATCGTTAACACCACTAAATCCCCAAATGGGGATAAATTTGAATCTCCCCATTTCCCCCATCCGCCCGCGCCAGCGTTCTCTCCTGAAACAAACGGCCCGTCGCTGACGTATTGAATGCACCCCTTATGAACCGTCGTCGTTTCCTTCTCCAATCCCTCAGCACCTCGCTTGCGTTGCCGGGGCTGCCTTCGCTCATGGCCAAGTCCGTGGGCGGGAATTCGGCGGTGCAGGCCGCGAAGGGGGCCGGGGCAGGGGCGCAGCGGTTTGTCGCCATCGGCAACCTGCTCGGCTATCAGACGAAGTCGCTTTTTCCCACCACCACGGGCCGCAATTACGAGAAGACCACGCTGCTGGAGCCGCTGTGGGAAAATCGCAGCCACATGACCGTCTTCAAAGGTCTGGATCACGGCGTCAAAGGCGGCCACTTCGCCGTCCATTCCTTCCTTTCCGGCGTGCTAAACTCCGAGGCCCAAAACCGTCCCGATGGCAACGTCAGCATTGACCAATACCTCGCCGATGAAGTGGGCTTTGTGACCCGCTTTCCCTCCCTCACGGTCGGCTCCGAAGGCGGGATCCACGGCGGTTGCCAGATCGCCTGGACCAAGTCCGGCGTGCGCGTTCCCCCCATCACCGGCCCGGCGGAATTGTTCGAGCGGCTGTTCATCAGCGACTCCCAGGAACGGCAGGCGCGCCGCGTGCAGGAAAACCAGGTCCAGGCCTCCATCCTCGACTCCGTGCTGGAAGATGCGAATCGCCTCTCCCGTCAGGTGAACAAGGAGGACAAGGACAAGCTGGACGAATACCTGACCTCCGTGCGCGATGTGGAAAAGCGCCTGGAACTGCGCAAGCGCTGGGCCAGCCAGCCCAAGCCCAAAGCCCCCTTTGAAAAACCGGCAAACCGCAACCCGGTGCAGGATCTGCCCATGCTGTATGAGTTGATCGCCCTGGCCCTGCAGACCGACTCCACCCGCATCGCCACCCTGGAGATCGGCGGCGACTTCCTGCCGCAGGATCTCGGCATTGATAAGTCCTACCACGGCCTCTCCCACCACAGCAATGATGCGGAGGCCATCGCCCACCTCATCACGCTGGAGAAGTATCAAATAGAGCACTTTGGCAAATTCCTCACCCGCCTTTCCAAGATGCAGGATGGCGAGCGCTCGCTGCTCGACTCCACCGCCGTGCTTTTCGGCAGCGGCATGAGCGATGCGAACTCGCACAAAAACACCGACCTGCCCATCATCCTCGCAGGGGGCGGCTACAAGCATGGCGAATTCCGCGAAGTGCCGCGTGAGGGCATCAACAAGGTGCCGCTGTGCAATCTCTTTGTGGACATCGCCCAGCGCATGGGTGTGGAGACCGATTCCTTCGGCAGCAGCACAGGCCGCTTTTCCTGATGCGCACACCCGCTTTCCCCCCGGCCCGGATCGTCGCCAGTTTGGCCACGATGCTTTTCACCGTGACCGCCTCTCATGCAGAGGACCTGCTGCCGCCCAAGATCGTGCAGCAGTTCCTCGGCAAGTACTGCCTGGAGTGCCACGATGCCGATGCGCAGAAGGGGGACCGCGAGTTTGAAAACTTCGCCCTCCCACTGAAGTCGGAGGCAGACCTCATCTCGGCCAAGGAGATTATTGATCAGGTCACCCTGAAGGAGATGCCGCCCAAGAAGTCCGACCAGCCGACGGATGAAGAACGCCTCGCCGTGCTGCGTGCCCTGCGCGAAGGCACCGTGGCCGCCCGTGGCAAGATCGAAAGCTCCGGTGCACGCACCGTCATGCGCCGCCTGTCCAGCCGCGAGTATGAAAACACGCTCGCCAGCCTCTTTGGCCGCCGTGTGGATACCCTCGGCCTCACCGGCGATTTCCCGAAGGAGAAGACCAGCCAGCACATGGACACCATCGGCAAGTCCCTGGTGACCTCCGGTTTCCTGGTGGACCAATACTTCCAGGCGGCCAATCGCCTCGTCGAAATGCGCCTGGGTAAGCCCGCGATGGAACCCAAGAACTGGCGCTTCAACGGTCACTTCGTCCAATACGAAGAACTGCAAGGCCCGCACAAGTCCGCCTTCAACTACCGTTACCTCAATCTCTACGAGCAGCCCAACACAGACACCCGCCAGGGTGGCTACGGCCACATCGAGGACTTCCTCAAAGGCGTGCCTGTCTCCGGCCTGTACGACATCGAGGTCGAGGCCCAGGCCCTGCATCGCGATACCCATTACGACCCCGCCATCTTCGGCATTGATTTCTCCGAGCCCTTCATCCTCGGCGTCGTCCCTGGCGATATCACCAAAGGTCACATTCACTACCCCCAGCCCATCGAGCCCCTGCTGGCCAGCAGCGTGGTGCCCGATGAAAAGCCCACCTGGCTGAAATTTCGCGTTTGGCTGGAGGCCGGGCAGACCCCGCGCTTCATCTTCCCCAACGGCCCCTTTGAATCCCGCGCTTCCGTGCTCGAGGTCAACAAACGCTACAAGGACGAGTTCAAAGGCAAGGTCAGCGACTCCGGCGTGGGCCGTGCACACATTTTGTTAGAGGGTAAGCTGCCCCACATCCGCATCAGCGAGATCAAGATCCAGGGCCCCATGCCCGAAGTCGGCGGCAGCGCCGAAGAACAGGCCGTCTTTGGCAAGGAAGGCTTCCAGCCCGAGCGCGCCCTGGATCAGCTCCAGGCCTTTGCCGAAAAAGCCTACCGCCGCCCGCTCACCGAGGCCGACCGCCAGCCCATCCGCACGTTTTATGAAAAGCGTCTCGCGGAAAAAGCCACCCCACGCCAGGCCGCGCTGGATTCGCTCAAACTTATCCTTTGCTCGCCGTCCTTCCTCTACTTCAGCGAGATCACCGAAGACTCCGTCAAGGCCCTCACCGCCTACGACCTGGCTACCCGCCTCTCCTTTGCCCTGTGGGCAGCCCCGCCCGATGCCGAACTCCTCGCCTCCGCCAAGTCCGGCAAGCTCACCCAAAAGGCCGAACTGACAAAGCAGGTGAGGCGCCTCATCGCCGATGACCGCAGCAGTGGCTTCACCAACGGCTTTCTCGATAGTTGGTTAAACCTTCGCGACCTCGGCAGCATGCCGCCGCCCCGCGAAACCAACCGCGGCTACTATGCCGAGGACCTGCCCACCTCCATGAAGACCGAGGCACGTCTGTTCTTCCGCGACCTGCTGAAGAACAATGGTTCCGTGGCCCGCTTCCTCCATGCCGACTACACCTTTGCCGACAAGAGGCTGGCCAAGCTCTACGACCTCCCCGAGCAGAAGACTCTGCGCCTTGCCGATGGTTTTCAAAAGGTGAGCTTCAAGGACAACCCGCGTCGCGGCGGGCTGCTCGGCATGGCCGGCGTGCTCACCGTCAGTGCCAATGGCGTCGAGACCTCGCCCGTCACCCGGGGCGTGTGGGTCAGCGAAAACATCCTCGGCATACAGCCACCACCGCCGCCCGATGAAGTGCCCGCCATTGAGGCCGACATCTCCGGTGCCACCACCATCCGCGAGCGCCTGGCCAAGCACAGCACCGACAAGACCTGCGCAGAATGCCATCGCAAGATCGACCCCCTTGGTTTTAGCCTGGAGTCCTTCGACCCCATTGGCCGCTGGCGCAGCAGCTACCCCAAGCCCAAAAACGCCAAGACACCCGCCCCCAAGGTGGACTCCTCCGGCGAATTCCCCTCCGGCGAAACCTACACGGACTTTGCTGGCTTCAAAAAGATCATCCGCGAAACCCGCGAAGACCTCTTCACCCGCCATCTCATTCGCCAGGTTCTTTCCTACACCACTGGCCGTCACATGGAGCCCGCCGACGACTTCGAGATTAACGAGATCCACGCCACCGTCAAAGACAACCGCCTCGGTCTCCAGACCCTCATTGTTGAATGTCTCACGAGCGAGATTTTCCGCTCCAGATAGTCTGGCAAAGAGGTGAGTGCTGTTGGGCCTCGTCCTGCTCGTTTCTTTTTGTTATGCCAGATTGTTGAGACTGTAGGCCTGATGTAGCCTAACAAAAAAGGGTGCAACCCGGAGGCTGCACCCTTGATTGCGAGAAACGAAATTATTTCTTCGCTTCACCACCACCCGCATTGGCCAAGGCCTGCATTTCAGGGGGAAGGAAGGCTTTGAACCGACCTTTATCAATGGCTTTCATGTAGGCTTCCATCGGACTGGCGTAGCCGTCACGGAGCTTCTGCCAGATGGCGTCATCCATGAATTGCATGCCCTGGGCCTTCCCACCGATGATGATGTCGTAAAGCTTCTGGGTGGCACCTTCACGGATAATAGCACCCACAGCCGGGGTAGAAACCATGATCTCATTCACGGCCACACGGCCTTTGCCATCAGCCTTCTTCATGAGAAGCTGGGCGACCACGCCTTTCAGCGAAGCTGCCAACATCGTGCGCACCTGGCTTTGTTGATCTGCCGGGAACACGTCAATGATACGGTCCACGGTTTTACGGGCATTGTTCGTGTGGAGAGTTCCGAAAACCAAGAGGCCTGTTTCCGCAGCCGTGAGGGCTAGAGAGATGGTCTCAAGGTCACGCATTTCCCCCACAAGAACGATGTCAGCATCCTGACGCAGTGCAGCGCGCAGACCATCTGCGAAAGAAGGGGTTTGGATCGGCACCTCACGCTGGGTGATGATGCTTTTCTTGTTCTTATGAACAAATTCGATGGGCTCCTCAACCGTGATGATGTGGCGGCGGAAGTTGGTATTGATGTAATCCAGCAAAGCCGCAAGCGTCGTGGATTTCCCCGAACCCGTTGGGCCGGTTACTAGAACCAAGCCACTGCGCATGTGACCAAATTCCTTAACGACTGGGGGAATGCCCAATTGTTCGAGACTGGCGATCTTCGTCGGAATGATACGAAACACGGCTCCGTAGCCGTTTTGCTGCTTCAAGTAGTTGCAGCGGAAACGGTGTTCGGCATCCATTTCGTAGGCGAAGTCGAGATCGCCTTTTTCAACATAACGTTCCCAGGCGCGGGCCTCGCAAATTTCGCGCATCATGGTCTCCATCGTGGACTTCGTAAGAATATCCGGAGCGATGGCTTTGATGCTGCCGTGGACGCGCACTTTGGGTGGCTGTCCCTGGCTGAGGTGAAGGTCAGATCCGCCCAGCTCAATGAGTTGCTGGAAGTAATTGTCAATGATCGGCATGGTTTTTCAAAAAGTAAAAACGGTGGAAGACGAAGGCGGACTAGCTCTGAAAAAAGAGGCGCATTTGTTGCTTGTCCTCAGCGCGCGATTCACATTCTTCGCGGCTGATGAGGCTTTTGCTGTAAAGATTACGAAGGGACTCGTCCATCGTGATCATACCGACGTTTTTACCCGTCTGCATCACTCCATTGAGCATGTAAGTTTTACCTTCACGGATACACGCCGCCACGGCAGGGGTGTTTACTAGAAGCTCGAGCGCCATGACACGACCATTACCATCCGTCTTGGGCACCAACTGCTGGGAGATGATGCCGCGCAGAGATTCAGACACCATGATGCGGATCTGATCCCGCTGATCGGGTGGGAACACATCGAGAACGCGGTCAAGAGTACGAGCCGAATTGCCCGTGTGCAGGGTGCCTAGGACCAAGTGACCCGTTTCAGCCGCTGTGATGGCGAGCGAGATGGTTTCAAGATCACGCATTTCACCCACCATGATGACATCTGGATCTTCACGCAAGGCACCACGAAGGGCCGCCGCAAAGGAGTCTGTGTGGGTGCCAACTTCGCGCTGGTTAACGTGGCAGCTTTTCGGTTCCACCACGTATTCGATGGGGTCTTCCAGAGTGATGATGTGATCCTGACGCTCTTTATTGATCTCATCCACCAAGGCTGCCAGTGTGGTGGACTTACCGCAGCCCACCGGGCCTGTGACAAGCACCAAGCCGTTGTGATAACGAATGAGCGTGCGGACAGTGTCTGGAAGGGCCAATTCATCCACCGAGCGAATGTGGGTGGTGATGATGCGGAAGGTGATGTCAATCCCAAGGCGCTGCTGAATGACAGAGGCACGAAAACGGCCAAAGTCAGGAGAGTAAGCGAAGTCAACATCGCCCTTTGTCTCCAACTGGTGGATTTGGGATTCCGTAAGGAAGCTGTAGGCAAGGCGGCGTGTGTCTTCCGCAGAGAGCGTCACGGCATTGCCCCAGATCGGTGTTAGGTTACCGAAACGTCTCCAAATGGGCTGGGCTGCGGTGGCCAGGTGCAGGTCGGATGCATCATACTGCATGCAAAAACGCAGATAATCATCCACATGGCCCAGGACGGGCACGAGATCTTGGGGGGCGGCTTGGTCGGACATGAGAAGGGTGGATCACGCACTCGGGCGGTCACCCTCGTGCTGAGAGAAATGTTGGGTCAGATAAGATTGAAGATACTGGCTTCCATATTTCCACGCTGCCTGCCGCACCATGCCAAGCATGGGGGACAGAATTAGCGCAATAAGGCCGCCTTTTGTAGCGGAAGCGCTCAAGTTGTCACGCTCAATCTTGGATCTGGATGAAGGCATGAGTCCGCGGATCAATAAAAGGCCTGCTATGGCTGCGCCACCGGCCCATATCCAGGGGTGCTCACGCAGAGAGCGAGAGATGATGACTTTGGGATTCAGTTCTTCGCTGGCGAGATGTAGATGTGAGCCTAACTGGGCTCTGGCCAAATCCAAATCTTTGATGGCTTGAAGCTTGGAAATCATACGCCGGGAGGTGGGTTTCCAATCCATTCGCGATCACGTTGGAATTGATGGAAGGTTTCTTCAAACACGCGTAATTTTTTCAAACGTGATTTAAGACCCAGTAAAAAAAGGATGGCTAAAAAAAGGTGCCCGCCGGCTGCGCCTAAGGCCACCTTCCACCAAGGCCAGCCCTGGCTGTCTGCTACTAACCAGACCAGTGCGGGTAGCGCTAGCATCCAACCAAAGAGCAGGAAGCCACTGAGCAGCGCAGCGAAAATCAAAATCTCGCTCAGCTTGCTCCCTGCTTCTTGCGCTTCGATCTGGAGCAATCGTCCGCGCGCTTCAGCGTAAAGGGCCAATGTGCGCAGCAACGACCTCACCCGGGAAACCTCGGAGTCCATCATGATTTAGGCTTTTCTAAAAAGGAAGGATTAGCGGCGAAGTAGGAGCCCCACCACTAAGCCTACGCCAAATGCAGTCAGCAGGGCCTGACGAGGTTTTTCGCGGGCCATGGTTTCAGCTTCAGTCACGAGGTTATCGTATTTATCTCGGGCCTGGCTCAGGGCATCGTCAGCATAGTGACGAATGTCGCTGGCTTTTTCAGTCAGGTCCGTTTTCAGTTCCGAGGCCTTTTGCTCGGCCACGGATTTCAGGTGCTGGGCGCGGGATTCAGCCGCACCGCGCAGTTCATTGGCTTTTTGAGTGGCTGCTGCACGCAATTCTTCTGCAGCTTTCATGGCGCTGGCTTTAGCAGCCTGAAAGGGATCATGGGCAGATGGGCTGCCGAAACCGAGATCAGGGATGGATGGCTCGTTCATAAGCGGAGATAGGGATACGGGTTCGAATGTGGTTTTAAGGCCAACTCCCCTTTCTGGCGAATGAAAAAACCGTTGCTAGAAAGTTCTCTCGCGCATTCAGCCAATGACCAGAAACGGGACTCGATTGTTTGCACCAGAGATGGGTGTGGCACGGAAACGATATGCAAGGAGCGTGCCACGCTGCCAAGGGGAGGTTAAGGATTTTTTCAGCCTAACAAAAAGGGCGGAATCCAGGAGGATTCCGCCCGTGAAAATTCACCGCGACCGTTTACAGCTTTGTGTAGCCAACGCTCTCGCATGGCAGATCCCAGAGGGCCTTGAGTTCAGCATCCAACTTGGTAATGCTGAAGCTCACACCTGCCATTTCCTGGCATGTCACGATGCTATCCACGATGGTTTGGTGGACTTTGATACCGCGTGCATCTAGCAAGGGGCGTGCAGCGCGCAAGAGGATCAAAAGTTCCATCATGTGCGTACTGCCCAGGCTGTTAACGAAAAACACGATTTCGTCGCCTGCATTCAAAGGCAGGTCATCCGCAAAGAGGAGATCAATCATCTTAGCAGCCAATTCATCAGCAGTGCACATAGGAATGAGGCCCACACCTTTCTCTCCGTGAATGCCCATACCTAGGCCAATGACATCATCTGCCAACTCAAAGGTCGGGGCTCCTGTGGCTGGGATGGAGCCCGGTTTGGTGGAAACTCCCACGGTGCGGGTGGCATCCACGGCTTTTTGGGCAATCCGGGCCAGTTCATCGAGACTTTCAACCTGGGTTGCAGCAGCACCGGCCAGCTTGACCACTGGGACGAGACCACCAACGCCACGGCGCTTGGCTTTTTCTGAAGGTGGGGCGGAGCAAACGTCGTCATTGATGATGACGGTTTTGACAGTGATACCTTCTTCCTCAGCGAGTTCAGCGCCGATGTCAAAGTTCATGATATCGCCCGCGTAGTTGCCATAAAGATACAGCACACCTTTGCCACGATTCACGGCCTGAGTGGCTTCCAAAACAATGTCCGGTGGGGGGGCTGCGAAGATGTCACCCACTGCGGCACCATCACCCATCCCTTTGCCTACAAGGCCATGATAGATAGGCTCATGCCCGGCACCACCGCCGATCAGGAGGGCTGGTGCGTCTGGACGCAGGTCATTCATCACGATGGAACGCTTGCCGACACGACGAGCCTTGCCGTCGTAGGCCAGCACGAGGCCCTCGAAAAGTTCGTCGGCACATTTCAGGGGATCATTGATGATCTTCTTCGCGGAATTCTTGCTCATAGTCGGTTGCGATGGATTTGGGGCCGCAAGGTGTAGCGGGTAGGCTTTGCGATGTCAAAGCAGGAAGTGATCATCGTCCAATCATGACGGAATCACTCAAGGGAAACGCATTTTCGATCAAATGAAGTCTCGGTTTTTCCCCAGGGAGTAGATAGACCTCTAAAATATCAAACCGGTAGGTGACACAGGGTCTGTGTAAGATGCGCAACCAGTGGTGGGCTCCACGCTGGATGAGCCGGCGTTTGGTGGCATTCACCGCATCCGCAGGACGTCCGTGGTCATCGCGAGTTCGTGTTTTGACTTCCACAAAAGTCAAAACCTCGCCATGCCGGGCGACGATATCCACCTCGCCGCCTCCAGGGGCCGAGTAATTCTGATAGAGTACTTTGCGTTTCTTCTTTCGCAGCCAACGGGCGGCTAGGATTTCTCCCACGAGGCCAATTTCCCGACTCGTCATCGGCTGGCCGAACAAGTTTCCGTGGAAGGGCCTGTGCAGTTTAAAACTCCACTTCATGAACTGTCTTCTTCCCCACAGCCTAGCACGATGGGGTAACCCTTTGAGCTGAGCTAAAAATGAGGCCCGCGAAAATTTCATATTTTCAGGCGCGAAACAGTAATATTTCCGGCAAAGCAGGCATCCACATCTGATCCTGGGGTGCGTGGACGATCTGCATAGGACGCCGAGTAATGATAACCTCCTTCTGGAGTATTCAGGTAGGCAACATTCAGAGGAAGGCGCTCCGGGTAGCAACGGGCGACTTCCGGTAGAGGGAGTGGCCCTGGTGGATGATGTGGGAAATTCACATTCCAGTATTCACCGTCGTGCAGGCGCTCTCCAGAAAGAGTGCCGATGAGATCAATCACCCAAGTGGCAATGCGGGCCCAGTCCATCTCCAGCCCCCGGATCATGTAATGGGAAAAAGCCATCGCCGCGATGCCGTGGTACGCCGCCTCCCGTGCTGCCGCCACCGTGCCGGAAATGACCACATCTTGTCCCAAATTGCCGCCAGCATTCACGCCCGAGATCACCCAGTCTGGCTTGAGGTCCAGAGCAAAAAGACCGATGCGCACGCAGTCCGCCGGAGTTCCATTCACCGCCCAGCGTCGTGGGCCTCTTTGTTCCACCTTCAGCACTTCCCGAGTGGTCACCCGGTGTCCGCACATCGAGAACTCCGTGGTAGGCGCGACAACGGAAACATGGGCGCCTGGAATGGCCAAAATAGCGTCCGTCAAGGCGGCTAAGCCGAGGGCTTCGATGCCATCGTCATTGGTTAGGAGAAAATGCATGCTAACCTGGATTAGACGGGGCCTTCTTGCCTTGTCCACTTGAAAAGCCTCATCGAATCAATGCCCAGAGGTAATGTGCAGGCTTGGTTTTCTGGTTTGGTTGATTGAAATTGGGTGGGTTTTCGGATTGTCTTGTCATTACTTCATAAAGAGGGCACGTTGAACTGATGACCTATACCGCTCGCGCATTCTTTCTAGTGGCCAGCCTTGCTTTGGCTGCCGCTAGTGTCCGGGCCGCACAACCGCGTCTTGTCGTGAGCCAACTGGGCCTGCACCTCATTTGCACGGCCGACGGTCAGCCGGACATGTATAGCTGGCGTATTCCCTCATTGGATACCTCTTCCTCGGCCCGCCCTGGGGATTTTCCCCGTGGGGCGCTCTGGCTCCAGGGTGCCCAAAGTCTCATCCGCCTCGATGCCCAGACTCAGACGCTGGGGGCTAAAACACTGTCCGGCGTGATGAATAACCTTGAGGTGTTTTGGACGGACTCGGGCCTCCAGACGGAACTTGAAAACCTCAGCCTCAAAGGCGTGCTAGATCTGCCAGCCACCGCTCTTTCCCGGAAGAAGGGGGAGGGGATCGACGCTGCCTTACAGCGCCTCAGGATTGAGTTTCAGAGTCAGGGCATGATCGAAATTGCGGAGTAAGTGGAATCCAGGCGATCGTGACGATCAGGAGAAGCAAAAGGTTTGGAATGATTTAATTCTTGCATTTTATGGTAAAAACCATAAATATTGTTTCGAATAGAATCGCTTTTCACCTCTGCTTCTCTCATGATGCCGCTCATCCACAAGATCCTCGTAGAGGCGGGCTGTGCCGAGTTACCATCGGTTCAAGCTGCGGTGGAAGAAGCCTGTTACAATCAGGTCTCGTTTGTTGAGGCCGTTTTGGACTGCGAAGGCGTGCGGGAGAAGGATTTCCTCATGACCCTGGCCCACACCCTGTCCTTGCCCTGGTGGGAAGGCAGTGCGGATACACCTTCTGAGCCGGGGCTGCGCCGTCATCTGCCGGCGGAAATAGCTTTGCGCCATCGTTTGTTACCTATCGCTTTCGAGGAGAAATCGGAGATGGCGGAACAATCCCGTGGTGTCCTGCACATCGCCACGTTCGATCCTCTGAATCTCGTCACTCACCAGCGTGTGGCAGGTAGTTTACAGATCACGGTCGTCTGGCATGTGGGCCAGCGCACTCGCATCGTGGAGGGCCTACAAAAGCTGTATGGTCTGGGTGCGGATACCTTTGAAAAAATCCTTCGGGGACGTGCCGACTGGGCATCCGAGGAGGTGGGTGATGAAGTCACCGTTTTGGATGAACCGGAAAATGAAGAAGCCAGCGTGGTTCGATTTGTGAACCAGATCATCCGCCGGGGGTTAGAACAGCGTGCCACAGACATCCACGTGGAGCCGCAGCAGGATCGCCTGCGCATCCGTTATCGCATTGATGGCCGCCTTGAGGAACTGCCGGTGCCAGAAAACATCAAATCCTTGCAAGCCAGTGTCATTGCCCGCCTGAAGATCATGGCTCGGCTGGACATCGCCGAAAAACGCCTGCCACAGGATGGTCGTATCAATCTGGAACTCGATGGCCTCCCCATTGATGTACGTGTGGCCACGATCCCCAGCGTGGAGGGGGAAAGTATTTCCCTGCGATTGCTTTCGCAGCAGGCCATGACGATTGGCCGCCTGGGGTTGACGGATACCGTGAAGCCAGTGGTGGATGAACTGCTGAAATTGCCCAATGGCATCATTCTCATCACGGGCCCCACAGGTAGCGGCAAGAGCACCACGCTTTACGCCTTTCTCAGTGAAATGAATCAGACGCATCGGCGCATCGTGACGATCGAAGACCCGGTGGAGTACAAGATGCCTGGCATGGTGCAAATTGCTGTGAAGCCGGAGATAGGCCTGACTTTTGCCACGGGGCTGCGCAGTATTCTGCGGGGTGATCCCAATGTCGTCATGGTGGGGGAAATGCGTGACTTGGAGACGACGGAAATAGCCATTCGCGCGGCTCTCACAGGGCATCTCGTCTTCAGCACTCTACACACGAATGATGCCATCGGTGGCATCACACGTCTGGTGGACATGGGGGTGGAGCCATTCCTGGTCAGCAGTGCAGTGCGCGCTTTTTTTGCGCAACGTCTGGTTAGGAAACTCTGCCCACTTTGCAAGGCCCCAGCCGAAGTGGAACGAGAGTATCTCCGCAGCATCGGCTTTCCGCTGAATGTCTCGGGTCAGATCATGCATGCGGTCGGCTGTGAAGCCTGCCGTGGGAGCGGTTATCAAGGCCGTCTCAGCATCTACGAAGCCGTGCTGATGACAAGTGCCCTCCAGCATCTCATCAACATCCGCGCTCACCCGGCTGAGTTCCACAAGCAGGCCCAGAAGGATGGCTACCTACCCATGAGAGGCTACGGATTTCAAAAAGTCCTCGCGGGTGAAACCACCATTGAAGAGGTCCTCAGCGTGACTGCCACAGAGCGCGCCTCAGATGTGCCGGCCAAGAACATTTTGACCCAGCCTCTACATCTCGTGGCGGCTTGAGCTTCATTTTCTAAACACGCTTCTTCATGCCCACTTTTTCCTATAGCGCTCATGGCCCCTCCGGTGTGATCACCGGACAGCTGGCGGCGTCGGATCGGGCCGAGGCCATGAGCCTGCTGGGCAAGCAGCGGTTGCAGCCTTTTAAGCTGGAACAGGCGGGTGCTGCTGCCACAGTCGTCAGTCGTAGTTCTGCACCTGTTACTCCTGTGGGGCCTTTGCGATTGAAGTTAGCTCAGGTTTTACTTTTTACGGAGGAGCTTTCAGACCTGCTCGGGGCAGGGATCCAGCTTGAGCCCGCCTTAGCGACCATGGAGCGGCGACGAGAGCTTTCTGGAGTCAAAACACTGGCCAGCGTGCTGCGGACAAAGGTACGCGATGGCATGCCTTTTTCAAAGGCGGTTGCCGCTACCAGTCCCAGCTTTGGGCATCTCTTCTGCGCTCTCGCTACCGCAGGTGAGGCCAGTGGTACGCTACCCCACATTTTGCGTCGTCAGGTGGCCTACCTGCGCTCTTTAGCGGCATTGCGGAGTAAAGTTGCTTTTGCCCTCATTTATCCAGCTTTCCTTGTGGTGGCTGCTGTTTCGGTCACTCTGCTATTCATTGTTTACCTCATCCCAAAGCTGACGGAATTGCTTGATTCCACGGGCGGTTCTTTACCGCTTGGGGCACAGATTATCCTGAAGTTTAGTGACCTCTTTAAGGCCACGTGGTGGATGCTTGGTCTCGCAGGTGTTGGCCTTTTCATTGTGGTGAAAGCGTGGCTTAAAAGGCCCGATGCACAGGTTCCGTGGGCGCGGTTTTTACTGCGACTGCCTTTGTTTGGCAACATCCTGAAAGCACGTTTTTATGTGCAGTTCTTGGAGACGATGTCTAATTTGTTAGGCAGTGGCCTGCCCATGGTGCAGGCGATGCAGCTCACTCACCAGGCCATTGAGAATCCGTATTTTCAAAAGGAATTTGAAGGCGTGATGCGCCATGTCGGAGAAGGGGTGAGCCTCTCGCGTGCCCTGGATCGCAGTGCCATTTTTCCGCCTCTGCTGCTCGATATGGTGAGCGTGGGAGAACAGACCGGAGATCTTTCGACTGCCTTAGCCAAGGCCGCAGAGCGCTTTGATCGTGAGCTGGCCCAGAAGGTGGAAAAACTCAGTGCCATGGTTCAGCCCCTCATTGTCTGCCTCATGGCTGGGATGGTGGGCATCATGGCCTATCTAATGATCACGACCATCTTCCAGACCATCTCTGGCATGAGCCAGTAGGGCTGCAAAAGTAAAAATTTAGGAAACAGAAAACAGACATTTTACAGATACCCACATGAAGATGCTAACCTCCTCATTCAAACTCCATCCTGCCAGGTCCGCTGGTTTTACCTTGGTCGAAATGGTGCTCGTTCTCGGCATTGTTGCGCTTTTGGTTGGGGCGGGTATTGTTTCTCTTGTGGGTGTGTTAGACTCTGGCAAAAAGACCCGAGTGAAGGCGGATCTAAACACGCTCACAGCGGCCTTTCGCAGCTACGAGACGGACAATATGTTTCTACCCAGTACCGAGCAAGGCGTGATGGCGTTGGTGCAGAAACCCACCTCCCGTCCTGCGCCTGCGAACTACACACCGAAGCTGAAAAAGTTGCTACTTGATCCTTGGGGCAACCCGTATCATTACAAGCGCCCTGGTGCCAAAGATAAAGGCGGTTTTGATGTTTATTCTGCTGGTGCAGATGGATTGGCAGATACCGCAGATGACATTGGAAATTGGGATCTGTAAAGCGGCTTAAAAGGTCTGCATTCTCCGTATGACGATTCATCGCTCAGATAGACACGTTGGCTTCACTTTGGTGGAAGTCTGCGTGGCTATGGCCATCGCTGTTTTGATTCTGGGAGTCGCCACTTTCAGCATGGCGGGTTTGCAGGGGGAAGTGAAGCTGAAGCGCATGGCTTCCCAAGTTGAATCCTTGGCGCGCGAGTCCCTGCTGCAAGCTGTGATGAAACAGCGTGTCATAACTCTGGATCTTCAAGGAGGGCTCGGTACTGAGGGCCGGCTGCAGGTGCGCCGTGTGGGCGATAAAACCTTTCGCCAGCCCGTTCGTGGTGAAGTGTGGGAATTCAGTCCCTCAGGCATCTGCGAGCCCGTGGATGTGCGCTTGAGTAATGAGGTGGGAGAAATCGAACTCGGATTCGATCCTCTCACAGGTTGTGCTGTCAGAAAGGAGGTTCGGGTGAAATCATGAAGACGTATCCAAAGACCGGCCTAATCAAAAGGAGAGGAAGTTTTACAGGTTTGGGAAATCGCAGGAACTGCGAAGAAAACAGTTACTGGGCTGCTCCTGATCACATGCGGGGACCGCGCCCATTAGGAAACCATTCGCTATCTTCTCTTCGACTCCAGCAAGCTCGGCGGGGTTTCGCCTTGCTAGAGATCATCCTCGCTCTGGGGCTTTTCTCTCTGGTTGCTGTGGGCATGACGCAGGCTTTGGACCAGATCGCAAACACTTCCAAGCAATCTCGTCAGGAGGCACAACTGTTGCGTGTGTTGGAGTCGGTGTTGGCGGAGGTGTCTCACCAGCCCGAGCTGAAAGCGACGACTGTCAGTTTCCCTCAAAGTGTCGATGGTGTGGATGCCCGTGCCAGCATTGTGAAGGTCAAGCTCATGACCAAGGATAAAACGGAGCTGGATCACATGTTCCACGTCCAGGCTGAAGCTTGGTTAGAAACGGGGCTGAAAAAATCCCTCAGACGGCGCATGGAAACCTATGTTTATTCACCCCACAGCCTATAGACATCCAGCGCGTGGGTTCACGTTGTTAGAAGTCATCGCCGCCTTGGCGCTGATCTCGCTGATCATTGGCGGGGGCTATGGTGTGGCGGATGGATCTCTGAAGCTGGGATCTTCCATGAACAGGGCGCGCATCTCTGAAATGCGCGTGAGTAACTTTATCCATCAATGGCGTGACTGGCTGGAAAATGTGCCTCCGGGTCTGCGATTTTTTTCAGGACTGGACAAGGTGAAGCGTGGAGCAGCAGGCACGCTGCTGGTGGAGGGAGGGTCCGTTCCTTTCACATGGAATCCTTCCCTGCGACTGGCTGATGCCGTGGAGTTTGCCACCATTCGTGGAGAAGAGCCGAAGTCCCTGACTCTTGTGATTCGCCATCTCAAGCGGTTGGAAAAACCCACCGCGATGGATGCTTATGAGCAAATCGCTGAACTGCCGCTTCTCACAGGCCTGAAGGAATTCAAAACGCAGTTTTATTCAGCGGAAGATAAACGTTGGTTTTCTTCTTGGAATCCAGATAAACGCCCCGCGCCGCCTTTGTTTATGCGGATGCAGTTTACCTTTCTCAAAGATGCCCGTGAGCATGGAGCGACTTTTTGGATTGCGAATGATCTTGTAGGCCGTGATCAAGAGGGGATGGGACGACCGGCAATGGGGCAAGAGAGATCTTCTGGAAACCTATAGTTACCTTTGATTGCACTCACCCTTATGCACGTTCATCTTCCACCACTTCGCCGTCAGGGCTCCGCGTTAATCGCGGTGTTCTGGATGATCGCGATTCTGGGGTTGGTGGTCTATGCGGGAGCTAAGGCTTTGGAGACAGACTCCAGCTACGCCCGCCAGATGCGAGGCCGGACCTATGCGAAAAGACTGGCGCAAATGGGCATTGAGATTGGTCGCCATCCTGCCTTACCGGAAAACGATCCGCTGCTGCGTTATACTAGCCCTGATGGAGGCAGTTATGAAGTCAAAATCGTGGCGGAGGAGGCGCGATTCAACATCAATACCCTTTTGCAAAAGGATGATCGCATTCTGCTGCCTCGTTTGTTTGCAGCCTGGGGAATGAAGCCAGAATTTGCTGCGGCTTTGATAGATGCACTCAAAGACTGGGTAGATGTGGATGACCGCACAGGTCTGAATGGGGCAGAGAAACGCGATTATGAAAAAGCGGGTCATGAGGGGATGCCTTTCAATCGCCCCTTCAAAGAGGTGGATGAAATGCTGCTCGTGCGCGGCATGGCGGAGGTGAATGTAGCACGCCCGGATTGGCGTGAGTGGTTTACGGTGCATGGCGATGGGCGGGTGGATGTGAACGATGCGCGGGCAGAGCTCATCGCCCTTCTAGTGAATGTGCCTGTAGAGCGTGTGCAGCCGCTGCTGGCCCTGCGGGCGGGCCGCGATGGCGCACGCGGAACACAGGATGATGTGAAGCTGGGATCTGTGCCGCAAGTGGCTCAACTCCTGGGCGTATATCAGCCCCAGGTGGTGCAGCAACTCACGCAGTGGATTCAATTCAATGGGCCGATCCGCCGCATTGAAAGTATTGGCCAGTTCGGTGATATTCGACGTCGTTTGATCCTAATCACGCAAAATCAACAGGCGCTCTGGCGCGGAGAGATTTCTATACATGGCCAAAACTCGTAAACCCACTCAAGACCTGCTTTTGCCAGGAGCAGCGGGCTGGGAGCGCTGGACAGGCGTGCCAGGGGAGTCATGTGCTTTGGCGGCGGATGGTCGTTCGAGTGGAATGAGCTTTGGCAAAGAGACGCAGACTCGTTTGTTGGCCTTACCTCTTGCCAATCTGTGGGTATTACCGGCATGGTTGCAGGGGGAAGCAGGGCACCTTCGGGACATGGCGGCTCTGCATCTGGAGCGTCTGGGCGTGCGTGTGGCAGATCTCACTCATGCCTTACAGATCCGCAGCATCGCGGAGCGTGAAGGCGCGCACTTGGTGTGCATGACGGCCTTGAAGGAGATGCCTGTGCCTTTGGCGGACCTGACTCGCCTACCCGATGAAATCTTACCGGCCACGGCGTGCCTGCCGCTGCCTGAGGATGCCATGATTCTTTATCGGGAGCTGGGTCGTTTGGTGCTTGTCATTACTCACGGGACGGAGCTCGTGTATGCCAGCCCCCTTTCCTCCCTAACGGTGGATGAACATGCCTTAGGGGAGGTCAATCATCTGTGTCTCCAGCTAGGTTTCCAAGGGGTGCTGGGGAATGTGCGCCACCTTGTGCTTTGGCTAGAGGATGAAGGAGATCTAGAGCAAATCAAACGTGTGACAGGTTTACCTGCTGTGCGTGAAGAGCGGCCCATTCCTGTCATGCCTGCATCCGGAGGTAGTACTTTAGTGCCGTCCGAGATTCTGACCGCGCGCGCTCAAAAGGCCCAGAGGGGCCGCATTCGTTTGCTGGCTCTGAGTGCTGGTTTTGCCCTAGCTGCTGCGGTGGCTGTGATGGCGGTGCTGATCGCCTGGGCCACGCAGGAGCGCGACTTGCTGCGCGAGCGCGTGGCTGTGCTGACCCCACAGGCCTCACAGGTGCTGGATCAAAGGAAAAGCTGGCAGGAGGCTGCTCCTGCGGTGGATCCGGCATGCTTCCCCATGCAGGTGCTTTTAGACTGCATGATCCCGAAAGCGGCGGAAGAGGTTTCAATGACACATTTTGAATGGGTGCCAGAGCGGATTTTATTGCGGGGGCGCATGCCTTCGCCATCGCTGGCGCTCCAGTATGCTCGGGAGATCTCTCAAGTCCCGGGCTTGGCAGATTATTCCTGGGAAACTCCGGCACCTGTCATCGCTAGTGATAACAGTGCGACCTTTGAAGTGAAAGGAGCTGCCCGCCCATGAAGCGCAGTGAACGCCTTTTGTTAGGCCTATTTGTCATCGTCTTCCTAGTCGTAGTGGGCGGTGGGGCACTGACCATTGGCCTCAATCATTACCGCAGCATCACCGAGGAAACCGCAAGGTTGCGTGATCGCTTGGTAGATATGAATCAAGCCATCACCGAGGGAGCTGAATGGCAGCGGCGCAGTGAGTGGCTGAATGAAACAGTGCCTACCTTCGCCTCACGGCAGGAGGCTTCTGCATGTCTTCTTGAGGTGATTCAAAAGGAAGCGGAAAAAGCTGGGCTGGCGCTGGCTGGCCGCGAGTTTTTAGAAGCGCCGAAAGAAATCGCCGAAGACGGTCTTCACTTTGAGGCTAGCCAAGGTTACTTTGACCGTGCTACGGTGCGACTGACCTTGAGTGCTGTGAAGGAACAGGCTTTTTTCACCTGGATGCATGGAGTGCAGCAGCCCGGTCGTTTCCTGGGGGTCACGCGTCTATTGATCACCCCAACCGGGCAGGGGAAAAGCGTGAATGCGGAGGTGGAAGTCACCCAGTTTTATCATGAAAATGCAGTGGGCACTGGTGAACCAAAAGGAGGGGAAAAGCCATGAAACTTTTTTTGTTAGGAGCATGTTCTCTGGCAGGCAGTCTTGTTGCACAAGATTCCACCGTAAAATTGCCTCCGCCTGTGGCTTTCCCAGAACTGAATCATTATGCGCCGCTGTGGGAGAGGTCTCTCTTTACGACTCGGGATCTCCCTTCGCCGGATGCTCCAGCAGGGCCATTGTTTACAGACACTCTTTCATTGGTCGGTGTCTATGAGGTGGATGGTCAGGTGGTGGCGGTGCTGGTGGACCGAACAACTTCCCTCATCAGTGAAGCGCGACTAAATACCGACAATGAAAACGGCATCAAAATCCGAAAAGTGACCCCCGGAGCCACCATGGACAAAACGCGCGTGCAATTGCAAAAAGGAGATCAAGCGGGGTGGGTGAGCTTTGCGGAAGCTCCCCCCCCAACTCCAACCGCACCAGCTCTGCAGACGCGTCCTGCCATTGTACCGGCTCTCAGCTCCCCCCTCCTCCCCCCTGCGCAAACTCCGGCGGCCACGCCCAAAGGGGATGTTCCTTTACCACCTCCTTAAGACTTCATTTTCAAGTTGCCAGTTAGGTAGCCGGATGTGAGCTTGTCCGTCATGTTCGAACTCGTGGAGTTTCCCCCGCTCAATTGGCTGGCAGCGCTGAAGGCGCTGTTCGCTCTCTGCATCGGTCACGCGATTGCAGATTTCCCTTTGCAGGGGGAATATTTGGCCACGGGCAAAAACCGACGATTCTTGATTCGACTTCAGGACCCGTCCCGGCCTGTCAGCATTTGGTTTGCCTGCATGAGTGCGCACTGTCTCATTCACGCAGGGGCGGTTTGGCTGATCACGGGCTCCGCTCTTTTAGGTGGGATTGAGTTGATCGTTCATTGGTGCATTGATGTGGCGAAGTGTGAAGGAAAGACCACGTTTAACCAAGATCAGATTCTCCACGTGGTTTGCAAAGTGGCCTATGTCACCATTGCGTGGGCTGGCTGGTTAAACTTGTAAGCAGGGCTGCCGAGTTTCTCACTACGCGTTTTTGCCTTACTAAAGGTAGGGGAGGAGAAGAATTTGTCAGTCGGTTAAAAAGGCTGGAGCGGTCGTGAGCAGCGATCATGCAAAGAAGTCAGGCCATTGCTTTGGGGGCAACGTTTGAAGTTATGGGTTAAATGGCTAGGGGGATTTTATAGTAGCTGTAAGCGTAGGTGTATTTCTGTGAAAGCATCTTGATGCAGAGTGAAATTTGCAAATTTACAAAGATATTTTGCTTTGCTGAATATGATCCTTTGCCTTTATTTATATAATTGCTATAATATCTGGAATATATGGAATTTGGCACCCCCGCTTTGGTCTTCCTCGCCACCACACTCGCTGTGGGGGGAGCGTGCCTGGGGTTTTTAAAGCGGCGTTACCATACAACGCATCACCACTGGCTCGTTTTGGCTTTGCTAGGAGCGATTGCCTACCTCGCTCCATTGCATATCACCCGCTCGGCAGATGCGGTAGCTGAAAGACTAATGCTGACCTGGATGGGATTGGCGCGAGTCCATGCCCATGCTCTGGAGCGTGCCATTCCAGCCATGGGAGCGTTGACGCTTGAGGCTTTAAAACCGGTAGTGGAAAGAATGCAGCTACGCTTGGGCCACGAATCCTCCGTTTTGCGCACGCTTTCCATCGCGACCACAAGGGAAATAGGCAAGCCAACGATCCAGTCCATGGGATTGCAGCGCCGTGAAGATCGCCCCATCCTAAAAGCTGCGTGTGATGAAAAACTGCAGCGTTGTTTCCTTGGCAAAGAGTTTTGGTGCATGGATGTCTCTAAGTCAGGTGAAGCATCCTCTCTCATGGCCATGATTCCTTTGTTGGATGAACAGCAGGCTGTGAAGGCGGTGATGATTTTGGAGTTCTTCCCCCAGGTCTATAATAAAACTCGATTCATGGAGCAATGGCGTGTGGTGGGCGAATTTACCGGGTTGCTCATCATCTGTGTTTGTTTAGGCGGATTCTTGGTGGTGAAAGGTGAGAAGCGTCGCCAGCAAGAATTGGAAAAAGCCATTCAACCTTTGCTGCAAGACATTGAAAGCCTCGATGGGATGGTCAATGCCATTCAAGGGGTGGTCTGGGAGCGACCTGCTGCGGGAGGGGGCTTTACCTATCTCAGTCAGAGTGCAGAAGGATATTTGGGGTATGACATGGAGCGTTGGGGAAATGAAAACGGTTTCTTATTGGAGGTGATCCACTCTGAAGATCGGAACCGAGTTCAAGAGACCTGGACCCAGGCGGCTACGGATTCAAAACGGTATCAAATGGAGTACCGAGTGGTGCGGGCAGATGGCTCCACTGCCTTTGTTCAAGAGTACGGCCAAGCTGCCAAATTGATGCTCAATGGTTTAGTCCTCCGGGGTATTTTGCTCGATATTACGACGCAGCGGGAAAATGAGGCGAGCACTCAAGATACCCATAAAATCATGGTGGAGGCTTCACGCCAGGCTGGCATGGCCGAGATCGCCACCGGTGTTTTACACAATGTCGGGAACGTGCTCAATAGCCTGAATGTGGGAGCAAAATTGCTGGCCGATCGGTTAAAAAAATCGCGGATGGACAAGCTCTGTCAGGCAACGCTGCTCTTGAAAGAACATCTGCCTGAAAATCCGACGTTCTTCACGCATGACAAACGTGGCCAAGTGCTGCCAGGATATTTGGTGGATCTTTCGAGCTATCTCCGCGATGAGCAAAACCGCCTGAACGCCACAGTCAGTGACATGATTGAGCGCATCGAGCATATCCGCGATATGATCATGCTTCAGCAGTCTCACAGCAGTGTGCGTACACTTTGGGAGCCCCTAGATCTAGTCACCGTGATGGAAGAGGCGCTAAGACTGGAAATGGATGTCAACATTGCCCACCAGCAGGTAAAGATTGTGCGGCACTTTGCGGATCTTCCTCCCATTTATTCCGCCCGTGGTTTGCTGCTACAAATCTTGGTCAACCTTTTGGCCAATGCTTGCCAGGCGATGGGAGATAAACCCGTATCAGAACGGAAGATGAGCCTGCGTATCCAGCCCCAAGGCGAGACTCATGTGCGGATCGTGGTTGAGGATACAGGATGCGGCATCCAGCCGAGGCATCTGACCAGCATTTTCACACAAGGTTTTACCACTAAAAAGGATGGCCATGGCTTTGGCCTACACCATGCCTGCCTACTGGCACAAGATCTGGGCGGTAGCCTCAAGGCTGAAAGTGAAGGTCTGGGCAAAGGAGCCCGTTTCATCCTCGAAATTCCGGCGCGTAAGGATTCTAAAACAACGCCTTCACTGCCCGCTAACTCTGTCTCTGCGTCAACCTACCGTGAACCCTCGCATGAACCCACACCGCCCTAACGTTGATCCTGCTGCAGATCTTGTTTCTCAAGATCCGTTGCATGTGAACCATCGCATCCTGATCGTGGATGATAACACGACGATCCATGAAGACTTCCGCAAGATCCTCTCGCCTACGGATTTTGGTGAAGGGGACCTGAATATGATCGAGTCGGCCGTGTTTGGGGATGCCCAAACCTCCCGCTCCATGCCAGAGTTTGAGCTCGCCTTTGCAGCCCAGGGAGATGGGGCTGTAAAACTGGTCGAAATGGGGCTTCAGCAGGCGCGTCCTTTTGCTCTGGCTCTGGTGGATGTGCGCATGCCTCCAGGTATGGATGGCATCGCGACCATTAAAAATCTGTGGCGTCTCCAGCCTGATTTACAGGTGGCGATCTGCACTGCATATGCCGATTATTCTTGGGATGATATTGTGGATCATTTGGGGATCTCTCATCGGCTGGTGATTCTGAAAAAACCCTTCGACCCCATCGAAGTTATTCAGATCGCCAATGCGCTGACCTCCAAATGGGGATTTGAGCGTGAGTCCGCTTTGCGCCAACTCGGCCTGCAAACCAAATTGTGGGACAACACCAAACGCATGGAGGATACCTATGCACGCTTGCGCCAAGAACATGACGATCGCATGCGGCTCGAAGAAGACATCCGCAAAATGCAGAAAATGGATGCGTTAGGTGGTTTGGCTGCTGGCATTGCCCATGACTTTAACAATGTGCTGACTGTTATTCAGGGGCATCTGAGCATGAACTTGATGAGTGGAGATCAGCCGCCAGGTATTTCTGAATCCATGGGCGAAGTCCTCCTAGCTGCAAGGCGTGCGGCGGATCTGACCAAACAACTTTTGAACTTCACCAGTCGTGACTACAAGACGCCACGTCCTGTTTCCTTGGCTCGTGAAATTGAGGCCGAGGTGGATTTACTCAAACGCACATTAGGTTCACATGTTATTTTGGAAACAGACTTTCTGGCCGATCTGCCAGAGGTCATGGCAGATCCAGGTTCATTAGGACAGGTGGTGGTTAACTTAGCGGTCAATGCACGGGATGCCATGCCTAAAGGTGGAACCTTGCGCATCAGCACCCGCCAGACTCATTTAGCGACAGCGGAAGATGCGCGTGCTCTGCATGTGGATGCGCATCCCGGTCACTTTGCAGTTTTGACTGTCAGCGACAGTGGGAGCGGAATGCCAGCGGAAATCGTAAAACAGATTTTTGATCCTTTCTTCACCACCAAAGAACCTGGCAAAGGAACGGGAATGGGGTTAGCAATGGTGAGAGGATTGGCTCGTCACATGGGCGGCTGGGTCTCAGTTTCGAGTGTGGTCGGTGTGGGAACGGATTTTGATCTTTACCTTCCTATTGCGAGTCCTGAAACGGAGATCGCGACGCCTATTTCAGGGAATCAAGATTTTGACGGTTTGTTGCACGATGTGTCCCCCTGCAATCTTCTGATTGTGGATGATGACTCCAGCGTGCGTCATGTGATGAACTACGTATTGGAGAATCAAGGGCATACTGTTTACTCGGCTAAAGATGCCCATGAAGCGTGGCAATTGTGGCGCGCTCATCGTCATTCCATCAATCTGGTGATTACCGACATCAATCTTCCAGGAGATGCCAGCGGCTTTGATCTGGGGCGTGCGATTTTAGGAGACGATGCCACGCTGCCGATCATCTTCACCAGTGGTTATTGCCCGGACATTCTGGGGCAAACAACCTCCTTGCAGTTAGGCATCAATTACCTGCCGAAACCTTTTGATGTGCTAGACCTCTTGAATGCGGTCGGTCAAGCCCTTACCAAAGGGATAACACGCAATCCATTGCCGCCGCGCCCTATTACCTCTCGATTCTCTTTGCCTCCTTCAGAGATGAGTCATTGAATGATGGTCTAACGAATTTACGGACCAGTGTCGTCGGCAAAAATTGCATCGGCGCACTGGATGTCCAGATTTGTCGGTGGTCGCCAGGGCGCAGCATGTTCGCACTCTGGTCAACTACTTCGTGGGAGTTTGCTGAGCATTCAAAATGTCTCCGTAATGCTTGGCGGCACAGCCCGGGCATACGCCATGACTAAAAAGTGCGTCGGTCCTCGAAGTGACATAGTCTTCGATCTCATGCCAGTTCCCGGCTTCGTCACGGATGTCCTTGCAAAAAGAGCAAGTGGGAAGGATTCCTTCTAACGTGCGCACTCGCGCGCGCAGCGCCTTGGTTTGTTCTGCGAGCTTGCCGACTAGAAAAGTGATGAAGAATAAGATCAGAACCCGCAAGCACGCATTGATGATGGCCACGGGCAGGGTGTAGGGAATGCCCCAGGCGTATTGAATGGCGAAGCGGATCACGCACAAAATGGTCCCCAAAATGAGCGCGGTGCGGAGGCCGCAGTTCCACGCCATCAACGTGACAGGAATAACAAATAAGACAGGGAAAAAAATAATCGGGCCAGCGAGGTAATCAAAGCACGAAACCACCAAAGCGACGGCGAATAAAACCCCACGTTGATTCCACGGAAAGCGTTCGAAAAAGTACTCAGTGGATGGGGGAGGGGGCCGCTCGCTCATGATCGTAACTGCCTAAGGAGCAAGGGTTTCACACTGCACAAGTCGGGAATGAGAGGTGGGATTGAATATCCAGCGGTTGGGATGCGCCCTGTCCCTAATCGCCTTTTTGCTCTCATTAGCCGACCCACTTGACATGGCTGAGCTTGGCTTAGTTAACTGTCTCATCTTATGTTTTTAATGCGCACGCTCTTAGCTCGCTAGACATCACCCCTTGATGACGTCTCTAAGCACACTCATTTGTGACTTCGCACGGTCCTCAACATAGGCCATCGCCTTTTTGACCTTTGCTTCCGCTGCTGCGTAGTCGTGGTGAATACCCATCAGGATCTCAAACATCTTGGTTGCTGGTGTGGTATCAAACTCTGGAGCCCATTCTTCCAGGCCGATGTCTTTGAACATCCAGCACTTCGGCGAGTGAAACTCCGAGAATGTGTGCATCATGGGAGTGCCCATCGCTAGAGCCATGATGGGCGTGTGCGGCTCATGACAGATCACCGTGTGAGCACGGGCGTAGAAGGAGCAGGCTTCGTCCACGTTCCAGAACTCGTCAAAGTTCACCACGTGCTTTTTCAGGTCATCCGGCAGTGGGTCATAGACAAATTTCTTGTTATACTCCATCTCCTTCCGCACCTCCGGGGCGATCACCACCTTGTAGCCAGTCTCCTTCACCCACATCGCGATGAGGTCCTGATAAACTTTCGCTCGCCGTGTGTCATCGGCGATGTTCGCCGGCGTCGGGTTCAGCGGATTCAGTTTCTGGGGCCTCTTGTCATCCACACCCGGGCTTGTAGGTGAATGTGTGCGCAGTTGCAGGGTGATGAATTTCTTCTCCTCCAGCCCATGCTTCTTCATCCTCTCCAGCGCCTTTTCCTCATTCCGCACATCGATGCCAAAACAGCCATCCGGACCAAATTCCAGCACCGGCGGCTTCACGCCCACGTCCTGCAGCAGCTTCAGCGTCTTGGAATCCCGACAGTAGATGAAGGCTGCACCGTTCAGCAGGGCGATGCGTTTTTCCCCATCCTTGCCCGTCACCATGTCCGGAAAGTACGACTGTCCCTGCAATCCCCAGGGCTTGCCGATCTTGTTGCAGTAAATCATGAAGTCCGTGCTCTGCCCCATGCCCGGTCCACGCAGGAAAAAGTCGCTGTGTTTGATCGCCTCCTGCACAGCTCCGCCTTCTTGGGTGAGCGCACCCTTCACGATCTCCAGTTTTGGAAACCGTTTCATCAGCATCGCATCCACCTCTTCATTGGTATTGGCTGCCCAGAGAATCACCTTCGCCTCTGGCAGATACTGCTCCAGAAAACGCAACGTCCCCGGCGTATGTCCAATGTCCCCAATATTTTTCGTCGCCCAGGCACACTGCAGCAACACCGTCTTCTGTTTTTCGGGGGATTGCGCAAAAGAAGCGGCAGGCCAAGCGGCTGCCCCAAGGGCCAAGCCGGAGTTTTTGAGGAAGGATCGGCGTGAAGACATAAGAACAAAAAGTGTAGGACTTATCACAGGGCAACAGCAACCCTATTCTTGTCACCGCTTTTCCAGACGATGACCTGACTTGAGGTTAGGCAATAGTTTGTTCTTTCAAAAATCAGATCCGTCGCAGGATATCGAGCGGTGGATGATTCGAAACACCCCGGCTGAGAGCGAGGCCTCCCAGAACAGAAATGGCCGTGGTGGTCAAAAAGGCGGTCAGCAGTGTCAGGACATTCGGCGACAGCGACGTTTTAAAAACGTAAACGGCGAGGACTGTGGCAGCTCCCACCGCGAGAAGCGTTCCAGTGAGGGCGGCAAGGAAACCCAGGGTGGCGTATTCGATGATGAGGATGGTGCGAACCTGCCGCGCCGAAGCGCCTAGCGTTCGCAGCAAGACACTTTCGCGGAGGCGCACATCTCGACCATTGAGAAGCGTGCCAACCACAATAGGCAGCGCAGCGATGAGGGTGAATCCGCCCATGATCGTGATGACCCACGAGATCTTCGAGAACAGCGAACGAACCGTTTCCAAAATTTGGGAGAGGTCTATCGAGGAGACGTTGGGAAAATCTCGCGTCAAGCCTTGCTGAAGACGGCCTACGGCGGCTGCATCCGGGGTGCGGGTGGTCACCACATGAAAGCCCGGTGCACCGTCTAGAGGGCCAGGCGGAAAAACCATGAAGAAGTTGAGGTTAAACCGGCTCCAATCCACCTTGCGGATGCTGGTCACGCGGGCTTCCAGGGTGATGCCCTGGACATCCAGCGTCAGCGTGTCACCAAGTTGAAGACGCATGTCTCCGGCGATTTTTTCTTCGAGCGAGACCGGGATGGGGCCCTCTGGGCTGGGCAGGCTCTCATGCCATTCTCCGGCAACCAGAGTTTCACTGGAGTTCAGATTCGCTCGGTAGGTGGACCGGAATTCGCGATTGGCAATCCAGCGCGGCACCCCTTCCGCTTTTGTGACCGGAACGCCTTTGAGGGCCTGAACCCGCATGGTGACCATGGGGGCGGTTTCTAAAACGGGTAGCCCTTGGTTTTTGACCAGCGAAGTCACGCCTTCGACTTGATCGGGCTGGACGTCGATCAGGTAGAGGTTGGGGTTTTCCTGAGTCTCGCTGATGCGGAGACGCTGCTGCAAAAGATCCCCGGTAAGCAGGATGGTGAGCAGCAGAAAGGTGCCCAGCCCGAGCGAGAGCAGGAACAGCAAAGTCTGGTTGCCCGGGCGATGAAGATTGGAAATGCCCTGCCGCAGGAGGTAAGGCCAGCTTGGCCGCACGATGTGGCGCGTGACGGCCATGAGCGCCCGAGCTACTCCAATGACCAGGGCAAAGGCAGCGCCAAGTCCGCCAACCAAAAGCACCGCACGTTTCCAATCCGCATCATTGGTTAGGGCCAGCAGGAGCAGCAGGGCGGTGAGAAGCAAATAGACTGGCAACGTGCGGAGAGGGTTGCCGGGCAAAAAGCTGCCGCTGCGCAACGTGGCGGCGGGTGAAATGCGATGGATTTTCAGGATGGGGATGAGCGCGAATCCACAGCACACACCCAGACCCGCCAGGGTGGTGCGAAAGACGATGGCCCACTCGGGGGCGGCCTCCACAGCCACTGGAAGACTGTCTTTAAACAGCACCAGCAGACCCGTTTGCAAAAGCACCCCCAGGCCCGCCCCCAGAATGGCACCCAGAAGGGCCAGCGTGGCGCTCTGGGCGATGTAAACAGCGGCAGCGAGCTGCCGGGGCGCGCCGAGACAGCGCAGGATGGCGATGGTGGTGACGCGGCGGTTGATGTGAGACTGCACCGCCCCCGCCACCCCCAGCGCACCGAGAGCCAGGGATGCCAGCGCCAGGATGCCTAGGTATCGTTGAAACAGATCCAGGGCATCACCCAGCGTTTCCTGGCGGTCCTCCGGTGTCTCCAGGCGCCAGGATGCGGTGGGGAATTCGCGGCGCAGGTTTTCCTTCAGTTCGGCGGAGGGAGTTTTTTGGGCGGTCTCGAGATGGACCAGATGCGTCACCATGCTGTTGGCTCCGATGAGTCCGCTCTGCTGGATATCAGCCAGGTGAACGTACGCTTCGGGGGCGATGCCACTGAAGCGGCTCGCGCGCGGCGGGGAGTTGAGGATGCTGCCGAGAATCTTCAGATGCAGTCGCCCCAGCTCGATCTCGTCACCCGGCTTCACCTGGAATTGCTCCAAAAGAGCGGCCTCTAAAAATACACCCGGTTCATCCGCACGGCGCTGCCAGGCATCCGCAGGCAGGGTTTCGATTTTTCCATAGTAGGGATACTCCCCTTCGAGGGCACGCACGTTCACCAGCCGGGCCCCGCCATTGGGGAAGGTCATCATGGATGGGAAAGCCACCTCACGAGTGGTCCGGGAGGAAATCTTGGCCAGCTTGTCAAACTCCTCCGCCTTGATCGGCTGCGACGAAGAAACCTGCAGATCCGAACCCAGGAGTTCTTTGGCCTGGGTCTTGATGCCGGTTTCGACACTGCCTTTCAGTGAATGAATGGCGACCAGTGCAGCAATGCCGGAAACGATGGCGAGGGAGAAAATGAGCAAGCGCAGGCGCTGCGTGCGGCTGTCCCGCCACGCCATTTGCCAGGTCCAGGGATGCAGCAGGGCAGGGATGAGGTGGGTCGGGAGCGGGCGTGGATCAGACGGCATTTTCTTCCTCCGCGATGATCTTTCCACCCTCCATCTTCACCACGCGCCGGGCTTTGGCCGCTAGGCCGGGGTCGTGTGTCACGATCACCAGCGCCGTGCCTGCCTCACGATTCAGCCGGAACAGCATCTCCACGATGGGTGCGCTGGTGGCGGCGTCCAGGTTGCCGGTGGGTTCATCGGCCAGCAAGATCTTTGGGCGATGCACAAAGGCCCGTGCCAAGGCCACACGCTGCTGCTCGCCGCCCGAAAGCTGGGCGGGGTAATGCCCCATCCGCTTGCCCAAGCCCACTTCGTGCAGCAGGGCTTCGGCCACCTTTTGGCGACCTGTTTCACCGCGCAGTTCCAGCGGCACCAGCACATTCTCCAGGGCCGTCAGTGTCGGGATGAGTTGGAAGTTTTGGAAAACGAAACCCACCAGCCTGTTGCGCAGCGCTGCCCGCGCATCCTGGGAAAGGTTTTCGAAAGCCTGCCCGTCGAGTTTCAGTGAGCCCGACGTGGCATCGTCCAGGCCCGCGCACAGCCCCAGCAGCGTGGTCTTGCCACTTCCTGAGGGGCCGGTGATCGCCAGCGTGTCGCCCGCTTCCAGCGTCAGGTTGATGTCGTTCAGTACCGTCAGCTCATGCTGGGGGTTGCGGTAGATTTTTTGGAGCGCCTGGATCTCCAGGATGGGCCGTTTGACAGCCGCAGTCGATGATTCTAGTCTGGCAGATGACATGGATGAAATGGCTGGTGTTCGGACTGCTGATGTCAGTGTCTCTTGGCTGGATGGCTACGTTGCCCGCCCAAACCGCAGCCGTAGGAAAAAAAAGAATCGTCGTTTTAGGCGACAGCATCTCCGCCGGCTACGGCCTGGATCGTGATCAGGCCTACCCAGCTTTGTTGCAAAAGAAAATGGATGCCGAGGGCCTGCCCTATGAGGTGGTGAATGCCGGTGTGAGTGGCGATACCACCGCAGGCGGCCTCCGGCGGATTGATTGGGCCCTGGGCCCGAAAGGCGCGGACGTGCTGGTGATCGCCCTCGGCGGCAATGACGGCCTGCGCGGCGTCTCCCCCGATCAGACGGAAAAGAATCTGACCGGCATCGTCGCCAAAGCCCGCGCCAAGAACCCCACCATCAAAATCCTCATCGCCGGCATGCAAATGCCCGACAACCTCGGCCCCAAATACGTCGAGGCCTTCAAAGCCGTGTTCCCCAAAGTGTCCACCGCCGAAAAAACCGACCTCCTCCCCTACCTCCTCGAAGGCGTCGGCGGCGATGAAAAACTCAACCAACCCGACCGCATCCACCCCACCGCCGAAGGCCAACAGAAAATCGCCGACTTGGTTTGGGCGAAGCTGAAAGCCCTGCTGCCCGAAGTGGGGAATTGATAAAAGTCTGTCGAGGCCACTTTGCAGGACGGCAGGAACTCATGGATACCTGTTTCCAAAACGAGAGACGAACCCCCCATGACCAAGGCTGCGCAATCCATAGCTTTGCTTGGTTGAATTCAAGCCTTCCAGTCGCAGAGCGACGGCCGTGTCATAGGCCCACCTTTCAAGGTGGGTGCACCCGCAGCCACATCTCAATCAAGATCCCAAAGTCGCAGAGCGACGACCGAACCGGCTGCTTTTCCTCAAGGGTGTTATGGGGAAGTGAGGTGCAAAGGCAAAACAAACGTTAAATAAGTCTATTTGGATTAATTATTTTTTCGATTAGGGCTGAAAGTTTCTTGTTAAAACTCATTTCATAGATTTAAAAATGCAAACATGAATCAAGCGCCTACGCAGTCCATTGTAGTTCACAGCTCGCAAAATGTGAATTCAATAGCTGCTTTATATGAAGCTTTATATCAGGATGAAAAAGCAAACATTTCTTTAAAATTACCTACCGACTTAAAAGATTATAGATTGGGAGGTAAGGGGGAATTAATCCAGTTCATTTTAACATGGGCAGATAAATGTCCGGATGCCTCTATAACAACTCACATACCTAGTCGCGAAGACAGTGACCAAGTTCAAATTCAATTGAATAATTTATTCAATCAAGAACACGGATTTGTTCTTGCTCTGCGATTGAGAAAATGGGGTTTGGATAACGCAAGGGTATTTACTGACATCAAGGGCGGCGTAATAGCTGAGGATTTTGTAAACCAGGCCCTATCTCAAACTGACATAATTACCTCAGGTCAACCCACCATTAAGAACTTAAGAATGTTCGTTGTGGTTGATGATTTTATTGAGTATGGCGAAAACATCTTAGAAGATTACACGAAATTATATCTTCGCCGCGAGCAGACGAGATCTCCAATGAAAGCCAGCTATTCAGCTTTTTTGGAAATCATGTTTAAAAGACAAGCTATAATCAAGACACAATCCCCCATACCTCACCCCGTTGCACTCAAGGGTTTTATAGATAGTGTTGCTCGCTTTGCATATGAGCTTTTTGAAAACGCAGGCCGATGGGGGACAAAACAATATGGGAACTCGATAAGAGGTAT
Source organism: Prosthecobacter dejongeii (assembly GCF_014203045.1). NCBI lineage: Bacteria > Pseudomonadati > Verrucomicrobiota > Verrucomicrobiia > Verrucomicrobiales > Verrucomicrobiaceae > Prosthecobacter > Prosthecobacter dejongeii. Next base: position 96,663 of record NZ_JACHIF010000004.1, read on the forward strand.
ATTGACTCATGTGCACGCACGAGAAGTGAAGTCCACCAAACCACTTTACAGTCAAGTAGGGGAAGATAATCCAATTAATGATTACTTGAAGCGTTTTCAAAAGGCAGACGGATATGAGGATACAGCGTTTCTTGAAATAACAATATTCGACAACGGGCCTACTCTGGCTAAGCATTTTCTTAAGAGAGCTCCAAAGAGCATCTCTGAAGAGTTAAAGGCAACAAGGCAGTGCTTGCTTTTAGCATCCGGGAGGAGCCCTAAATCAAATGAAGGTAGAGGTTTATATGACAGCATAAAACTAATAAACCGATGCCGTGGGTTAATTAAATATAAAGGTAACAGGTTGTCAGTTTTTAGAGATTTTTTTATCGACCCACTAGATGATGAAAAAATTGCAGCCCTGGAATTAGAGCCTCAGGAGAAAAGATATGCGAAAATGCTACATTTACTCTTCATGAATGACTGGAATACACGACTAAAATCGCCTTCTCCTCACCCTGTCGCTTCTGGATCATTTTTCACAATCATAGTGCCAGTAAAGGAGATCGTGCAGTGAATACATGCTTTAGCTTTGATTTAGTGGATAACGTCTCGAAATCCACCTCCGTGCAGAGAACGACAGTCTTTTTCTTCGGGACTTATAAAGTCTTGGACGAGGATGTTTATAGAGCGATTGATGGTCATTATTCGTGGAGTCCTATATCTGACCGCGTTATTTTTTTAATTCCACTGTATCAATTAAATTCGATTGCCCCATTGTTAAAAAAAGGGAGATCAAAAGACCGCATTTTAATCAACCGATCAAAAAATTTAGATATATCTCCTTCACTGCTTGTTTATGATCATTGTGGATGCATCCGGGATGAAAATGGGAAAAAAATCGAGTCTAAGCTTATAAAAGAAATAAGAAGGCGCGGCTGCTATCAAATATTCATCAAGCATCAGGGAATGCTCGAGGCATCTGATTCACATCATTATGTAAAACCTTCTCTAAAACACACTGACCGCTTTATGCGAACCGGCTCAGTCCTCGTTAATGGTATAGAGATCGAGTTTATTTCCTTATGGTTGCTGTCAAGCGTAACAAACAATACTCAATATATTTACACTGACAGCTCGACAATCAACTCGATCGCATATGCGTCGGTCCATCTGCATAATATGTTAGCACCTGAATCAGCCCGCATATCCCCGACAATTCAGAGCTATGAGTCTTACAAAGGTCTATCTTCAAATACCGTATTATACAAAGATCAATCATTGATTCTCATCTCTGCCTCAAGCGGCGGAGGCATGGCTAAACACTTGATTGATAAGTTGGGTATTTCAGATGGAAAGATACGCACCGTTTTTTACCTTGGTTTAGAAGAACCTCCGGAGAACACTATCTGTGATCTCACAATCAGGCCCGGGAATGTAGATGGATTCCCTGCAGCGACTGTTACCGAGGTAGGAGATCGAGGTTCATTCGCACCGCATTCTCTTGCTGTACACATTCAAGCCGAGGCTTTTATGCCGGAAAATCCCCAAATTCATGACGTCAATCTGAAGATAGAGGATATTCCCAAATGGTGGGTAGATTTTAAGAAATCATTCGTCGGTCGAAACGCAATTACTTGTAACGTATCAGATCCTGCGGATGACTCTATGTCATCGCCACCACCAAAGCCTACTATTTTCAAGCTTGATAAAGCTTGTTTCAATAATAGTCCGTTTTTGAAAAGATTGAACCAAATATTGCTCAATTCAATCGCAGCATCGCTCTCTTATGTTATATACTTTGAAGATGATTCGTCTAAGATGTTGGTTAGACGCATAAAGAGCACGATCAGAAAGCTCAGGAAGTTCGAAAAATCTAGCAAAAATATAAAATATATTCCCGCTCGGTTACTTACAAATGGATCAGTAGCTTTGCCTTTGGTTGAAAAAAGCTCAGAAAAAAGCACTTTGATTGTTGCCGGTATTTTGACCGACGGAACGCAACTTTTGGATGTAGCTCAAATTGCAAGAAATTTTCAGCAAAATCACGCATTAAGTTTCTTGGTTGGTTTAACAGCTTGTGCCTCTCAACAAGTATTTAAAGAAATAAGAAGTAATCTTGTCTATTCACAATCTGGAGTCGAATTTGGATTTTACAGCTGTTGTGACATACAAAGCCCAATTCATCATCGCCAAGTTAAGACTCCTTGGGAAGAGGAGTTTTTGTTTTGGATGAAGCAATTGGAGGCAATTCGAGCTAAAAAAATGACTCAGAATGCATTGGTTTTAGCTATTGAAAATAGAATAGGCACTATCCAAGAGGGCGTGAAAAATGGTTTGTTAGATGAGGTATTTATGGGATCTAATTCATGTAGCATCCCCAAATTACAGTTACGAAATAATTCTGTTTATACAGAAGGCTTGAATCAGTCTTTGAAATTTTCTCAAGCCGATGCCTTTTTCGCAATTCAAGCGACATTGCACCACCTGCGAACCACAAATGACCGTGCTCGGAAGCTTGAGCAGCAGCCACACAGGCGCTGCGTACTCTCACCTTCTTTATTTTTTCGCTACAGCGATGGAGTCATTCAATCTGCGATTTTAAGGGCAGCATCTCATCAAGAGTTGGATTACCAGATGTCGCAAATTTTGAGCGGTCAAATGGCTGATACAATTTCGAAAATATTACAGTCTCCTTCCAATCCACGTGCTGAAGCTTTGACTGAGTTCCTTTATGCGCTTGCCTCACGAAAAATCCGTCTTTTAAAAGCCGATTTAAATACAGTTTATGCAACGGTGAAAGCTGGTTTGGGTGGAGGTATCAAATCGGAGCTAAATTGTTATTTGTGTGAATTGCTAATAGCCGAGGATTGATTTTTATTTTTTTAGCTTCTTAAGACCTCTTCAATCCTCTTCGTCGCAATCCCAATGGGTCGGTCCAGCGGCACGCCTGCGCAGGTGAGCAGCGTCGTCAGCAAATCCCCCTGATTGCCTTGGGTATCGGCCAGAAAGCGTCCGGTATTCACGGAGCCGCTGCCTTTGCCGGCGATGATGAAGGGGAGGTTTTTGCGGCTGTGGTCGTTGCCGTCTTCGAGGCCGGAGCCCCACATCATGAGGCAGTTGTCCAGGAGGGTGCCGTCGCCTTCGCGGAGGCTGGCCATCTTTTTCACCATGTAGGCAAACTGGGTGATGTTAAAGGCGGTGATGGCGGCGACTTTGGCCACCTGATCCGCCTTGTGGTTGTGATGCGTCTGGGAGTGATGCGTGTCGGTGAAGCCGAGCTCCGGATACGAGACACCATTGGGCGTGGAGCCGATGTAGGTGCTGACGCGGGTGGTATCCGTCTGGAAGGCGAGCACGTTGAGGTCGCACATGACTTGCATGTACTCGCTGCGTTTGTCGCCCTCGGGAATGCGGATCTCAATGGGTGGGGAATCCGTGGCGCTGCGCTTGCTGGAGGCGACTCCGGCTTTCTCTAGGGCCGACTCTTTCTGGCGCATTTCGATGGCGGCGATGCGCCGCTCCACCGACCGGACGCTGTCGAGGTATTCGTCCAGCTTGTGCTGGTCGTTCTGCGGCAGTTTTTTGCGCAGGTCCCGGGCTCCGCCGATGACGAGATCCAGCATCTGGCGGTCCAGTGGATCGGCCTTTGTGGTGCTGCCGGAAGCGTCGGATTTGCCGAACAAACGATTCAGTACGTTGCGGGGATTGATCTCTGCCGGAACGGCCTGGGTGGGCGAGCGGTAGCTGCAATGGGAGTAGTAACCTTCATTCAGGCCTTCCTGATTTTCCTTGTGCGTCTGCGGCATGGTCGCCAGTTCCAGCGAGGGCAGGGAAGTCATTGCGCCCACGTAGTTCGCGGCGATCTGATCCGCCGAGATGGCGATGTGGATCTGGTTGCGCTTGCTCGGGTCTGGCAGGCAGGCGGTGAGCCAGGTGGAAAGCTCCAGCGCATGCGGGGCTCCATTGAAGGGTGCAATCGGGACACCGGAGATGCCCTTCATGAGCAGGCACTGATCCAGGATTGGCCGCAGAGACTCCAGCGCAGGCGGCGGGGCTGTCAGGTAGCTCTCAGGGGAGGTGGGCCAGAACTGATCTGGGATGACGCCATGCGGCATATACATGAACCCGAGGCGCACGGGCGGCTTGACCGGAGCCCTGCCTTTGACCGAATCTGCCCAGCCCATGGTCTCTAAAAGAGGCAGGCCGAGGGAAGCGCCGATGCCTTTCAAATACGTGCGGCGATCAATGAGGTGTTTGCGGGTCATGGGAAGTGGGGATTCAGTCTTGGACGCGACGATTGAGGAAAGGGTAACTGGTGACGATCTCGGTGATGAGTGTCTGCATGCGATAACCGTCCTGGGCGATGGTTTTCAGGCGCTGATCCACCACGATTTTGTCATAACCTTCGAGCTGGCGACACAGGGCGTAGGCTAGGAGTTTCTCAGTTAAATTACGGGCTAGATCGTCCTTTCGTGCAGCGATGATGGCTTTGAGTTCCTGGGGGGAGGAAAAGCGTTTGCCGCCTGGGAGCTCGCCCGCCGCGTCAATGGCCCCGCCGGTATCATCCTGATCACGCCAGCGACCGATGGCATCGAAGTTCTCCAGACCAAAGCCGATGGGGTCCAGGATCTTGTGGCAGTTGGCGCAGACGGCATTGGTGCGGTGGAGTTCCGTGCGCTGCCGCAGGGTCAGGTTGGCCACGGTCTTCTGGTTCTGTTTTTCCAGAGCGGGGACATTCGGCGGGGCAGGGGGCACGTGCTCCCCCAGGACCTGCTCCAGCACCCACACGCCACGATTCACGGCGCTGGTGCGATTGGGGAACGAGGTGGTGGCCAAGATGCCCGGCATACCCAGGATGCCGCCGCGATTTGCATTCGTCAGCTTCACCTTGCGCATCTTGGGCCCGGTGACTTCTTTCTCCAGGCCATAGACCTGAGCCAGCGTGTCATTGAGGAAGGTGTAGTCGCTATCCACAAAGGCCACCACGCTGAGGTTCCCCCGCACGATGCTGTCAAAAAAAAGCCGCGCCTCGTCATACATGGCCATGCGCAGGGCAGGGGTCATCTGCGGGAATTTTTTGGCATCGAAGGTCTTGCTATCCAGGCTGCCTAGGCCCAGCCACTGCGCCCCGAAACCATCGAACAGGGCCCGCGCACGAGGATGGGCCAGCATGCGCTTGACCTGCGCCTTGAGCACTTCCGGTTGGTGCAGCGTGCCTGCATCAGCCTGGGCGGAAAGCTCCGCATCGGGCATGGTCGCCCAAAGAAGATAAGAGAGACGCGAGGCGAGGTGGTAGTCATCCAAAGGCACAATGGTCTGGCCCGGTTCGGCCTCCTTGGCCGGAGTGATGTAAAGGAACTGTGGGGAGACAAGTACAGCCTTGAGCATGAGTCGCAGCGATTCCTGATAGTCCAGTTGGTTAGACCGGCCTAGATCAAAGACTCCCAGCAGCGTGTCCACCTCGGGCTCCGAGGGCGGACGACGGTAGGCACTCCGCGCCAGTGAGCGGGCCACCTTTTTGGCTGCTTCACGCTCATCGGCTCCTGGGGCGGGTGTTTGGCCTAACCAACGTTTTTGCATCTCCGTGGGCGGCTTGCCCGCTGGGGCCAGGATGCGATCCAGCACCTCGTTGGCGATGGAGAGGTACTGCTCCGTCTGCATGGGCGACAGGGAATTCAGATAACCCTGGCCCGCCACTTCATCGGGCAGTTCCTGGGCCACGCTGGCATCCACTCCGAAGAGGTCGTGCAGTGTATGGCCATACTCCATTTTGGTCAGGCGACGGATGACAAACGGCCCGGGATCTTTGGCGCTGAGATACTTGACTTTGCCCAGGCTATCGAGAAATCGCTGCCGTTCCTCCTTGGCTGGCTGGTCTGAATCATCGGGCGGCATGTCATGGGCATTCACGTTGGCGAAGGCCTGCATCCATTTCCGACTGGCGGAGGACTCCCCCGGATTTTTCAAGGCAGGCTCCAGGTTCAGTCCACCTTTCGTGCGCCGATTGCCGTGGCACTCGATGCAGTAAGTCTTCACAAACGGCACCACCCCCTCTTTAAAGGACTTTTTAGCCTCCGCCTGCTGCGCGGCGAATTCCGCATCGGCCACTTTCTCCGCGGCTGCACAGGGCATCGCCAGCATCATTCCAAGGCTCAAGACATGCAGGACCCTCGCGCGTGGGCTGGTCAATTCGGGTATCGTCATTCGGATCTTAAAAAGGGGGATATAACTACGGACGGCTGGGCGGTGGCTTATCAGAAGAAACTCACTCAAAAAGGGCGCTGGTGCGGCTACAGACGGCCCCAATGAAATCATGGGCCGAAGAATGTCCTTTAGCTTCGTGCTCGTTCGTCATTGAATTGAATCCCACTCTTTACCCTCATGAATACCGACACTCATACCATCCATCTTCACCGCGTTCTTCGTGCCAAACCTGAACGAGTTTATCGCGCGTTTCTCGATGCCGATGCCAAGGCCAAGTGGCTGCCGCCCCATGGTTTTACCGGCAAGGTGCATCACCTGGAAGCCAAAGTCGGCGGCACCTACCGGATGTCCTTCACCAATTTCACCACGGGCTCTAGCCACTCCTTTGGCGGCACCTACACGGAGCTCATCCCCAACGAGCGCATCTGCTACACGGACAAGTTTGAAGACCCGAATCTGCCAGGAGAAATGCAGGTGACGGTGGAGTTAAAGGAAGTCTTTTGCGGCACCGAATTGAACATCACCCAAGCAGGTGTGCCTGCGATGATCCCTGCGGCAGCTTGCTATCAAGGCTGGCAGGAATCGCTGATCCTCCTGGCCCAGTTGGTGGAGCCGGAGATTCCGGATGAAGCCTGAGCTTTATCGCTCATTTGGAGGGGCCGCATCTTCATGGGGGGCTGATTGTATTAGAAAAAGCGCATTCGTAACTCCCGCAAAAGGGTGTGACCTTTCGGACATAAGGTCTCATGGAATTGAGCCTTTTGACCACTCGCATCATCTCGGTAGATTAATCGCTGGACCGGATAAACCTGCTTGCAGATCAAGCATTCCGCTCGGGAAAGCCCCTGGCGGATGAGTTTATCGGCACAGACTGTAAAACGCGGAAAACCCATCGGCACATCGGTTGGGGTTGAATGAGCCCTTTTTCTCTTTGAGAGCCATAGGAGTAGGTGCCCTTCATCGTCATTTTGAAGGGTGGGGCAGGCGTTCACACGCTCGTACATTTCCTGCCAAGCATCTGCAGATTCGAAGTAAAACACTCCCACGGACTCTGTGTTATCTGGATAGTCGGCCGCGACCATGCGGATGACTCCCCCGCAGGGAGGAATCTTGCGGGCGAAGTCACGTCGTGAATCATACTGCCTCTTGCGCAAGCGACCTTGCGGGTTGTCTTCAGTATCTTCGAACTTTGGCAATCCCTGTTGGAACGTGAAAAATACGATCAATGGCCATAACCCAGCCGAAGCGAGCCAATTGACCAAGAACTCGCGGGTGGTCTGGGGAGATACAAAGTTTCGGGTCAGCCTCCATTGCCGAATGCTGAGCGCGCCCATGATGACCAGGCCAATAACGTAGTATCCCAGAAGGTAATAGAGAATAATCATGAAGGAAGGTCATTTTGAAATGACTTTATGCGCCTAGCCAAGTTTCAGACTCGTCAATGAAAACCTAACGAGATGAACCAGGAGGATGCGGAACTGTGTGTTTGATGAATTTTTTAGGTTGGTTCGGCATTCTCCGCGATAGCTTCTGCTGCCGTGCGCTGCTTCTCAGCTTCCATGGCGGCTTTTTCGGCAGCGATGGCGGCTAGGGCTGCGGCGCGGCGGGCGCGTTCTTTGGCTTCTTGTTCAGCACGGGCTTTAGCCGCAGCGGCTTCGCGACGGGCTTTGGCTTCTTCTTCGACCATTCGGGCTGCTTCTTTCTCAGCATCCTGCTTGGCCTTCAGGGCGGCGGCAGCGGCTTTCACTGCTTCCAGTTCGCGACGTGCCAGTTCGCGGGCCGCTTCTTTGGCGGCCTCACGTTCGGCATCCGCTTTAGCTTTCGCTTCGGCTGCGGCCTGGCGTGCTGCGATTTTCTCAGCCTGCAGACGTGCGTTTTCAGCGGCTTTTTCCGCAGCGGCTTGAGCGCGGGCTAAAGCAGCAGCTTCCTTCTCGGCCTGGAGACGGGCTCTCTCAGCAGCCTTTTCTGCCGCTTCCTGTTCACGGGCGAGTTTCGCAGCT
>NZ_JACHIF010000004.1:404942-499695 GCF_014203045.1 Prosthecobacter dejongeii
TCCAGGTCGCTGGGACAGCAAAGACTGCCGGATCCTAGACCTCAAAAACGACGAAGGTCATACCGCCCTCCGAGTCACTCTCGACTATGACGGTGAACCGAAGCCTCAGACCACGAGCCTCCTGAAATTGGATGGCCGCAACAGCCAAAGCGTCGAATGGAGCAGCCAAAACATGAGCGCCAGCATGCCCCTCCCCGGTCTGCTAGCCCTGATCAAAGCCTGCCTGTAGGGCAGGGGATTCTACACAAACTTTTAGTGTAGAGTTGGTGTAAATCAAAAATAGGGCTCCAAAGGCTTTTAAAATAGGGATTACTAGGAGGCTTCGAATCCCACCCTCTCCGCCACCCCGTTTTCGAGCACCTTACATGCTTGGACGTTAGCGAAGCGTGGCTGCTAGTTTGAAAAGCGCGTCACGCCGTTGATCTTGAGGAAGTTTCCTCAGATGTTGAAGCGTATGCCATGTTCCGTCTTGCGAGGGCACAAAAAGAAATGCGATCTGGTGCACTTCTGCCCATCGGATGGGGGTTCGCAACGACCACCGGACGTATAAAAAGGCTGGCACCAGTGGCAGAGGTGTACGTCTCAATATGTAAACCACGCCAGCTGCAAGAAGCAGAGATGACAAAACAGCCAGTAAATCGACCCAATCCCCGGTGATGCCATAAGGTTTCAAGTCTTCACGATGGTAAGTCACGAAGTCGCCTGTATAGACAAAGAGGGTGAAGAGCAATCCGAGAAGAAGCAATTTGAAGATCAGATCAAAACCGTGAGTGTAGCTTAATCGAGCCATCGAAGACTAATCGCCAAGCTCTAAGCTCTGGCAATGTAAAAGCGGAAATTTTTTCCTAGGCAACCTCGCGAGGGTGGATGTCGAGCTTGAAGAAGTCCGCGCCTCCTGGTGGCCATGGGTGTTGCCTGCACGGTTGAGATGGAACCGACAAAAGCGAGCCTCACCTTCAACGAGTATAGGAAGTCCAGGCCCTTGGCGGGAAGTCTCACGCCCAAGCCTGCGATGCATGCTTCAGTGGTTTTTTTCTGACGTTAACTAACAGCTAGGGATGCGTTGCGCCGCGTCTGGTTTCATGACGCCATTGTAGCCATCTCATTATCGTTCCATAAACGTCGAGGATGACCTGGCCACAGAGGGCGTCTTCTTCTCTCCACCTTCCTTCAGCTCCCTGCTTACCCCACCGCTTGCAGTCTTAATCGTCGCAGGGAAAAGAGGTTGCCACTGCATTCGCGCAGTCTCCGGGCTCCATCTTTTCTTTTTGGTCCAAAGAGATTTCGATTCTCTGTAAACACACTTTCCACGAACTCTTGGCTGCCTAGCACCAGCCCATCGGTGAAGTAGCGCACGCGTAGTCGCACCAGTTCTGCTGGACTCAGCTTGCCTTTCTCGGCTAGTACCTGCCGGGCTTTGTCCGCAGTCATGCCAGGCCTAACAACGGTTTCGTTTTGCGCATCTCGCACTTCCTGACCGTCCGCATGTAGCAGGCAACGATACGTCTCAGCTCCACCGCCGTTTTGCCACCCGTCCACGGGTTTGGCCACGGCCTTGCAGAGGCCTCGTTGGGCTCGCCGGCTGCCACCTACCGCCTCACCATACCCGCACCACCGATAGTCTTTGGGATCATCTACTAGGCTGGCTCGCACGGGGTTGAGCTCAATGTAGGCGGCCATCGTCCGCAGAGCTTCACCGCCGCTTTCCACCATCACGCTTTTGAAACGGTCCATCCACAAGGTGCCGCGCCTGCCACGTCTTTTGTTAAACCAGCGGCTGAATCTTTCTTTGACCTCTTTGACGTAGATGGACAGGTTACAAAAGCGCTTCTTGATCGCCTCCAGTTTCTCCTGGGCCAGGGTATGCATGCCTAGGCGACGCAGCTCATGGATCTGCTCGCGCAGAAAGGCGATGTAGGTTTTGCTGTAAAGTAGGCGCAAGTGCTCGAAGAGCTTTTCCTCGCCAGTGGGTCCGGCAAAACGCTCCAGCCAGACCTCGCGTCGCGGTACCTCGACGAGCGCGTGGAAGTGATTTCCCATGATGCAGTAGGTGACCAGCTTGACCCCTGAAAAGTCCGCCAACCGCCAGAGCAAGCGCTTGAGGGCTTCCTTGTCGATGTCATCAAAGAAAACCTCGCCGCCGCAAGTGCGCGACATGACGTGGTAGGTGTAGCTTTCCAGAGCGCCCTTGCCGACCATTCGCCGCCGTCCACCGGACCAGGACCGCGCGGCAGGGTAGGGGGCGGTTTTGGCATTGATGCCGATGAGCTGCTGCTCAAGCAGATCGGCTTGAGGATCAAGGGTTCGGGCGGTTTTCATGGGATGAGGTTATAGCAGAAAAGGTGTAATTACAAGCACTGTTTGCCTGGCATCTTTTTTGTGGCATCTTTTTTGAAGATTGAATGCCTTCAATACAGCAACTGAGAAACTTGGCTTTGCCTCTAGCGCGCCATCAGTGACATAGCTGCCTGAAATGTCGTTTATTCGGGTAATGATGCCATCACGAATGGCAATCTCGCCAGCAGCCAAAACATCTGCGTTATGAAAAAGCGTCTCATGTTTTACCGAGCCGACCACTGAGCGGTCACTATCAAGTGCAATCCTGATTTCATGATCGGAGTTAACTGCAAATATAAAGGTCTTCCCGTATCCACTGCCTTCCGGCTCAGGGTCAGATCTGAGAATACGTACATCAGGCGTCGTTAAGTTCACAGCTTTGTTATGCGGATCCTTAATTCGTCCTTCATTAATAAGACTCTTTAAGTCAAAGGTCGGGCCACTCGATGAGCATCTACATATTCCAAGCGAGAGTCGTCGCCGGTTTTCATGGGTATCATGATAGAAGAACATGATGCAGCGAAGGTTATCGGAGCCGTTATGGATGTAACTGAGATGCCCGCGCTCACGCCTTCGCGAAAACCTCCGCTCCTGCTTCCACGAACTCCTTCGACTTCTCCGCCATCCCACGCTGAAGCGCTTCTTCCTCGGAGATGGCCTGTTCGGCGGCGTATTTGCGGACGTCCTCGGTGATCTTCATGGAGCAGAAATGGGGGCCGCACATGGAGCAGAAGTGAGCCGACTTTGCGCCGTCCTGGGGCAATGTTTCGTCGTGGTATTCGCGGGCGGTGATGGGGTCGAGGGCGAGGTTGAACTGGTCTTCCCAGCGGAATTGACGATCTCTTCGCCTCTCGGCGAGATCGCCCTGCGGGCAGGCTTGCAGCCTGTCTAACTCGCCGTCCGCCATCCAGCTCGGTTCAAAGCGGGCCTTGGAGAGGACGTTGTGGCGGTATTGGGCTCTGGGGTGGCCTTTGGCGGCGTGGGCGGCGAGTTTATACGTGATGACACCGACTTTGACGTCGTCTTTATTTGGCAGGCCGAGGTGCTCCTTGGGTGTGACGTAGCAGCACGTTTTGCCAGGAAGAAGGTGCATCACGAAAGCCTTAGTAAGATGTTTTTTTGAGGAATATCCTTTGATGTCAACGCCCTGAGACTCTGACTTTAATCACTTGGCCTTGTTTCCAAGTCAGCAGGGGCATTTGCCAGCGTTTGTGTTCTGCGGTGAGGTTTCGGGCCATGATCTTAGCCGCAGCGAGGCCACGTTGAACGGCCATGAGATCACCATGGATGGGTGGGATGACTTTTGGAACCGATTTCATGGCAGAAGCTGGCTTTGCAACTCAATAAGACTAGCCTGACCTGAATGCAGTAGCAAGCGGGGAGGTTTTGCTGTGTTGTCCCATAGAAGCCAGGTCCCAGCCAGCGGTGCATAGATGTGAGCGAAGTTTTCCAGGCTGCGCGAATAGCGACGGTGGACATCGCTGGAAGGTATGGCATGACCGCCTTTCCTGACTCGCCGAGCAATCCTGCGAATGGCCAGGGTGGGAGAGGGAATCCAGAGGAAATGAATCTCGATCTGAAAACCGAAGGCCTGGGCGCGCTCTAGCAAACGGACATGGCCCTGCCCACTCAGAGTGCTCTCCAGCCCGAATGACTGGCCAGCAGAGAGACAACCTTCGATCTCATGCAGCAGGAGTTTACCTGCTTTGATGGCCATGGAGGCAGGATCCAATGGAGAAAGGCCCCTTGCGATTTCATCGGCATTGAGAAACCGGGGAGGCGAAGGAAATTGACTGAGGTAGGCGCGGGCAAAGTAGTTTTGCCCGCACCATTACAACCTGCAAAAGATGGAGGGTGGGAGAGTCCATCTTAGTGAAGGGCATTTAGGCTGGCTGATAAACCTCAGCGCCCTTTTCCACAAACTCCTTCGACTTCTCATCCATCCCGGCTTTCAGGGCCTCGTCGTCGGTCATGCCGTTTTCGGCGGCGTATTTGCGGACGTCCTCGGTGATCTTCATGGAGCAGAAGTGGGGGCCGCACATGGAGCAGAAGTGGGCGGACTTGGCGCCGTCTTGGGGGAGGGTTTCGTCGTGGTATTCGCGGGCGGTGACGGGATCGAGAGACAGGTTGAACTGGTCTTCCCAGCGGAATTCGAAGCGGGCCTTGGACAGGGCGTTGTCGCGGTATTGGGCACCGGGGTGGCCTTTGGCGAGGTCGGCGGCGTGGGCGGCGAGTTTGTAGGTGATGACGCCGGCTTTGACGTCCTCTTTGTTAGGTAGGCCGAGGTGTTCCTTGGGCGTGACGTAGCAGAGCATGGCGCAGCCATACCAGCCGATCATGGCGGCACCGATGCCGCTGGTGATGTGGTCGTAGCCGGGTGCGATGTCGGTGGTGAGAGGCCCAAGGGTGTAGAAGGGGGCCTCGTGGCACCATTCGAGCTGCTTGGCCATGTTTTCCTCGATCATGTGCATGGGGACGTGGCCGGGGCCTTCGTTCATGACCTGGACGCCTTTGGCCCAAGCGCGCTTGGTGAGCTCGCCCTGGACTTCGAGTTCGCCGAACTGGGCTTTGTCGTTGGCATCGGCGATGGAGCCGGGGCGGAGGCCGTCGCCAATGGAGAAGGAGACGTCATAGGCGGCCATGATGTCGCAGATGTCATCCCAGTGGGTGTAGAGGAAGTTTTCCTTGTGGTGGGCGAGGCACCACTTGGCCATGATGGAGCCGCCGCGGGAGACGATGCCGGTCATGCGGGAGGCGGTGAGGGGGACGAAGCGGAGGAGGACGCCGGCGTGGATGGTGAAGTAGTCCACGCCCTGCTCGGCCTGCTCGATGAGGGTGTCCCGGAAAAGCTCCCAGGTGAGGTCCTCGGCCTTGCCGTTCACTTTTTCGAGGGCCTGGTAGATGGGCACGGTGCCGATGGGCACGGGGGAGTTCCGCAGGATCCACTCGCGGGTGGCGTGGATGTTTTTGCCAGTGGAGAGATCCATGACGGTATCGCCGCCCCATTTGGTGGCCCAGCGCATTTTTTCGACTTCTTCCTCGATGGATGAGGCGACGGCGCTGTTGCCGATGTTGGCATTGATTTTGACGAGGAAGTTGCGCCCGATGATCATGGGCTCAAGCTCGGGGTGATTGATATTGGCCGGGATGATGGCGCGGCCTGCGGCGACCTCGGAGCGGACGAACTCGGCGGTGATTTCGTTGGGAATCCTTTGCGGGAAACGATTGAAGATGCCGGGAGTGTAGGCGGTCTGGGCCTGGGCGGAGCCGACGTGCTGTTTGTCCAGGCGGTTGCGCAGGATGTCGTCCGTGAGATCGGCGATCTGGGCGCGGCGCATGTTTTCGCGGATGGCGATGAACTCCATCTCCGGGGTGATGATGCCCTGGCGTGCGTAGTGGAGCTGGGTGACGGGGGTGCCTTTGCTGGCCTTGAGAGGCTGGCGCTGGGCGTTGATGGGGGCCTTGAGAGGGCTGAGGAGGCCTTCGCGCTTGGCGGCGGCGTATTCGGCGTGGTTTTCGGTGAGGTAGCCGTTGTCGCGGGGCTCGACGGCGCGGCCTTCATAGGGGGCGACGTCGCCACGGGCTTCGATCCAGGGTTTGCGGAGGGCAGGGAGGCCGGTTTCGACGGTGCCTTTGTAGTCGGGATCGCCCCAGGGGCCGGAGGTGTCATAGACACGAACGGGGGCGTTTTCTTCGATCTGGCCGTTGAAGGCCTTCGTGGGGCTGAGCTTGATTTCGCGCATGGGGACGCGGATGTCGGGGTGGATCTGGCCCTGGACGTAAACGCGGGAAGAGGCGGGGAGTTGCTCGCTGGAGTGAGGTTCGAAGGAGTCTTTGGAGGCGATCATGAGGAGGAGTTTGCGGAGCAAACGTTGGCCATGGATGGCCTTGTTTGCGGTTGTTGGCAGTGGATTAGAAAAAATGGGCGCAGTAGCGAGGGGACGTGGGCTTCTTTGCCAAGCACTGAGATACCTCCGAGCGACTCCCTTCGGCGGCATGACCCGCAATCAGGTTCGGAGGGTTTCCCGCGCTGGCGAGATCTCAGCCCCTGCAATGGGACGCCCCTGTCGTAACAGGGAAGGATATACCGGACGGGGGGAGGTTTCGTCAAAGCGTATTTCGGGAGAGATAAACTGTAAGGTTGTTATGGTATTTCTAATTTTTGCTTGAAATAAAGATGTCCAAAGGGCAAAATACTCTCATTAATGATGCCGCGTTCTTCCTCTTTCCTTCGAGCTGGCTGGTTGGTAGGCGTGTGCCTCGCCATCTGCACAGTGGCATCGCGGGCGGACTTGATCAGCGACTGGAATGCGCAGGCGCTGATGGCCATCCGTGGGGATGCGCAAGCGGGGCCGGATGCCTCGCGAACTTTGGCGATGCTGAATGCGGCGATCTACAATGCTGTGGAGGGCATCGCAGGAGATCACAATCTTTACGCCAGCGGCAGTTACACGGGACCTGGGGAAACGGCGCTGGATGGGGCCTCCATGGATGCGGCAGCAGCGGCAGCGGCCTTCACGGTACTGCAAGGTCTGTACCCCAGCCTGACGGGAGACTTTGCCGCGCTGTATTCGGCTCAACTGAGTGGCTTGGCGGATGATCAAGCGCGGGTGGATGGGATGGACTTTGGCACGGTGGTGGGTAATGGTATGCTGAACTGGCGGGCGGGAGATAACTCCAACGCGGCTTCAAACACGGCCTTGTATTCACCTACAGGAACGGTTGGGCACTGGCAGCCGACGGTGCCGAATGGGGAGGTGCTGCCGGGGTGGGGGGCGGTGACGACCTTTGGCATCCCGAGCACGGCGGCTTACAATGGTAACCTGCCCGCGACCATCGAGACCTACATTCAATCGGCCCAGTATGCAGCGGACTACAATCAGGTGAAGGAACTGGGCGCAAGCAGCAGTGGCACGCGAACGACGGACCAACTCAATGCGGCCTTTTTCTGGGCTGCGGCGGCTGGGACAGGGACGACGGCGGGGCTGTGGAATCAAGTGGCGCAAACGGTGGCCGCGAGTGAGGGCCTAAGCCTGCAAGAGAGTGCGCGCCTGTTTGCTGCGCTGAATGTGGCGATGGCGGATGCGGCCATCGTGACCTGGGATACGAAATATGATGTGGACTTTTGGAGCCCGCTGCAGGCGATCGTGAACGGGGCGGCGGATGGCAATCTGGATACCCTGGGCGATGCTGGCTGGACGGCCTTGCTGGCAGAGCTAAACTCACCTGCCTATTTTTCTGAGCAGAGTGCCCTGAGTGCGGCGGCAGCCCGGGTGTTGGCAGAGTTTTTAGGCGATGATGTGGCCTTCATGCTGGGCAGTGACGTGGATGGTGACGGCGTGGCGGATATGACACGAATGTATAACTCCTTTAGCCAAGCGGCAGAGGAGGCGGGGCTGAGCCAGATCTGGGGTGGCGTAAGCTACGGCACGGGACACACCGATGCAGCCACAGCGGGTGCTGCGGTGGGGGGCTATGTGGTGAACAATTACTTTGCTCCCGTGCCTGAACCCTCTGGCCTGATGCTGGTGCTGGTGGGCGGTGTGATGTGGGCGATGCGGCGGCGACGCTGAAGGGGAGGAAGACTCGACGGTGCTGGGAGTTTCGTTTTCAGTGGAATCCAGTCTTCTCGAAAGCAGTCGCATCCTTGGTTAGGTGTAGGCTCACTGAGCGCGGCGTTTGAGTGCGCTGAGCATGTCTTCAAGCTTATCAGTCACCTTCGCAGCTGCGGGGACTTCCAGGTAGCTGCTGCGGGCGCGCCAGGTTTCATATCCGCCCATGGCGTGGTCTTCTTCGGTCGGGAGATAACCATTGTAGCCATTGGCCAGGGAGATAGTGAAGTGGCGGGCAAAAGGGGTGGTTTGTTTCAAACGAAGACCAATCTGGACAAAAACCTCGCATGGGATGGCGGCCACGCTGAGGGTGCCGATGCGGTGCGCTTGAAGCTTGACCGGGACGGTATCAGGATAATCAGCCAGGAGCACGGTTTCACGGGCATAGATGGCTTTTTTATCGCCCCACTGACCATCCTTGTCTTTGGGGATGGTGGCCAGCCACTCTTTCGCCTGAGAGAGGTCTTGTGCGGTGCCTTTGCGCACGCCTAACTGGATGTCTGTTTCTTCTGAATCCAGTGGGGCTTCTTTTTCCCATTTGATGGTTTCATAGGCTCCGACGGCCGCATCGGCTACGCTGCGGGCGACGATGTTGATTTGCTCACCGGGATTGCGTTTGTAACGAATGGAAGAGCCGAAGTTGATGTTGTTGATGTTGCCGCTCGTGCCATTGGAGAGAATGCCGACAAAGGCGGGTTTCCCTGCATAACGGGAATCGCCCGCACCGAGTCGAGTGGCGATCTCACGGGCAAATGCGCCAAAGTAATCTGCACTGATGGCCGTATTTCCACCCACGTAATGCAGGCTGTAATTGGCTAAAACTCCGATGGGGCGTTGATCCGCTACAGAGCGGACAGCCATGACGGCGACATCTTGATCCACGGCGGAAGTAGGGACGGAAACACTGGTGCTGACGTTACCGGGATTCATCTTTGCCCGGTCGGTGGTGATGCCAAAGGGGTTCTCATAGTACTGGCCTTCTTTCATGTGCCAGCGACGATTGAAGACGTGGGCGGGGTCACTGCCGAAGGCCCAACCAAACTCGGCAGGTTCTAGATTTTTCACCGCCTGAGCGATTCCAGCAGCAATGCGCGGGGCTACGGTTTTGATGTATTCAGGATCTGGGTCACTCTGGAAGACTCCCGCCAAAGTGGCTGCTGAGTGAGTGTGGGTGGCGGAGATGAGGATGTGAGCCGTAGGTATCTTGGTTGCCTGACTGGCTAGGATTTTGGCTTCTTCGCAGATCTCGCGAGGAATCATGCAGGCATCTACCACCACATAGACCAAGGCGCGTCTGCCATCGTGTAACGCTAAGCAGCGAGCATGCATGGGATCGGTAATGCCTTGAGCGAAATTTCCTTTCATGCCGCCATTCACTGGCGTCGGAAACTGGTTGGGCGAGATGTCCTGCGCAAAAGCTCCCGCGCGGAATTCCGCATGTGCTGAAGCTCCGGTCAAAATTAGGGCGGCAAGACAACCTGAGAAAAAACGACGGCGCATAGATTCACACCAACGCCGCTGTAACTGAACAAAATGCGTGACTCGGTAGGAATGAGACATTCGGTTATAAAGAGGAATTAAAAATACCGATATGAGTTTGTCATATCGTGCTGAGCAGGTGCAATTTGCATGACGTATGAGAATCCGGAGGTTTCGGACTTTGCTTCGCAAGGAACTCATTTTTGAGAATAAGCCGTTAGGCGTAGGGCGGTAAAGTTAGGTTACATATCTTTTGGAATATTTTTGTTTGGAATCGAAAAAAATCTTTACTCGCAGCCGTCTCCTCTTTGAAAATGCTGATTTTAAGGGCCTTCCCTGAGTTCAACCAACCCCCCGTCTGAGACTTGTCGTGCGCTGGTGTTTGACACCGCAGGATGAGACCACAGCGACTCAAGGTAGCTCCTTTTCCCCCAACCTTTTATGAAAAGCCTGCGTCATCATCGCTTCATCGTGAATGTCTTTCTAGTCCTACTGACTGGGCTATGGCAGATCTCCATGCCACTTCACGCAGTAACGATTAACTGGACTGCTGGCAGCTCTACGGATCTGAATTGGGGAACAGCGGCTAACTGGAATGTGGGGGTCCCCTCCCTGGTTGACGATGTGTTTTTTGGCACGCCTATTCTAAATCCAGGGGCCTTAACGAATCCGCGACAAATTTTGTTAGGCAACGGTAGCTTGGCGGGTTCTTTGAGCTTTGCCGATCATTATTTGCTGACAGGGGGAAATCTGACTTTGGGATCGGCTCACACGATTTCCGTTGGCTCGGGGAAATCTGTTTTATTGCAAAGTCAGGTGCTGGGGACCTTAGGGTTGATTAAGACAGGGAGTGGGTTGCTATCTTTGAATGGCATCAATAGTTATACTGGTGGCACGGATCTCAATGGTGGTACTTTAAGGATATGGAATGATGGCAATTTGGGGGGCGCTGGTCAGCCTTTGAGACTGGGGGGAGGAAGCTTGCAAATGGGTTCTACTTCTCTTGTGCGTGGTGTGGAGGTCACATCCAACAGCACTTTGGATGTGGCGCGAAATTTTACCTCCAGCATCAATGGGGTGCTCAGTGGTGTGGGCACATTGACCAAGACGGGCGATGGCGAGCTCCGCTTAAACAGCAACAATCCAGGTTTCACAGGTATCCTGAATGTGGAGCGTGGCACCGTCCGTATGCGGACGAGTGTGAATGATGGGCTCAACAATTTCAATCCAGGATTGAGCGGCGCTTCTGGTTATGTCTTCGGCAATGGCTCTCAATTGATCTTAGATAATTCGGTCGCGACATCGCTAAATCCGGTAGTGAATATGATTTCAGACACCGCACCGCTGACATTCAATGGTGGACGCCTTAGCTTTGTGAGCAACAATGCTGCGGGTAATACTGTGTTTACGGAGACGGCTGGTAATGTGATCTTGGCGGAGCGTTATTCGAGCATTGCCGTCACTCGCACGAATGCTACTTCAGCAGCGGTGTTGGACCTCGGGGGTTTGACTCAGCAGGCAGGGGCTACGGTGAATTTTGTAGCGACTTCACTGGGAACTACAGGGAATAACCCGCGCATCACATTTCGTGCCGCGCCGACGCTGAATGATGAAATCATCGGAGGCTGGGCTTTGGTCAATGGCACTGACTTCGCAGGCTACAATGCTTCCCAGGGAGTGGGAGCTCTGGGCACGACTGGGTTTGGCGCTTACACAGTCAGAACAGGGACCGACATCGGAACTGCGACGGCGGCAGAAAACGTTTTCATCACGGCGGGTAATGGTACGATTGCGACTATCGGCAACCTAACCATCAATTCGCTAAAATTGACGGCGTCAGCGAGCACCCCCGCTTTACTCCAGACGGCTGGAACCACACTGACGATTGATTCGGGCGGGATCATCGCTCTGGGGAACTTCACCAAAACACTCGGAACGAGCACTGGATTTATCAAGGCCAACGGTGGCGGGTTGTACATCCATAATAATGAAAGCACGCTGACGCTGAATTCACAGATCCAAGATGGGAATGTCTCGACCGCTTTGGTTAAAGATCAAGCTGGCGCTTTAACCTTGGGGGCAGGTGGCAATAGTACTTACACGGGTGGAACTTATGTGAACGGTGGCACCTTGACCACAGGCACTACAGCTGGCAGGACGTACCTGGGCACTGGGCCGGTATTCGTTGATTCCGCGAGTCTTGTTCTTCAACGAAATGGTGCCACCTCATCCACGCAGGGCTATCGCGTGAAGAACGGCGGCAACATCACACTGACCAACAACATTGCTTACACTTCGACGGGAGATCGTTTTAACATTTCTGCGGGTAGCACTCTCACAGGCACGACGGCAGCCGCGAATCAAGGGTTTAACAGCCTCACTCGTGTCTCAGCATTCTCAGGTGGAGGGCAGGTCATTTTAACGCCCGATTCCATCTTGGCGTATGCAGGCACGTTTGTTGGAGAATTTGATCTGGCCAATCTGTCTGTTAAAGATTTAGGCAGCTTGAGTGATCTCTACTTTGGTCTAGGCACGGCTGGTACAACGGGGTCTGTAACCGTTGGGGTTGGAACCCCCTTTAAAGGGCTGAGCACGGATCGGACATCTCGGACATGGACACTGGGCACCTTGAATGTAGCTTTTGATACCTCAGACATTTATCTCCAGGGACTTGTTTATCCTGATTCGGTGGGGAATGCCGTCACACCTGCGACCCTGACATTGGGTGATGCGGCTGCTACCGGAGGTGGCTTCACCATCAACCCTTATAACACGAATGCTTTCAATGCTCGAATCACTTCGGGGGTGGTCGCTTTGAATGATGAGAACTCGGTGTTTGGTAACTCTGTGTCCGCTCCCATGACTTTTGTTGTAGAGCCGGGAGCTATTTTGCAAGGATCCACGGCCAATTCTCTGGGCAGTGGAAGTGGCATCGCGAATGTGCGTGTCACAGCGGGTGGAACCTTACAGCAAGTCGCGACAGCAGGTATTTCAGCAGATCTGGCCTTCAATGGAGCCGTAACAATAGAGGGGGGAGGACGTTTCCTGGCGCAGAACCCGGATGGTCTAGATGGAACAGGGGTTCTGACTTTTGATCCAGGTGCGATCTTGCAAGTGACGACGGCCACTGGGTGGAGCGGTGTGCAAGCCGATGCGACCCTGCTTCCAGATTCAGCCATCGTCAGGTTAGGTGTCGTGGGTTTTGGTAGCGCGACTCAACCTTTGCTGACTCAGCCTTCCTTCTCTGGGGCTGGCATCTACCAGATCTTTGGGGCGAACTCAGCCGCGACGAATCCGACTGCACCTGGAACGGTCCTATTGAATCTGAATAATGGCGGCATCATCACCAATGACAATGCGGATCGCAACTGGGCGGCTGCGGCCAATGGAGTTATTTCCGTGGGCGTAGGTGGCGGCATCATCGCTGCCTCTACAGGCACGTTCCTCAGCATGCAGAATGTGATGAGCCTGGGAGCGAATACGCTGACTGTCGGTTCCACACGCACGATTGATGGTAATTTGAAGACTGGTGAAGTTCGTTTTGCTGCAACCGTAAATGCAGATCCTGGTGCCTTGATCGATGTATCCCCAGGGGTCGCTCTACGCCTGAATGCAGCGAACGTGCTGAGCGACAATCTAACGATACAGTTGGGATCAGGCAGTCTTCTCAATGTGGACAATGCAGAGTCCATCCTCCAGCTAACCGGCGCAGGAACCTTGATCGGGGATTCGGTGCTTACCTTGTTGGATAATGCAGATTCCACTCTCAACGCCACACTCAATGGCACGACAACAGGTTTTGGCTTGGCTAAACAAGGGTATGGTGTCGCGATTCTCGCCAATGCTTTGAGCAACGGCTTGGGAAGCGTGACCGTTCGTGACGGAACTTTACGCCTTAGCAGCAGCTCTTCGAATTCGGGTTATTCATTGGTGTCAAATGCACTCCTTTCCCGTGCGACGGCTATTTTGGATCTGAATGGCACTTCTCAGGGGGCCGCTGGCCTGACGCTGCAAGGAGGAACGACCACGAGCACTCCAATCATCACTGGAGTTGGTTCGACGATCAACTTGGCGGGTCCTGTGACTTACACTTCGACGAATAATCCGTTAGGCGGCGTCATTAGTGTCAGTTCACTCTCACTGGGCAATGCAAGCCGCGCTTTTAATGTCGGTAACAGCACCAGCGCTTTAGATGACCTAACCGTCTCGGCTAGTCTTACGGGGGATGCAGGCATCGGCATTATCAAACAAGGTGCAGGCACACTTCGTCTTAGTGGTGTGAATGCATTAACGGGCTCTTTAGAGATCCAGGCAGGTTCTGTTTTTGGCAACTTAGGCACGGGCAATTTGCTTTTGAGTGGGGGAACCATAGAGTTAAGTGGCAACTTTACTCGAGGGCTAGGAACGGCTGATGGCGAAGTCCGCTGGGGAGCAGGAACGAATGGGGGCTTTGCAGCAAGAGGTGGGCCTTTGACTGTTTCCCTGGCAGGAGCCCCCAATCCAATGATTTGGGATAGCACGCCGCATTTTGTGAATGGTGCAGGTCAGTTATTATTCGGCTCCGTGTCTGCGGATGATGTGATTACATTCACGCATCCCTTAGATCTCAATGGAGCCGTTCGTATCATCCAAGTTCTCGACAATGCTGCCACCAGCAATGATAAGGCAATTCTTTCCGGTGTTCTCTCTGGAGTGAATGGTGGTATCAATAAAACTGGAGCTGGGATTCTGGAATTGTCTCAAGCCAATACTTACACCGGCACAACGACTTTAACGCTAGGCACGCTGCAGTTAAACAATGCCAACAACGGTGGCTTGGGCAGCGGTGTGCTGAATCTCGTCGCAGGAACTATGCAGGCTTTACAACCTGGGATTTCCATCGCCAATGACGTTTTGCTTACTTCTGTCACGATTGCAGGAACTGAGAGTCTAACATTCAATGCTCCAGTGATCGGTACAACGGGGGGGAGCAGAACGCTCACCAATAACCTGAGCGCAGGGACTCTCACTCTGGGGAATGTGGGTATCAATAATGACATCACGGTAGCTCGCACGATGGCACTTGCTGGGACAGGTGCCACTGTGGTCAACGGCGTCATTTCCAATGGTAATGGGGATGCTTTTGCCAATAGCTTGAATCTTACCGGTACGGGACTCATCACATTGAATGGCCTCAATACCTATACGGGGACAACCACTGTCAATACAGGGGTGGGTACGGTCAGCATCAATAACAATCAAGCTTTTGGTTTGGGCACTGCTTTAACTTTGGCATCAGGGACCCTTCAAGGGGACGGATCGGGTGCTAAAACGCTCAGCCAAAATGTGACGCACAATACAGGAACCGTGACGCTGGGTGGCGTGGATAAGTTTATCTTTAATGGCACGTGGGTGACCTCAGGTGGCACTCGCACATTGACGGTTAATACCCCTGCCGGTGTGGAACTCAATGGCCTAATGACTTTGGGGGAGACAACGAACAATCGTGCACAAGCCTTTGCTGGGCCTGGCAATATTTTGATCTCTGGCGTCATCCAAAACAACCCTGGTGCGACCGCTCCTGCCGCAAGCACCGTCTTACTTCAATACACGGGGAATGGCACGCTTACATTGACAGGAGCTAACACTTACACCGGGGCTACGACCATCAATAATACCAATGGCACACTCACCCTCAGTGGGGCGGGTAAATTGTCTGTGGGCAATTTGAATCTCAATGCAGGCACGCTGAATATTCTGGCTTCGGGTGTGGATCAGTCCGTGGCGGCCATCACCATGGGGGGCGCGGTTACTGGTTCTCAAGCATGGCTAAATATCGGGGCTGGTAGGACGCTGAACGCGGGAGCCGTGACCTACAGTTCGACCAATAACAATTTAACCTCGATGATTCAAGGTTTAGGGACTTTGAACTTGGGTAACACAGATGTGACTGTGACTGTGGGGAATAGCACAGCCGTGGATGTGGATATGGCCTGGACTGTCGGCACCCTTTTAGGCAGCGGTACCTTGATCAAAGCAGGACCTGGGACTTTGGATATCAGTGGCATCACCAATAATAACTTCACGGGTCCGTATCAGGTGAATGCAGGCGCGATTTTAGGTCTTGGTGCCCTAACTAATAATTTGATTCTCAATGGTGGGGTCTATGAAGGTGCAGGATCATTTACTCGCGCACTTGGCACTTTGACGAATCAGGTCCAGTGGGCGGCAGGTGTGGCCGGAGGAGGTTTCTCGGCTCGCGGAGGGAATCTCTCGGTGGCATTAAGTTCGGTGCCTGACCCTTTAATTTGGGGGAGTACTCCCAACTTTGTTCCAGATAGCGCACCGTTGATTTTTGGGTCAGTTACGGCAGATGCGGTGGTGGATTTCACAAACAACGTGAATCTCAACGGTGCTGTGCGCACGGTCCAGGTCGTGGATAACACTTTGCTGACAACAGACTGGGCTAAATTATCGGGAGTTTTAAGCAATGGTAGCCTCACGAAGACTGGTAACGGTATCCTTGAACTTTCCGGTGCCAACACTTTCACGGGAGACATCACGGTCACTCAAGGTGTCTTGCAGTTCAGCACGGTCAGCAACAATGCAGGTGGTCCGAGCAATCTGGGGCAGGGGAGCAATGGCCTGTTTATCACAGCAGGCACCTTATCCTTCATTGGGCCTATGAGCCAGGTGACCAATCGTGCCGTCACTTTGAATGGAGCCTCTAGCACGACGGTAGGTGCGCTTGCAATGGGAGCGAACGGGACGGGTGGTGCCACCATCACTTACACAGGTGCGATCAATACGGCTGGGAATTTGCTCACATTAACAGGCTCGGGAGAGGGTTTCATCACAGGCGGTATCATTCAGACTGGAACGGCTGCGGATGTGTATGTGAATTCCGGGACATGGACCATCAATGGTGCCCCAGGATCCAGCGTTTTGGCTGATGACTTGGTGAGTCAGAATGCGGGTAGCGTCCTGAACTTGGGAGGCACGGGGAGCATCAACTACACAACTGGGACGAGCAATGGCTTGTATTCGCGCGCTGGCGGTCTGGTGAATTTACTGGCAGACAACGTGTTTGTGGAACCCAATGGGTTGGACTTCATCTTGTTAGCTGACTCGGGTGTGGCCCTGCCTGGCACACTCAACATGAATACTTTCAATCTGACCACCCCCAGGTTGGATCTGGGCCAAGTCGGGGCTGGTTTGGAGGGCATCATTACAGGTTCGGGCACGCTGACTGTAACCGCTGCCATCAATTTGTTTCGAGGCAATGTCGCCGCCAATTTAAGTGGTGCGGGGGTCACGTTAAAGTTGGGACAAGGCGAAGTGATCTATTCTGGAAATAACGCAGGTCTGACGGGAGCGACCACTTTGACGAATGGCAGTCTGAAGCTGGATTATACGACGAATAACCTGCGTAAAATTTCCAGTGGTCTCCTAACCATGAATGGAGCTTCGCTGATTCTTGAGGGCAATAGTGGAGCCAATACGGTAGATACAGTCAATGGTCTAACTTTAGGTGGCACTACATCTGCTGGCCGCTCTGTGTTGGATCTTCGTCCTGGGAGTGGTCGCACGATGACTTTCAATCTAGGGGCCATTTCACGCACGGCCGTAGGCGGTGCTTTGAATCTTATCCTTCCTTCCAGTAATGCCATCGTCACGACGACCACCACCAATCCTGCTGGTCAGAGCATTTTGGGCGGCTGGGCCACCATTAATAATACGCATTTTGCGACTGTTGCCGGTGGGAATCTCGTCGCGAATACGGCAACTGTCGTCAAAGATAACATCATGACATGGACCGCTGCGGACAACGTCATCGACGGCATCGGTTACATGGGCGCACTTGCAGCGGGCGGCAGTGTCAATAGCATTACCTATGAAGCATCTGGTGCTTCGACTGTCACAGTCGCCAACGATACCCGCCTAACAATCGGTAGTGGAGGGATTTTGGTGAAATCTGGATCTGGCTCTGGTCAGCTCGTCGGTGGGCTTTTGGGCAGTGGTTTTATCAATGGCAGTTCTACGGAGCTTTTTGTTCATCAGCACAGCTCCAACGATTTTGTTTTGGGCTCCACTCTCAACAGCACTTTGGCATTGTCCAAGGCAGGTGCTGGTACATTGATCATGAATGGATCCTCGTTACAAAGCGGTCAGACCAGTATTTTGGAAGGCATTTTGCGAGTGCAGGGCGGCAATGCAATTGGTGACCGCTCGATTGTTTATCTCAAGAATTTACCCGGAGTCGTTTTTGATCTGAACAATGGAACGGAGAGCATTGGTGGGTTGGCCGGCGGTGGCGTTGACGGTGGCGCCGTGAATCTGGGCACAGGCACGCTGAATCTCAATGTCTTCGCCACAGGCACTTACTCAGGCTTTGTTTCCGGAGCCGGTAGTCTCGTTAAAAATGGGACCTCCACACTCACTTTTAATACGGTTTCAAGTGCGGACTTCACGGGTAATTTGATCATCAATCAAGGGGCCGTGACTCTGGGGAATCGAACTGTGGCCAATTTTCCTAATCTTGGTTCGGTGACCTTGAATAGCGGCAGTCTAACGCTCGACTTTGCCGGTGGCACTGAAGGCTCGCCTAACAAATTGAACAATTCGGCACCTGTGACCTTGATCAATACTGGAGGAATTGATGGCCTGCGTGCGAACAATGATCGCAATGATGCGAGCAAGGCGGAGTCCGTTGGTGCAACGACCTTACTCGGTGGGGCAAACACCATCACGGCAAGTGCCAGTTCCACCAGTGGGACGACACAGCGAGCCATGACCATCACCGCCTCTACCCTCGCTCGCTCCAATCAATCTACCCTTCTGGTACGGGGGCAAAACCTCGGCACGCTGTTGACGGCTGCACCGTTGGATCCTCTTCATACTGGCCGTATCGTTGTCAGCACTGCGCCTACTTTGACGGGGGGAGCGGGCGCAGCAGGTACTTTGACGACAAGCATTTTACCTTGGGCGATTGGGGCTGAAAACATCACCAGTACGGGGACCAGTTTCGTAACCTATGCGGCTACAACGGGTTTCCGACCTCTAAATCTGACGACTGAATATGAACAACTCGTCTCAGCAGGTGGCATTACAGCTAACAACAATGTGCGTTTTTCATCTGCTGCTAGCTTGACGCTGGATGGCGTGGCTAAAACGATGAATTCACTGCTGCTGGATAACACTGGTGCAGGTAACATTACGCTAGCTGGAGCTAATGCTACCTTGAATATCACCTCGGGTGCCTTCCTTTTTACAGGCAGTCAGCCTTTTGTTTTGAGTGGATTCAGCGGTATTACGACAGGTGCCCTGAATGAATATGTTTTGCACGTGCCAAACACAGCCACGGCGGGTGTCACCATCGCATCTCCATTCACGACCACGGCCGCTTCCTTCACTAAGTCAGGGGCTGGTACTTTGATTCTGACTGGAGCTGGCAGCACTTACACTGGGCAAACGGCTATCAATCAAGGGGTGCTACAGATTGACTCTCTGGCGCGTTTAGGAAACAACGGACGCGGAGGGATCCTCTTGAATGCTGGCACTCTGCGCTTCGGTGCGGCTTTTGATCTATCTCAGTCGCCTGTGATTTTTGGTGTTCCAACGACCGGCACAGTTCAGACTTCTGTGGGGGGGACTTTGGATACCAATGGGTTCGATATCACCTTCGTGAACAGCATCGGAGGCGGTGGAAATGGGGGCTTGAATAAAATCGGGTTAGGCACTCTGACGCTGAATGCGCCAGTTAATTACACGGGTATCACCACCATCACCACGGGCACTTTGGCATATGGCGTAGCGGCGGCTTTGCCTGCAAACACGAATCTGACTCTGGCAGGAGGAAACCTGGATGTGGCGAATTTTAACAGTGCACTCAGTGAAGTGACTCTGGCTGCCAATGGCACTTTCAATGTAAGCAATGCGCTCGAACTCAATGGAAATGTGATCAATTTTGGCGGGAATCGCACATTAGCCTTCACTGGGGCTGGCACCACCACGCTGAATGGAGATTACATCCTGCTGTCTGAGTCGGCTTCTGCCCGCACCCTGACATTGGCTGTGAATGCTGGCAGTGTTTTGATAAACAGCATCCTGACTAATGGCCCTGGCGCAGCTTCATCATTCATCAAAACGGGTGCCGGAAATTTACAGATCACCACCGGAGCTCAATACACGGGAACAACTACCATCAATGGTGAAGGCGGCATTGTGCGGCTGACCGGTGCGGGTTCCTTGAGCACTGGAAATCTTACCGTGAACGCTGGGATCCTGAAAATTGAAGGAGCTAACCAAATGGTTGGCACCTTGACCATGGGTGGCGGCGCCGCAGGAAATTCTGCACTCATTGAGGTCGCCGCAGGCCGTGTCTTGACTCCTGCATCCATTGCTTACACAGGCACAAATAATCTAGCATCAGTGATCACCGGAGCAGGTACGCTGAACCTAGGAACAAACGGCATCACAGTCTCAGTGGCTGACAATACAGCTTTGGATTCAGATATGATCTGGTCTATCAATACAGTGATCGGCAGTGGGGCGTTCATTAAGACTGGCGCCGGAACACTGGATGTAGGTGGAGTCACCAATTTTGATTACAATGCCACTTCTTACCAGATCAATGCAGGTGCCATTGTTGGGCTTGATCAAGGGGATGCTAATATCATTCTCAATGGCGGTGTGTTTGAGGGAAATGGCAATTTCACTCGCGCACTGGGATCTGGACAAAATCAAGTGCAATGGGCTGCTGGCACGGGTGGTGGCGGCTTCTCGGCAGCAGGTGGGAATCTCACGGTGGCCATCAGTGGTGGACCTAACCCCCTTGTTTGGGGCGCCACTCCCTTCTTTGTGCCGACGGGAGCACCTTTGATTTTTGGTTCTTTGTCTGCCGATAGCGTGGTGGATTTCACCAACAACATAGACCTCAATAATACAGCCGGTGCAGTCACGCGCACGATCACGGTGAATGACAATGTGGATTTCACCACAGATAAAGCCGTCATCTCAGGAAGCCTAACTGCAAGTGGTGGGGGTGCAGTAACTTTGACAAAGGCAGGTTTAGGCACCCTGCAATTGACGGGCAACAACAATTTCACTGGAAACTTGACCCTCAATGCAGGCGCGCTCCAATTCTCGACTGTGGCCAATTTGGGCGGCAGTGCAGCGATCCCTCTCAATTTTGCTGGAGGCACTCTAGACTATATCGGCAGCGGAGGGGTGGATCTGTCGGGTCCGGTGGGGTGGATCTGTCGGGTCCGGTGGGCGTGGCGACTGCGACTTCTACGATCAGGAATAGCAGCCCAGGAATGTTGACCCTTAGCGGCCCTGT
This sequence comes from Prosthecobacter dejongeii, assembly GCF_014203045.1. Classification (NCBI taxonomy): domain Bacteria; kingdom Pseudomonadati; phylum Verrucomicrobiota; class Verrucomicrobiia; order Verrucomicrobiales; family Verrucomicrobiaceae; genus Prosthecobacter; species Prosthecobacter dejongeii. The sequence continues at coordinate 425,691 of NZ_JACHIF010000004.1, forward strand.
TACTTTAAGTTCCAGCTTAAATGTGAGTGGCATCTCTCCTGTGAATTTCAGCAATACGCTCAATCAGAGTGGTGGGGATCGCACGGTGACTGTGACCGCGCCCACAGCGACCTTTAACCATATCAACCTGACGGAGAGTAGCACGGGAAGAACATTGGTTTTCAATGTCAGTGCTGGTTCCGAAGCCGTGATTAACGGCATCATCGGCAACGGTAGCACGGGATCCAGTGCCTTCCGTACCGATGGCGCAGGCACGGTGACTGTCACCACGAGCCCGACTTTTAACAATGAGCTTCGAGTGAATAACGGCATCTTAAAGTTGCAGGCTAGCATGAGCAATCAAACAGCGACGAATTCGATCGTGTTTTCCAACACCGCAGTCGCTGGCAGCACGCCAACCTTAAACTTGGATGGGGCAGGTGTTGCATACAATCTGACAGGAGCCATTATCTACGTGGGGAATTCATCCATCACGGGCACCGCTCGCATCAATGGAACGGGTTCATTGAATCTGAATGGGGCCAGCCGCACGATTGAAGTTCGTCCCTCAAGTGCGACTAGCGAACATCTGGTGATTGACGCTGCGATTGTGAACAACAGTGGAACCGCTGCTGGTTTTACAAAGACTCGTAATGGCACACTAGTGCTTACGGGGACCAATACCTACAACGGCAATACAGCCGTTAATGAAGGCATCTTGCGCTTAGATTATCGTGGCAATACAGGTAACAAAATTGGCGGGGTATTGACGATGGCAGGAGGCACCCTGGAACTCATTCGCCATGCTTCTTTGGATGCAGCTCAGAGCATCACGGGCTTAACTGTCAGCGGCGGGGCAAATCGCATCCTTCTGGATTCTTCTGGTGGTGGCAGTGTCAGTTTGAATATTACGGGTGCTCTCACATCCACAGCGGCCGGGCGTTCGTTGGACTTCACTATGTTGGGCAGTGGTTCCACCATCAATACCACTGGGGCCACTGGTTGGACTTTGACGAATGGAATTCTTGGTGGCTGGGCCACATTCAACAGCTCCAGCTTTGCGACACTCAATGCGAGCAATCTTGTGACAGGACTGACTGCATCTCTGAAAAATGACGTCTCCACTTGGTCCACAGATGAAAACATTGGGAATTCAGGCGCTTTCACAGGTCTAACGGCTTCTCTTCTGCGCATCAACAGCTTGGCCTTTGGTTCAGCAACAGCCACTGATCTGTTGGTTGGAGATTACCTCAACCTTAACAGTGGCGGTATTTTGGTAGCCCCTTCAGTCGGTGCGAATGCCACTGCTATTTCAGGCGGCGAGCTCACTTCAGCAGGGGCGGCTTTGTTTGTGCACCAGCACAATACAGCAGCATCTTTGACTCTCGGCTCAGCTATCCGTGGAAACACATCCCTGACCAAGAATGGGGAAGGAACAGTGATTGTCGATTCCTCTTCGAATGACACGTCAGGGGCTGTGTTTATCAATCGTGGAACTTTGATCACACGCGGTGGCAATGCCCTGACAGATACAGGAGCGGTGACATTGGATCCTGTCGCCGGTGCGCTCTTGAAGCTCGAGGCGAACGAGCGTATTGGTAGTTTAGCAGGTGGTGGTTCTGATGGCGGCTGGCTCGACATTGGCACCCACGTGCTGACCTTAACCAATGGATCTACTTTTAGTGGCAAAATTTCTGGCAGTGGCACCTTGGTAAAATGGGGGACGGCCAATCTCAACGTGGCCAATTTCAATAGCCCCGAATTCACTGGCTCTGTGATTGTGAATCAAGGGCTTTTCCAACTTAGCGGCAATGGTATCGCTAACTTGCCTAATAGCACCTCCCTCACCGTGAATCCGGGAGCAGCTTTCCTCATTGATAACAATAGCTCCAGCAGCGCTCCAGACCGATTTGGTAATTCGGCTCCCATCACGATCAATAGCGCAAACGGAACAAGTTCGGTTGCTACACGTGGTCTTTGGGCTCGGGCAACCAACCAGAATGGGACGCGTGGAGAAAACTTGGGGGCTCTATCAGTAAATTCGGGGTCGAGTTATGCAGCTTTAGAAGGTGTCGGCACTAGCACGGGAACTTCGACGATTATTGAATTTCTCTTTGATGACATTTCCCGGAGTAACAATGCCACCCTCAGTGTTCGTGGCACCAACTTAGCCTCCGGCGCGTCCATTCAGCGCAGCCGATTCCGCATTGATGTTTCAGGCGCGCAGACAGCTTTCATGGCGAATCATCAAATCGGCGTGGGTAGCACAGCAGGAGCTGCCAATTTGAGAATAGTGCCCTGGGCAATCGGGCAGGATTTGATCTCGAATAATTTTGGCACCACGTTGAACAATGAGTTAGGCAATAGCCTGGTGACCTACGTGAGTGGCATCGGTTTCCGCCCTTTGAACTTCACCAATGAATATGCGACCTATGCAGTGGGAGGTGTTTCTGACAATGTGCGACAGTCTCTAACATCAGATCTCACAGGACTGATAGGTAAGACGATCAACTCTCTGGTGATTGATAATGCTTCCAGCGTCAGTCCGGTAGCTGTTGAGGGCAGTGGTAGCCTAGTAGTGAGCAGTGGAGCCTTCCTTTTCACAGCAGTGGACGGTGCCAGCGCTTCGGGTGCACAGTTGGCGACTCCGCAAGGCGTTACGATCCGTGGATTCGATTCCATCACGGTGGGCCCCACAGCCAATTCCGTCGGCAATGAGTTCATCTTTCACACCATGAACACAGCTTCGACAGGGATCGCCATTCAGTCGAATTTGGTCAATTCGACCCTCGGAAGCACTGCTCTGACAAAATCTGGTCCAGGGACTTTAATCCTTACGGGTAATAACAGCTACACAGGAGTGACGACGCTGAATGAAGGAACGCTGATGATTAATAGTTGGTTAGCCGTTGGCGGATCTTCAGGTGCAGCACCCTTAATATTTGCTGGCGGCACATTGCAGTTGGCTACGGGTTTCACCGGGGACTTTACTCGCAGCGGGGGCATTCGTCTTGCTCAGGCAGGTGGCACGCTGGATACGAACGGGGCGGATCTCACTTTGCAGTCTGGGCTGTCCGATCTCGGGACGATGAGCGGAGGACTTACTAAAACAGGTGTGGGAACACTGACTTTGGCGGCAATTTCCTCAAATACAGGCATCACGACGGTGGCCGGGGGCACTGTGCGTCTGGGAATCTCTCAAGGTATCGGTACCGGAGATTTAGTTGTCAATAACGCTATCTTTGATCTCAATGGATACGATGCGACAGTGGGGCTGGTGACTCTTGCGGACGCTGCCGGGTCCATCATTACCGGTGCTGGCGTATTGACGAGCCATAATTCTCAGTTCGATCTACGCCAAGGAACGGTTTCTTCCTCCCTGGCAGGTAGCTCTGCGCTCGTTAAAACGGGAGCCAATACAGTCACTCTGTCCAGCCTCAATGCCTACACAGGAGTCACCGAGGTACGCGCTGGAACCCTGGCTTTTAATTCGATTGCCGATGTCGGGGGAATTAGTGCCTTGGGACAGCCCGCGACGGCAGAAACGGCGGCCATTCGTGTGGGCTTGACCACCACGACGGGTACATTGCTTTATAGCGGCAGTGGCCACAGCAGCAACCGCCGGATTGATTTGGTCGGGACAACGGGCGGCTTAACTCTGACTCAAGACGGCAGCCTGGAGGCCTTAGTGCTCAGTGGCGGCATCCGAAATGCATCTCCAGGCAATAAAACGCTGACTTTCCAAGGCACCAACACGGCTGCGAATGAAATCAGCGGAGCGATCCAAGAAGGTCAAAACGGAGTGCTTTCCGTGATCAAGTCACAGCCTGGGACGTGGGTGTTTGGTGCTCAGAATCATTACACTGGATCTACGAGTGTTAACGAGGGCATTCTCAGATTGAAAGTCGCACAAAATCTTACCGGTGTGCTTAACTTTGGCAGTGCGAATAACATCACCACAGCAGGCACGCTGGAAGTGAGTGAAAACTCCACCTTTGGGGGGCTTGTGGCCCAAACCAATTCAAATGCCAACACAAATCGCCTGATCCTAGCGGTGGGCAAGTCACTCAACGTCAATGGCAATGTATTGATTGGCACAAGTGTGGCGTCCCTTAGCAACACCCTCTTTAATGCATCGGGTGATGGCGTTTGGAATGTCACAAACCTCTCCGCAGCCGCTCAATTCCGGGTAGGTGGTTCCAGCGGATCTGGAAATGTCACGCAGGCAGACATGAGTGGCCTAGCTGAAATGAATGTTAGCTTAAACACCACGGATGGTATTTTCCGTGTCGGTTCCACTTCCGGCACAAACGTGAGTAATACTTTCTCCGTTCTGAAGCTGGCAAAAGACACGACGGTCACGGCAGCCACTCTCGCGATCGGAGATGGTGGACAATACAATAGCAGCACAGGGCAGATCAATCAGTTGCAGTTGGGCATCGGTGAAACACTGCTGAACGTCAACACTCTGAATATCGGCACTGGAACAAGAGATCTGGGATCTCTAACTTTCCAAACCAATGCAGGGAGTTTGAAAGTGCGTGCCGCAGATGGGATCAGTGCGACGAGCTTTAACATGGGAACGGGAACTTCTACGACGGGTGCAACCCTGCCCACCGGCAATCGAAATACCTTCGATGTCTCAGGACACGCCGCAGACCTACTATTTAGCAGTGTAAACATTGGCACTCAAAATGGACGTACTGGTGCTCTGGAGAATTTGTTTGCCTTTAATCAGGGGAGTCTGGTGATGACCAGCCTAACCATGGGATCTAAAACGGCGACAGGGAATAGCACGAACACCCTGAATCTGGGTGGCGGCACGGTGAACATTGGTTCGGGTTCAGGCACGGCTATCACCTTGTCTAGCAATACCAACTCTGGCACCGTAAGCTCTGCCATCAATATCTCAGGTGGCATGGTGACGGTCACAGGGAATATTGTTCGTGGAAACAATACCGGCGCAGGCAGTGCCATCGGCAGTCTGAACTTAGACGGTGGCACGCTTGACATGAGTGGTAACGCCATCGGGTCTTTGACGAATCCCATCGGTCTTACGGCAGCCTCAGGCACTCTTCGAAATTTGAGCGAGTTCAACGGTGGAGCTGCATTGATCAAAGCCACGGCGGGCATCTTGACCCTGAGTGGCGTCAATAACTACACGGGTGGAACCACCATCGCAGGTGGCACTCTGTTGGTGAATAATCTCACGGGTTCCGGCACAGGAACAGGCACTGTGAATGTGAATCTAGGCACCATTTTAGGCGGAACGGGGCGGATCTCTGGCCTTGTAGCCAATAATGGAACATTGGCTCCAGGCAGTGTGGACGGTTTTGGCGTAAGTACCTTGGGTCAGCTCAGCATTGGTAATCTTACCTCTTCGGCGGAGTCCGTTTTACTATTCCAAATCGGCGGTGCGACTGCGATAGATCCTGCAGCCGTGGCGCTTTATCTCAGCAACCCTTCTGGATTCTCTGTGCCAGCTTCTTGGACTCAATATGAAGCGGGAATCACTCCGCACGATCAATTGGTCATCAATGATGCCAATCCGCCAGTATTGAATACAACTATCCAGATCTCGAATTCCTATCTCAACGGTTTTGTCCCTTCTTACGGACAGGTGTTTCAGTTTCTGGACTGGGCTACTTTAGGCACAGCTAGCGCCACGGGCTCACCCAGTTTTAATCTTCCGTCCCTCACAGGTTTGCTGAATTGGGATACCGGATTATTCGCGAGCCATGGCATCATTGTGGTGGTGCCTGAACCAAGCCGCGTCTTGCTGCTCTTCCTCGGCTTGATGGGGCTCTACTTCCGCCGCCGTCGTTAAAACTGAGATCCAGTGTGTGATTTTCACGAACCTCGACATAAAATCGAGATTCGTGAAACCTCAAAATAAGTTAGGCCATAACGGACCGTGCGACGATGGACGCCTCTGCTTCTGTCAGAAGAGCAGATATTAAGGCTAAGCCAAAGATGAAAGCTGTGCCGGCTCCACGAGACGTGATGAGATGTCCATCGACTATGACCTGTTCGGCAGGCTCGGCCTCCGTCAAGACTGCGTAGGTCGAGTCATGCGCCGTGTATTTTTTCCCTTCCAGGAGACCGGCATCATGTAGAACCAGCGGAGCGGCACAGATGGCAGCGACTTTTCGTCCAGATCGCATAAACTCCTTGGCCAAAGCACCCGCACGTCCATCCTGCCGCAGGTAGGCCACACCCGGACCTCCAGGAAGGAAAAGCAGGTCAAAATCGCTTGTATTTAGCTCGCTTAAATAGGAGTCCGCCTGGATCAAGACGCTGCATCGTCCTTTGACCAGAAGGTGATCTCCAAGGGCTGCCAGCACCACTTCGATGCCCGCACGGCGCAGAAGATCCACGGGGGTAATCGTTTCGATTTCTTCAAAACCTTCGGCAAGAAGGCAAAGTACGCGTGATGCCATGAGAAAAGAGAAGAGAGAAAAGAAACTTTAGGGGACATCCCAATCAATGGAAAATGGATGAGAAGCCTTACTTGTTACGATATTTAGCGATCACCTCACGGATTAGCTCCACACGGTTTTCTGGCGCAGGGTGCGTGCTCATAAATTCAGGCTGACCGCCGCCCTTCGAGGCCGAGGCAAGGATCTCCATCACCCCAATCATGGCTTCGGGATTGTAGCCTGCCTCAATAAGAAAGCGCACACCTAAAGCGTCAGATTCCAATTCGTCATCTCGTCCATACTTCATGACTCGCATGTTCGCCACCATGCCCGCGATTTGAGTGCCCGCATTGCTTTGACCATCAGAAAGCAAGATGCCTGCTCCTGAGGCTAGGCCTTGCCAGAGCTTGCTTGTGGCCATTTGCTCATTGGAATGACGACCAACAACATGACCGATCTCATGTCCTAAAACCCCGGCGAGTTGATCTTCATTTTTAAAAAGCCGGAAGAGGGCTTCTGTGATGAAAATTTGCCCTCCAGGAAGGGCGAACGCATTCACCGTTTGACGATCTGCAAGAAGATGAAACTCAAAACGATAAGGCGTTTGGCGTGCTAGGGTGCTTTGCACTAGCTTAGCTCCCACACGATCCACCAATGCCTGGGCCTGAGCATCGCGGGATTGCCCTCCCATCTGTCGGATCATCATCGGTGCAGACTGTAGGCCTAGGGCTATTTCTTCTTGTGCTGTGGCAAAGGCGAGCCGCTGTGTGCGGCCGGTGAATTCGTTTTCATATTCGGTCGTACCTAGGTAATGATAAGCCAGGGTGCCTCCCATGATAAGAAGGGCTAGAATGATGCGTGGATGGCAGCCGATGCCGTGTCGGCCGTCTCCATCAAACGAGGGTGCCATTTGGCTAAAAAAGCGGGTGAAAAGGCGTAGCATGCCGTGAATGATAGACGTTCTAACAGCCCGTGTCACGGCAGGAGTGCCTGTTAACAGACGTCTGAGAGAAGAAGACGTTCGTTAAGAGCACATTGTCACAGTGGCCTTTATTTCTAAGACTAAAGGTAACTCCCAGTTGAAAATGGAGTAGTTACAAATTAGCAGCTTCCAATTTGTATCGCCTATGAACTTAATCCGTGCATTTAGCACTATTTTCTGCCTCGGCTTTTCTTTTATTACGATAGCCATGGCTGCACCGGCAGACTTGGATCCTGTTTTCCTTAGTGGAATTGGGGTTGGCATCACGGGGCCCACTTACCCTGATTCAGGACCGACAGGGGCGGTACAGGCGTTGGGCATTCAGCCCAGCGGTGCCATCCTCGTGGGAGGTGGCGGCGGCATGGGCAGGCACAATAATGTGGGCGAATTAACTGCCCTCAAGAGGTTGCTGCCAGACGGCAGTTTGGATCTATCTTTTGCGGCGAACGGGGCGTTTGTCCAGGGACCTCACACGACCGTAGTGGGTCAAGCTTCGGAAGTGAATGCCATCCTGGTGAATGCGGACGGCTCCTTTTTTATTGGCGGTGTGTTTGAAAATTACGGTCCCGCCAGCACCGTGAGAGCCTTGGTCGCCAAAGTGGATGCAGATGGCACGCTGGATCCCACGTTTGTACCGCCCACATTGGCTTCGAATGGAGCTGGCCGTTATGTGCAAAGTTTGGCCTTGGACAAGAATGGAGGGTTGCTCATTGCTGGGGCGTTTTCCGCAGGAGGTCGAGCCAACCTCATTCGTGTGGATGCCCAGACTGGCGCGCAGGATCTAACTTTTGACTCCTCCGCAGTGGTGGGGAGCTCTCGGGTGGTGGACTGTGTCAATCTCGCCCAAGACGGTCGGATCTATGTATCTGGCAGCGCAGGCAATTTTGGCGGTTATCCTTATGTGTTTAGGCTGCTGCCGGGAGGGCAGGAGGATACCTCTTTTCATGTGCCTTTTGCAAACGAGTATGGCCGTGTGAATCGCGTGCTGGCGCTGCCTAGCGGCCAAGTGATCATCGGTGGTGGCTATACCCTTGCAGGGAATCCGCAAGGAGCCTACTTCACCGGACTTACTGCCAATGGTGCGCCGGATGCAGCCTTCAATGCCAACTTGGGCACGGGTGCCAATGGCTGGATGGGGGGGCTGCTGCAATTGCTGCCAGATGGTCGCATCCTGGCTGGGGGCATTTTCAATCTTTTTAATGAGACACACGTGGCCTCTCTCATCATCCTGAATCCAGATGGTACCCGCGATACGACCTTTACACCGGCCCCTTATTCGACGGACCGCAACAATTACACCACGCATTTTTACAGTGCGGTGCCTTTGAATGATGGCCGCATCGTGGCGGGTGGATGGTTTTCACGTGTCACAGACCCTGAGTTGGAAATCAACAACTTGGTGGCCTTTGAAGGCGATGGCACCGCTGGTGCAGGCACACTGAAATTCAGCAGTCCTGTTTATTCAGCCTTCGAGGATGGGGGCAGCGTGACGGTGCAGGTGGCCCGCACAGCTGGCATCGCCGGAGCTGTGAGTGTGAGCTACGCCACAGGCGGCGGCAATGCGGTGGCCGGAACCCACTACACGAGCACCAGCGGCAGCCTGAGCTGGGCCGATGGTGAAAGCGGCGCAAAGAGCATCACCATCCCGTTAACGGACAACGTGCCGGCCAATGCGACGAGGACTTTCCAGGTCACACTTAACGGACCCACAGGAGGAGCTACCCTGGGCACTGTAGCGATGACCCAGGTCTCCATTCTGGATGATGATTCTCCTCCTGAAATTGTCACCTCTCCATCCAACGTGACGCTGAACCAGGGGGCAAATCTGAACTTATCCGTCACGGTCAACAGCACGGTGCCGGTGACCTTTCAGTGGCAATACAATAGCGGCAGTGGCTTTGCGAACATCCTCGGTGCGACGTTCCGAAATTTGCAGATCAGTCAGGTGAATCCGCAGAATCATACCGGGCAATATCGGGTGGTTGTCACCAGCACCAACGGGTCTGTTCCTTCGGCTGCGGCAACGGTGAATGTACTCACGCCTGCAGGTTCGGTCGTTCCCTCGTTTACCTCTACTCTGGGTAGCAATCGGGCGATCTCGGCTGCAGCGCCGGATTTCCAGGGGCGCTGGATCGTGGTCACCAACCAGAATGGCGCGCCCACGGTCCGCACACTTCAGCGTCTGCTGCAGGATGGAACGGTGGACACAAGCTTCACTGAGTCCACTTTCGACAATGGGGTCTCGACGGTGCATGTCCTGCAGGATGGCCGCATCCTGGTAGGCGGCTTCTTTGACACGGTCACCAGCCCAGCCAGTGGTTCAGCAGTGAGCCGACCCGACTTGGCACGCTTCCAGGCCAATGGTGTTTTGGACACGACTTACACGCCCTCGCTGCCCACCGTTAACAATCTGTATGTGGAAACGATTGCCCCCGGGGCTGGGGGCACGTTCTATGTGGGATTTGGCTCAGGCGGCGGCTTGCGCCGTTACTTGGCTAATGGCACGCTCGATAGCAGTTTTACCGCCCCGGCGACTCTGGGCAGTGATCTCCAGGGCAAGGTGGATGCGGTGGTGGAGCAGGGTATTTCTGGGATGGTTCTGGTAGCCCATATGATCGGCCGAAATGGCCAGGGCTTCACCTACAATCTGTCCCGTCTGAATGCCAATGGCACTGTGGATTCTGGGTTCACCGCCGTCTCGGCCATCGGAGGAGAAATTGAAACCATCGGCTTGTATGCGAATGGGCAGAAGATCGCGATAGGTGGGCGTTTCTCTGGACTCAATGGTTCCCACAACCCAGGCCCGCGCATGGCGGTGCTGGATGTGGCTGGTAATGCGGACAGTTCCTTTGTCAGTCCTTTCAACAATACGGAAGGGAAGGTCTCAGGCATCCTCGACCAGGATGGCAAGCTGGTGATCGCTGGAGAGTTTTTGACCATTGGTGGCATCAATCTTCGGGGCGTGGCCCGATTGAAGTTGGATGGCAGCATTGATTCCTCCTTTGTCGTGGGTGCTGGCACGAATGGCAGTGTAAATAGCCTGCATCTCACCTCGATGCGTGACCTGTTCATTGCAGGCAATTTTACCTCGGTGAACGGGGTGACCAAAAACTACGCGGCAGAGCTCTTGGGGAATGCCCAAGTGGGAACTTTGGGCTTTGAACCCGCTCGTGTGACTTACACGGAAGCAGCTAAGACCATTACACTGCTGGTTAGGCGTTATGGTTCCGTCTTGAACGCGATTTCTGTGCAGTGGAGCACGGCAGATGCACTCACTGGCAACAGCGCGACGGCGGGCACGGACTACACGGCAGCGACAGGCACGCTGAGCTGGGGGCCTGGAGATTCTAATGGCAAGTTCATTACCCTCACGCTGTTGGCGGATGGCACGCAGGAGTCCACCGAAAATTTTCGTGTGGTCCTTAGCGATCCGCAGGGGCCAGTGACTACCGGTGCAGATGCCACCGTGACGCTGTTGGATTCTGACACTCCAGTGACCTTCACCACTCAGCCTGCGGCCAGCACGGCGCGGCTGGTCGGGGAATCATTGACGCTGACAGCGGCAGCGACGAGCCCGACGCCCATCAGCTATCAGTGGCATCTCAACGGTGCACCTGTGACAAGCGCGACGGGGACCACGCTGAACATCGCGGCGCTTACCCAGGCCCAGGCCGGGCTGTATGTGCTGGTGGCCACAAATGCTGCAGGCAGTTTCAGCAGTGCACCCGCGCAAGTCATCGTGACGGCGCGTTCGGGCGGTATTTTTGCAGGTCAAGCGACTGCGGGGCGGCCATCCTTCACAGGCGGGTCTCCCCAGGCCATCGTGGCTACGGGGGATGGCGGAGTACTCATCGGCGGTTTCTTTGGTGTGAATTTGGGGAACAATGTCAACAAGCCCTATCTTATTCGTATTCTGCCCAATGGCTCGACCGACACGGCCTTTCCCCTGACTCTGAACAACAGCGTCCGTGCGTTGCTGCGGCAGCCCGATGGGAAAATCCTCGTGGGAGGGGAGTTTACCTCTCCAGCCACCCGCTTGATGCGGCTGAATGCCGACCTGACACTAGATACGGATTTCAACACGAATGTGGGCAGTAACCTCAGCGCGGGGCAGGTGAATGACATCGCTCTAGACTCCACCGGCCGTGTGTATGTGGGGATGTCTGTCAGCACCAATGGGCAGATTTCACGCTTCAGTTCAGCCGGGGTGATGGATGCTGCTTTTGCACCGGCTGTGAACCAACAGGTGACCAACATTGCCGTGCAAAATGATGACAAGCTTTTGGTTAGTGGGTTTTTTACCCAGCTTGCAGGTTCTGCGGCGAACCGCTTCGGCAGGCTGAATTCAGACGGCACCTTTGACAGCACGTTTACGCCCTCCTTGGGTAGTTTTACATTCAATGACCTGCTGGTGCTGAGGGATGGGCGTATTTTTGCAGCAGGAAACGCGGGTGGCGGTCTGGCCCTTGCTCATATTGGTGCAAATGGTACCACACTCTCAAACATTGCCTCCAGCAACCAGGTTTATGAACTCTCGCAGGCACCAAATGGCAAGGTCGTGGTAACCCGTGCCAGCATCGGCGGCAGCGGCTCGGTTTACCGGATCAAGGCCAGCAATCCGCTGCCTTCTCCAGGGTCTAATGATGGCGATGCCACCTTCAATGTGGGCACGGGGCCCAGTGCAGATGTCAAAGTGGTGACGCACGCCCCCGATGGCTCCATCTGGCTTGCAGGAGATTTCACGACTTTCAATGGTGTCACAACGGGTGGTGTGGTGCGGCTGGAAGGAGACCCCGCAGACCCTGCGATCGTCAATCACCCCGCCAAGGTGGGGGTCAATGGTGGGGCCACAGCTCAGATGAGCGTAGGAGCGGTGGGGACCAACCTTAGCTACCAGTGGTTGAAGAACGGAGTGCCACTGGCGGATGGTGGACGCATTTCGGGCGTTACGACGGCCATCCTCACCGTCACCAACGTGGGGGTGGCAGATGATGATTTTTACAGCGTGGAGGTGACCGGAGGAACACCGATAAGCACCGTCACCAGCAACCCTGCAAAGCTGAATGTCTTGTACGCGCCAGTCGTAGTGAGTAGTCCCGCCAGTGCCTCGCCGGACCGGGGTGCGACGCTGATATTGACCGCCGAGGTTTTGGCGGCGACTCCTGCTACCTATGAATGGCGACGCGATGGGGGGTTGATCCAGAATGGCGGACGTTATTCTGGAGCGAATACGGCCACCCTCATCATCGCCAGTGCCAACAACGCGGACGACGGCCTTTACACACTCACCGTGACCAATAGCCAAGGCACGGCAAGCACTCCACCTGCCTCCGTCACGGTGAACCAAGTGGCCTCTGACCGCGATCCTGCATTGGTGGCTCTGGGCACGACGAGCACGAACTCGAACAATTATGTGAATGCCTTCCTGCATCTCCCGGATGGGCGCACACTCATTGGCGCTCGAGGTAGCATTGCAGGAAATCCGCTCAATGGCGGTGCCACGAATGTTGGAAATCAATTGGTCGTTATTGATACGGAGGGGCGCGCCACAGGGCCCTCTGCCGGGAATTTCAGCGGTACCAATTCCAGCGTGGATGGGTTCTTCCGTCAGCCCGATGGCAAAATTCTGGTATTTGGCAATTTCACCAGTGTGGCCAACATCGAGGGGCCCGGGCGCACACGTTTGTCCCGTCTGAATGCAGATCTCTCCTTGGATACATCCTTTTTGCCAGTGGGGCCTTCCAGTGCGCCTGTGGCGGTGATTGCCGATGGCCTGGGGCGCATCTATGTGGCGGGTAGTTTTGGGGGGTATGGCGGCAACTTCGGCTACAACTACCTCGTCCGCCTGAATCCGGACGGCAGTCTGGACACCACCTTTAAACTCGAACTCAACGACAATGTGAATGCCATGCAGTTGCTCCCGAATGGGAAGATTTTGGTGGCAGGCAACTTCAACAGTTCCGGTCCATTCGGGGCAACCACAACGATCCCCAGCCTCATCCGGCTGAATGCCGATGGCACGTTGGACAATACCTTTGCGCCTGCCTTGCCGACTGGCTTGATCGCCACCACGGCGGTGGATGCTTCGGGCCGCATTCTGGTCGCTCGCAATGCGTCTCCATTTGGACTGCTTCGGCTGCTGCCTGATGGCGCGGCTGATGCTTCTTTCAGCTTCACGGCAACGCTGACCAATGCGCCTTCGGTGATAACAGCTTTGCCGGATGGTAAAGTACTGGTGGGCGGCAGCTTTACGACTCCAACGAACCGATTGTTCCGGCTGAATGAAGACGGCAGCCTGGATGACGGCTTTAATGTCGGCACAGGTTTCAATAGTGGTGACATTACTGCGATTGAGGTGGACTTTCAGGGCCGCCTCTGGATCTCAGGTTTCAGTTTCACCACTTATAAGGGGGGAGCTGCGAACCGCATGGTCATCCTCCAGGGAGATGGGCCCGTGCTACGTTTCATCACTCACCCAGCTAGCCAAGTGGTGGATGTGGGCACGGCTTCGCTTCAGTTCAGCGCCAGCGCGACAGGCAACAATGGCTTTGCTTTCCGTTGGAAGAGAAACGGCTTGCCCTTGAATGATGGCGGACGTGTCTCTGGAGTAACAACCCCGACTCTGACGATCTCCAATGTCATCGTGGGTGATGCTGCCAATTACACGGTCACCGTCACCAGCCCAGATAATGAAGTAACGAGCAACAGCGCCTTGCTGACCGTGCTTTCAGCCCCTGAAATTCTCAGCTCTCCAGTGAGCCAGGTCGTGGATACAGGCACTACCGTGACTTTCAGTGGCACGGCCCGGGGTGCTGGCACGCTGAATTATCAGTGGCTCTTGGGAGACGTCGCCCTAACCAATGGCAACGGAGTCAGCGGAGCTACCACACCCACCCTCACGCTCGCGGGGGTGGACTTTGCCGATGCAGGCAACTACCGCCTGCGCGTCACGAATACCATTTCCTCAGCGACATCGGGAACAGCCAACCTGACGGTGCAGCGCAGGCCAGATGCGCTCGCGGGTGATCGCCCTCAGCCGACCTTCAATAATGAAGTCTTGGCCATTCACTTGTATGATGATGGTTCGTATTTAGTGGGCGGTGCTTTCACCAGCGTATCGGTGAACGGGGCCACCTCCATTAACCGCGGGCGCTTGGCGAGGTTCCTTCCAGACGGCACGCTGGATCTCAACTTTTCCCCGAGCTTTAATAACAGCATTCGTGCAATTGCCGTGGATTCGGAAGGGCGCATCTTTGTGGGCGGCGACTTCACCAATGTAATCATGGGTGGTATAACAACAAACGTGACGCGCGTGGCTCGTTTCACACCAGGCTTGGCTCTCGACACAGCCTTTGATACGGTGAGCGTGACGCCTAACGCGGCTGGACCTAATCAAAGTGTTCTCGCTCTTGCCGCAGTGGGAGATGGCTCCGTTTACATCGGCGGGAAATTTACCCAGATTGGTTCGAATACCTCGGCGGGTGTGAATCGCATGGCACGCCTCGGGGCGAATGGGGCCGTGATGGCTAACTTTACATCCGGTGCTGTCAATGACGTCAACTGCATTCACCGCCTATCAAATGGCACACTTTATGTCGGTGGTATCAGCAACACTTGGGGCAGCAATGCTATGGCGCGACTGGTCAAGCTTTCCGCCACTGGAGCACGTGATGGCAACTTTGTGTCGCCAGATATTTTCACGATTGTTTACGACATCCTGCAACTGCCTAACGGCTCCTTATTTGTTGCTGGCAATAATCTGGGACAGCCCTATCTGAAAAGGCTGAATGCGGCAACCGGGGCTGATTTAGGATTCTCCATCACAGGGCATAGCAGCGTGGTCAATACGGTGGCACGGCAGGCTGATGGCAAGCTGCTCTCCGGTGCTCTGCAAACTTTCATCCGTATGGATGAGAGCTTCGTCCGTGACACAGGAATGACGGTGTCACTGGATGGCAAAGTGAACGACATCGCAGTGGATGCCCAAGGTCGAATTTATGTTGGGGGAAACTTTGGCCAAATCAACGGAGTTGCTAAAAGCCGATTCGCCATTCTGAATGGCGGCGAGTTTGATTCGCGCAACGGCCTGTTGCCACCTCAGACGATCACCTTTGCCCAGCCTGCGAATCGGACCTTCAATCCGTCAGCAAACAGCCTGCAAGTAAGTGCCTCCTCCAGTTCCAGCTTGCCGGTCTCTATTGAGGTGACCAGCGGTCCCGCCACTCTCAATGGCAGCACTCTGACCATCACGGGGGCAGGGGAGGTGACGCTAACGGCCACCCAGTCTGGCAATGAAAACTTCTCCGCCGCCACCCCGGTGGTACGCACCTTCACGGTGGCCAAGGCCACTCAGACGATCAACTTTGCAGCCCTCTCAGATCGTTCGATGTTCAGCGTTCCCTTCACCCTCAGCGCCACCTCTAGTTCCGGGTTGCCGGTGAGTTTTGAATGGGTTTCTGGCCCGGCCACTTTGAGCGGTGCCACAGTGACCCTGGAGGGAACGGAGGGTGTGGTGACCGTGCGCGCCACCCAGGCGGGAAATGCCAACTACGAACCTGCCCCGGCGGTGGTGCACAGCTTCCTTTCCCTAGACACGCCGCCATCCCCAGAGCCGCAAACAATCAGCTTTGCGCCGCTGGCAGACCGTCTCGCCACAGCGGGTCCGTTCATGCTCAGTGCCACGGCCTCCTCAGGCCTGCCTGTGGGCTTCGATCTCGTCTCTGGTCCTGCCACTTTGGTTGGCAACATGGTCACACCGACCGGGCCCAGCGGCACCGTCACGATTCGCGCTATCCAGCCAGGAAATGGAAGCTGGCAGGAAGCAGCGGCGGTGACACGCAGCTTCTTCGTCACTGGTAACACACCGGTGGTGCCAGTCACCCAGACCATCACTTTTACCGTCTCTCCGACACGTTACCTCAGCGAGGGCACGGTGGCCTTGAGTGCCTACTCGAGTTTAGGGTTGGCCGTGAGCTTTGAGGTGGTCTCTGGCCCGGCCAATCTTTCCGCACCAGGGGTGCTGACCTTGACAGGAGTGGGCACAGTCAATGTCCGCGCAGTGCAGGCTGGCAGTGCCGCCGTCAAGGCCGCTGCGCCCGTGATCCGGAGCTTCAAAGTTCTGGCTGATCCCACGGGCCTGACCCTAACAAACCTGACGCAGACCTACACGGGATCGCCCATCGTAGTCGGCTATGTCGGCGTGGATGAATCTGTGGAGGTCACCATCACGTATGCTGGCAGCGAAACACCGCCTACCCAAGCAGGCAAATATGCGGTGGTGGCCACTGCGGGCGCTGTGAAGAAAACCGGCAGCCTTGTCATCAATAAAGCGCCGCTAACCGTCACGGCAGACAACCAGCGCAAACTGGTGGGCCAGCCAAATCCCTCACTCACTCTAAGCTACGCAGGCTTCCTCGCGGGTGATAGTGAATTGACCATTTTTGACAATCAGGCAGCCAAGCCCGCTGTGAAGCCGCCGGTGGTGACGACCACGGCCAAAGAGACCAGTGCAGGTGGACTCTACTCGATCAAGCCTGCTGGAGCGGTGGCAGTCAATTACCTCTTTATCTATGTAAATGGTACCCTCACGGTGGATACTTTTGCTGGCCAGTATGAGGCCCTGCTCGTTAGCAATGGCGGTAGTTCGCTACCGATGGCAAAGGCGGAGATCACTGTGGCAGCCACGGGAAAAACCTTCACGGGTAAGCTTACCACAGCGGGTGAACTGGCAGCCCTGCCGTTCAAGGGCAGCCTAACCACCGATGTGGAAGAAGAAACCTTCACCGGCCAGGCCATTTTCAGTAAAGGGGCCAACAGCTATGTGCTGGATTTTATCCTGCCCTTGCAAGGTGAGTTTGAGATCACACTTAAGCTCAATAACAATATCGTTGCTTCCACCCAGGAAGGACAAAAGCTGCTGGTGCTGGCAAAAGGGCAGACGCTGACTCACACGGGTGCCCACACGCTGCTGCTGGGCTCAGGGCGGGTGATTGATACCTCCGTCATGCCTGTGCCGGAGGGCGTAGGCTATGCCACGGCCACAGTGGATGCTAAAGGCACTCTAAAGCTGGCTGGCAAGCTCGGCGACGGCACGCTCCTCACGGCTTCCCTGGCCGCTGACTCCGATGCCGGTTATCGTCTCTTCATCCTTCCTTATAAAAGGTTGAACAGTTACATCGCAGGTACCATTCCGCTGGAGAATCATCCAAACCTGGTGGGCCGCAAGTATGTGGACTTCGATTCTGAAGCAGATCTCGTTTGGCAGAAAGCGCCCGAGTCCAAGGACAAATCCTACCGCGCAGGCTTTGGCCCTTTGGCCTGCCGGATGATGCTGGATCCCTGGTTGCCGCCGACGAAGGCCACCAAGACCGTGACCGCTATTACCCTGGCTGATCGCCTCGGGCTGAATTCCGCTGGCCAGCTCACCGTGGCTCATGGGGCCTTCATAAGTGAGTCATATGACGATCTGCCCGTATCCGTCATGGTAGATGCTGCTGGCAAAGTGGTTGTCGCATCGCCTGTGACGGTACCGGTCAATGCGACTAAGTGGAAAGTCACTTTTACGACTACAACGGGCCTGTTCAGCGGCAGCTTTGCCCTTTCAGATATGGTTGAAGGCAAAGCCGTGCCACGCACGGTTCCGTTCGTGGGCATTTTACGTCAGCCTGTCAATGCAACTGAAGGCATCCTTGGTGGCGGGCATCTGCTACTACCAGCCTTGTCCACCGCTCCGACCAATGAGCTGGTATCGTGGCCGATTGAGTTCCAGAAGCCTTGATGCCTGAGTGAATCACATTTCGGAACCGCGTCATTCCCAGATGACGCGGTGTTTTTTTGTTCACGGATGTGCTTCCCACTCCTTTCTGGAAAAGCGGCTCAGTGCAGTTCTACTAGACTGCGGGAGCGAGTGATCTTTCCAATGCGACGGATGGAGATGTGGGCTGTGGCTGCGTGCTCGCTCTCAATAGAGCCACGGATACGGCCACAGTAGTCGTCCCAGGATTCACTGGGTTCGATGTGAGATTCGACCTCCATGACAGTTCTGACTAGGGTCGCATAGTCCACCCCAGGAAATTCATTGTGGAGATTCTGAAGCAAAAAGCGCAGCCTCGTCGGGTCAAGTGATGTGCTCATACCCACTACATTCGCACAAAATCATTAATTTGTGTGTATTATTTTAAAAAATTAATCTTTAGGGACCTGGTTGGTTTAAAAATTGGTGTGCCTGTAACGGTGTTGAGTAACGCGAGGCGATGAAGGAACTCCTTAAAAATCAAAGGAATAGGAGCATCCTCCTCACGCAAGTCAGTCGATCACTGGGTGATCGACTGTTAAAATTTTTATCTGGATCAAAGACAGATTCGCAATCTTTGATGTGACAAAGATACACTATTGAGTGGAGCTTTGGGAAGGAGGTGCTGCTTTTTCAGGCTTTCGTTTGAGCAGTTCTTTGAAGATGCCAATACCCAGCAATTTCATCGTGGTGAAGTAGCTGCGCGCAATATCTGCTGTCAGGAATGCCAGATAGACATCATTTGACGGAAGCGTGCTATTGGAGGCGTAATAAACTGGCTTTTCAAATCCACGATATTTGGACTTATGGAAAGCGAGCCCTTTGAAATTGTAGATTTCTCCACCAAAACGTTGGCTGATTTGAAAAAACCATCGGGTCATCAAGTCATCTGAGTAAATGCCCTGCTGAAGGTTGGTGAATGGGCATAACAAAAGATTTAGCACTTCCACTCCTTCCATTTTAAAGGCCTCCATAGCCACCATGTGCACAGCCGTGGCTAGGCGGCCAAAGCGGGCTTCATCACAGCGGACGGTGTTGGCAGAGTAACCAAAAACTTTGCCGTTGCGGTACATGGGATCATAAAACACGTAGCCGATTGCGGTGCCTTCTTTATCGAACGCGACGAATTTACGCACATCATGCTCAGGCTGATAAACCGGGCGGCGTGCATAGATCCAGATCTCCCGATCATTGACTTTTTTCCCTTGGAGCCATTTCGAAGACAAGGCGTTCAACTCCTCCAAAGAAACCTCGGCGATATTCACTTCGCGAATGCTGATACCCTCGCGCTTGGCTTCATTGCGTGCGCGTTTGATCATGTCCAACTCCTTCCAATTTCCCTTGGTATTATAGGTCTGAACAGGAAGTTCGGGCTCGTAACCTACGCAATTGACTTTAAACCCCATCTGCCTCAAAACGGTAGCACAGTTCTCTGAAACGACCCCAAAGACTGCTGCTGGGTACTCTTTAAGAAATGCAGCAACGAGGGGGCGAAGATTTTCCGGTGCGCAGACAGGATCCGTTAAAGCGATTCGTTTGGGTTTCCGCGCAAATACTGGATGTGTGGCGGTGATGAAAGCAATGTACCCCAATTCATGCACGAAATATTCCATGCCCTGCTGGAGAGTTGCATAGGAAAGTGCTTCGCAACCATGCTTTTTGAGATGATCCGATAGTAAAGACCATTTGGCTTCGGGATCGAAATTTTCGGCTTCTTTTCCTAAGATTGAGCGCATGGTTTAAGTGAAGGGGTAGGTTCTACACCTTTTTGAGGAGCACGCTAGGCAAGATGTTTCAGTAG
Source organism: Prosthecobacter dejongeii (assembly GCF_014203045.1). Lineage (NCBI taxonomy): Bacteria > Pseudomonadati > Verrucomicrobiota > Verrucomicrobiia > Verrucomicrobiales > Verrucomicrobiaceae > Prosthecobacter > Prosthecobacter dejongeii. The sequence goes on from NZ_JACHIF010000004.1 coordinate 445,664, forward strand.
CCAATCTCCGGTAAGGTCAAAAACACGCTGTCTATTGCGGTCTAGGTGACCTGCATGCCCATTACCCTCGATGACTTCCACATGTTTGACGCAGGTGAGCGCGTCATGAAGTTTATAGGCTGTGCTGACAGGATCGAGATTGTCCTGTTCACCCCAAATGATCAGAGTGGCAGCAGAGATTTTTGAAACCCTGTGGATGGTATTGACGAAAAAGGCAGCGGAAGCACCAGGAAGGGGAAAATTGGCAAAGGCTTGCAGTTTTCCTGGATCCACTTTTAAGCGAGCATTGATCTCAGGATCTGCTGCAAGTTGCACTTCTTCGAGCATTTGGACGATCGAGATACGCAAGTCGTTGCCTGTGAACCACCGCTTAAGATAACCAACCGCAGAAAGACTGGCCATCGTGAGTGTGATGGACCAGGGCAGCGTGTTCATCACCGTGGCATCCAGTGCAATGAGGGCTCTGAGACGAGGATCAATGACCGCAGCCTCCAAGATGGCTGTGCCGCCGGAAGAAAGTCCAAAAGCCGCCATTTTCTTGGCGTCCACATCTGGTCGGGTTTCCAAGTAATCCAGTGCGGCCTGTAGATCTGCCACCCATTCTTTCATGGAGACATGGTAGGCTTTCCCACCACTCTGACCGTGTCCATGCATATCAAGCAAAAGGCATGAAATGCCCTGTTTCGCCAAGCTGCGGGCCATCTCGAAATAGTTTTCCTTAAACTCACCCGCCCCGTGAGAAACGATCAAAGTCGGTCCGGACGACGGCTTTTCACTTGGCACAAAACAAGCGTAAATGTCGGCTTCGAGAGAGCGAAGCTTCAGTAACTCCCATCGTTCATCCAAAGGCCGCTCGGGCCTTAGAGATGAAAAATCGGGCGTTTTATTCATTATTTGTAATGCGCATTAATATCACCAGAATCAATAATCATCAAAGCTAGAATATTTCGAGTTGTCCTACATGAATTGGGTTGTAAATCCTAATTAGAAAACCCTTTGGTGTGATTTTTAATTTCGGCTGAAGTTTGTATCGAAGGTCACTCCATCCTTTAACTGAAAATGATGATGGCGATAAAAATGGACAATAGCGCCACACACAGCACAGCGCCTGCTGCCATGTCTTTGATCTGGCGAATAGCGTCTTCCTGTTCGGTGGTCACTCGGTCACAGAGCTTCTCCAGTGCGCTGTTAAAGAGCTCAGCCATCCAAACAAGGCTAATGGTGATGCCCAGACAGCACCATTTCCAATCGGCTAAATTTTGGCTTACCCCCAAACCGACAGCCAGCACCGTGGCAGCTAGATGGATCTGAAGATTCCGCTGGGTTCGCAAGGCGTAGCCAATGCCTCGCAAAGCATGGTGTAAGCTGCGAATGACCTTGCTGCACCAGACGACCATGCGTTAGGAACCAGAAGGAGGTTCAATATTAGCGCTCTTTTGCTCGGGAGCGGATTGATTGACCAATTGACGAAGGCTCTTCACCCATGTTGGAGCATCTGGATGGCCTGGGTTTTCTTTGATGAGCTTCAGCATGTCAGCCAAAGCGTTGATTGTGGAAGGGCCTTTTTCATAAAGATAAAAGGCTCGTTGCCAGCGGAGTGTGGGCAGCTCATTCTGGGTCCAGAGTTCGAACTCAGGGGCAAACATCTGTTCTTTGCGAAAAACTCCTTCTGCTGTGATGCGTGCATCCCAGAGAGCGGGCAGGCTCTCCTTATTGGTCTCCGCGGCTAACGGCAGTAGGGTGAGCATATACATGCTACCAATGTCAGCAGGGCGTTGGCTCCATTCTTTGCGGTTTAGGTAACGGCTGAGGCTAAAGGCTTCGATGATCGCATTGTTTGGAGAGAGAGCATTGCTCAGTTGACTGTAAGCGCGACCCTTGAGCTTCGGGGCTGCCGCGACCACGGTATTGATATACTCTTGGAGCTTGGGCACCATTTTCTTAAAGTCCTCTTCCTTCGCCTCATGGGCTTCCAGCGTGAGAACGAGGTATTGGATGCCTAGCCGGACCGCGAAGCCCACGTCGCCATCCTCGTCCGCATCCCTGCCTTTGTTGCGGTTTTCCATCTTGGCTTGACGTTCACGAGCCTCTGATTTGTCCACTTCTTTACGCTCGTTATTGACGATGTTGGAGCATTCTAAAAAAAGGCTCATGGCCGCTTGGTCACTGGCCATGGCGGCACGTAACTTGGCCAAAATAGTGCCCAGGGTATTTCCTCTCATTTGGAGGATTTGGTTTTCCAATTCTTTGAGCTGGGTCATGACGGAATTGACCTGAGCTTCCGTTAGCGCCGTTCCTGGCTGCGGCATCCCGGGAGTGGCGGGTGCCTGCCCCCAAGTGGTAGTAGCTAGGCAGGTGGCCAGAAAAACGGTGGTGTGGAGCAGGGACTTCATGGTGGGTTGAGTGTGATCAAACGGAGTGCGGATGGGGAAGAAAAATCTTGAGATTTCAGCTTCTGTGGCTCCAACAACGTTTAGGGAACTCAGTTTCATTGATCGAATTTCAGGCTGGTCACATTTCTTTATCTGCAATGGGGGGTTGCACGGTGAGGTAAGTCTGCGAATTAGGCTCTTCACATGACATGGAATCAGCCTTTGCGCTTTGTGCCCATCTATCAAACCCGCGTCTGGGGTGGCCGAAATCTGGAGTCGAAATTCGGTCGGAAGCTGCCTGACCCTGCATTGCCCTACGGCGAATCCTGGGAAATTTGTGATCGCCCAGAAGCCGTGAGCCAAGTGTGCGAAGGTGAGGCCGCAGGGCTGACGCTGCATGACCTCTGGCAGAAACATCGGCGGGCTGTTTTTGGGGAGGCATTGGCGGATCATTCTTCAGAGCGTTATCCGCTCCTGATGAAAATTTTAGATGCTTGTGAAGATCTCTCCATTCAAGTCCACCCGCCGGCCGAGGTCGCTCAGGTGCTCAATGGCGAAGCGAAAACGGAAATGTGGTTCATCACACATGCTGCTCCCGGGGCACGGCTTTATGCTGGGCTGCGAGCAGGGGCGACGAGGGTGCTCTTTGAAAAGGCCCTGGAGGATGGGAGTGTGGCCGAAATGCTGCACCACATTCAGCCGCAGCCAGGAGACAGTCTTCACCTTCCCAGTGGTCGAGTGCATGCCATCGGAGCGGGGTTGGTGCTTTTTGAAATTCAGCAAAATAGCGACACAACGTACCGCGTTTTTGACTGGAACCGCAAAGGACTGGATGGTCTGCCGCGGACTTTGCACGTTGAGGCTTCTCTACAAAGTCTTAACTTTCAAGACTTCGAGCCCCAGATCCAACCTGCTGCACAGGTGGGAGTTTTGGTAAATTGTCCATTTTTTGAGGTGAAAAAAGTCGCTTATCCCTGCACAAGTACTGTTGGCCAAGCGGGCGAGCATCTAACGGTGGTGATTATTCGTGGGATTTTAACCGTTCAGAATTGCATTTTAAGGGCTGGGGATTTTGCCTTAATTCCAGCCTGCATGAAGGAGAAAGACCGCCAAATCGTGGCTGCGGAGCCCCAAACGGAGTGGCTGGAGGTCAGAATACCCAGGGGAAGCCCAGATGCGGCATCGTTTTAAAACCTCCCGTTCCGGCAACTTGACGTTCCATTGACACGCCTTTAGTATCACGCTCCGATGAGAGAACCTGTTCTTCCTAGACTGTCCGCTTGCGCCCTTGCGGCAGCATCATTGTTTCTTCTGCCCGCCACCTCTCCAGCATTCTTGGGGCTGTTCGAGAAGAAGGACAAACAAGCCCCTGGCACCGATGAGCGCCAAGCGCAGGAAGCCCAGGCGACTGCGATGCTGATGTCTGCGCGTGAAGCCCAGAATGCTGGTAAGACAGGACGTGCTCAAGGCCAGTATAACGCTATCGTAAAACAGTATCCTTTCACGGTGGCTGCCTCAGAGGCTGCATATGCCAGCGCCCTGATCACCCGTGCCAATAGCGATGTGACCACTGCGTTTGACGCGTTTCAGAAATTTATTGATGACCATCGCTCAAGCGCTCGTTTTAACGATGCTCTCCAGCAGCAGTATGAACTGGCAGAAGAGGCCCGTGGCGGTCGCCGCCAGCGTGCCATGCTCATTCTACCTGTCAAAATGGGTGGAGAGGAAGTGATCAAGCTCTACACGCAGATCATTAAGAACGCCCCCTTTGGTAAATTGGCACCTCTGGCTCAGTTCAGCATCGCAGAGATTTACCAAGACATGGGCGAGAAGGATAAAGCCGTCCTTGCCTACCAAAATGTGGTGGAAAATTACCCGAACACGAAACAGGCTGGCGAGTCTCAGTTCCGTATCGGCTCTATCAGCAACGTTGCCGCCAGCCGCAGTGAGGATAAGTCCAATCTGGTCGCTACTCGTGATGCCTTGACCACTTACATGTCCACCAATCCTAAAGGTGACCGTGCCAGCGAAGCCGAGATGATCCTTCAGCAAGTGAATGCTGCTGAGGCCACTCAGTCACTCGCGGTTGGGAAGTTTTATCAGCGCATGGGTAAGACCAAAGCGGCGGCTATCTACTTCAACGAAGCTCTCAAATATGGATCTCCAGAAGCCTCCAATGAAGCTCGTGAGTTGCTTGCTCAACTCGCAGCGGCTGATCCAGATGCAGTGGCCGATGCTAAAAAAGGTCAGCCCGACCAGGATTATACCATTCCTGGGGCACGCAATTTGAAGACTCGTGATGATTACATCGGACCGCTTTCTCCTGAATTGACGCGTTTGGGCCAGAAGCCAAAAATGCGCGCTGGGGACGACAACTTCCTGCCGATTCCGATCCAAGAGCCGACCCTGCCTTTGACACCAGGAATGGCCCCTACGGGAGGCAGCCTTCTACCGCCCGTGTCTGAGGAAAAGCCTGCTTTGCTGCCAATCCCCGCTGCACCCGCCGCTCCAGGGATCCCGCCTCAGCCACCGACGAGCCTGCCTGTCCCGCCTAAACCGACACCGGCTCCTTGATCTGCAAGTTTTGCTTTTTCAGCTAGCTCTCTTTTCTTTCTCGGATGAAAATTTCTCTCCTCGCCTGTGTTTTCGGTGTGCTGGTGTCTCTCACAGGTTGTGCGGGCTACCAGCTCGGCGGTCAGAAGCCTGCTCACCTCACGAATGTGACGAAGTTGGCTATCCCTACTTTCGAGAATCAGACTTTGGAGCCTCGTCTAGGCTCATTGGTGACCAATGCCATCATCAAACAGATCCAGAACAGCGGTGGTTATGAGATCGTCTCTTTGGCCGATGCGGAAGCTGTTTTAGACGGAAAAGTGATCAATGTGGACCGCTCTCAGTTCCGTTCCGACCGTCGAAATGTGCTGCGCACCTCGCAGTTGCTTATGACTCTGCGCACTGAGTATGTGATCAAGGATGCTGGCAGCGGCAATACAATCCATCGTGGACGCACTTCGGCTGATTCCTACACCATCTTGGATTCCAATGTACAGAACTCTGAAGCTCAGGCCCTTGAAGATGCAGCCCAGCGTCTTGCAGCGAATGTGGCAGCAGACATCACCGAAGGCTGGTGATGACGGAAGACGACCAGCCTCAAGATCATCCGTCACAGGGGAGCCTTATCGAGGATCCCTGGCGCACAGATGAAGATTCCGCACACGTGGAAGAGAACCGCCTGCCTACTGAAGGGACAGCGGAGGAAGATGAGGCTCTAACCGACTTTTTGCCCAGCAGTTTGCAGCCTGCCTTGTATCTCGTAGGCACGCCCATCGGCAATTTGGCGGATATTACCCTGCGCGGTCTGCATATTCTCAAGTCGGTCAGTGCCATCGCCTGTGAGGACACGCGCCATTCGGGTCGCCTGCTTTCGCATCATGGCATTCGTTCACGGCTCATCAGCCTCAATGAGCACAATGAGGCCAGGCGTATTCCTGAAATCGTCGCCCAGCTTCAGCAAGGGAGCAGTGTGGCGCTCATTTCAGATGCAGGCATGCCTACGGTCTCAGATCCGGGGCAGCGTCTCGTGCAGAGTGTGGTTGCTGCGGGATTAAGAGTGGAGGGCATCCCCGGTCCGAGTGCAGTGCTGACAGCTATTGCCGCCTCCGGCCTGCCGACCACACCGTTTTATTTTGGCGGTTTTTTGCCCCACAAAAAAGGCCAGCGAAACAACGAGCTGACTGCCGCCGTGACCCGAGACTGCACTAGCGTTTATTTCGAGAGCCCCTACCGCATCGTGGATACTTTGGCGATGATTGCGGAGCAGGCTCCCGAGCATCGGGTCGTGGTCGCGCGGGAGTTGACGAAGAAGTTTGAGGAATTCCAGCGCGGTCCGGCCCGGAACGTGCTTTCTCATTACCAATCCAAGACACCCAAAGGCGAAATCACTCTGGTCATTGCCCCGTGTGAACTTCCCAAGTGGGTGACCTGGTGACCTCCAACCTGGTTCCCATGACGAATGACGAAATCCGAACGCCACGGCAGAGCCGAATGATGTGCGGTGCTCTGCCTGCCCTTTTTTCACGCTCAGCCTCTTGCGTTTTGACATCGGTCCTTTCGTGATGATCAGAACTGCTTTTCTACGCCATCCCTTCCTCTTATGACACCCGCCCCCTGCGACCTCGGCAATTCCAAGGACAGTCTCAAAAACTCCATCATCAATCATCTGCGCTTCACCCTGGGTGCCTATGTGGAGTCCGCCAGCAAGAACGACTGGTGGGTGGCCACTTGTTTGGCCATCCGAGACCGGGTGATGGATCACGCGACGAAGTCCCGCACCCTGCATCGTCAGTCCGGCGTTCGCCGTGTGCATTACCTTTCTTTGGAGTATCTCATGGGCCGGTTGCTGGAAAACAACCTCCGCAATTCAGGTCTCTATGAGTCCACCAAGGCTGCTCTCGGCGAGATGGGCAAGGACCTGGATGCCCTGCTGGATTGCGAGCCTGACATGGGCCTGGGCAACGGCGGCTTGGGGCGCCTTGCCGCTTGTTTCATGGATAGTCTCAGCACTGTGAATCTGCCAGCCATTGGTTACGGGATTCACTATGAGTTCGGCCTGTTCCGCCAGGAGTTTGTGAATGGCAAACAGGTGGAGCATCCAGATGCGTGGATGCGTGATGGCAGCCCTTGGAAAATCGCTCGCCCCAGCTATCGCCAGACGGTGCAGCTTTATGGCCGCGTGGTGCAGAAGTTTGATGACTGCGGGCACCCGCGCTCGGAGTGGGTAGAAACCAAAGCTCTACTTGGCCTTCCATGGGACATCCCCATTGTCGGGTATGACAGCCACACGGTGAACGTGCTGCGCCTCTGGCAGGCCCAGGCAGATGAAGACTTTAACTTCCAGGTCTTCAATGAAGGCAGCTATGTCGAGGCCCTGAGGGACAAGGCCATCGCGGAAACAGTCTCTAAAGTTCTTTACCCGAATGACTCGACCGAAAGCGGTAAGGAGCTTCGTCTGGTGCAGCAATACTTCTTTGTTGCTTGCTCGCTGGCTGATATTGTTCGCCGTTTCAAAGTTGGTTATACCCTGCCGTGGAGCGAGTTCCCCTCCAAGGCCGCCATCCAGCTCAATGACACTCATCCTGCGGTGGCCATTCCCGAGCTGATGCGCATTCTGGTGGATCTAGAAGGCCTGCCCTGGAATGAAGCCTGGAAGATCTGCCAGGAAACCTTCGCCTACACCAATCATACCCTTTTGCCTGAAGCCCTGGAAATGTGGTCGGTCAGTTTGTTTGAGCGCGTCCTTCCGCGCCATCTCCAAATTATCTACCAGATCAACCAGCTCTTCTTGGAAGGCGATGTGGAGGCCAAGTGGCCCGGCGACAGCGAGAAAAAGCGTAGCTTGTCTCTCATCGAGGAGCGCGGTGGTAAATACGTGCGTATGGCGAATCTTTCCGTGCTGGGCAGCCATGCCACCAACGGTGTGGCCGCGTTGCATACACGCCTGCTTTGCGAGCGTCTGTTTGCAGATTTCTACGCACTGTATCCAGACCGTTTCCTGAATCTGACCAACGGCATCACCTTCCGCCGCTGGCTGGATGTCTGCAATCCGCAGCTCTCTGCGCTCATTACGGAGACCATCGGTGAAAGCTGGAAAAAGAATGCAGACCTTTTGCGCAATTTAGATCCGCATGCGGATGATCCGGCCTTCCGGGCGCGCTATGCCAAAATCAAACGTGACCACAAGGTGGTGTTGGCCAAGATCATCGAGGATGAATGCGGCGTCACCGTCAGCCCAGATGCGCTTTTTGATGTGCAGATTAAGCGGCTCCACGAATACAAACGCCAGCACCTGAACCTGCTGAACATCGTCACGCTGTATCGCGAGATCTTGGACAACCCGAACGCGGATTTCCATCCCCGTGTCTTCATCTTTGGTGCGAAGGCGGCCCCTGGTTACTTCTTGGCGAAGAACATCATCCATGCCATCAACGCCGTGGCTGCAAAGGTGAACAATGACCCGCGTGTGGGGGACAAGCTGAAAGTGGTCTTTCTGCCAAACTACCGCGTCTCCCTGGCGGAGAAGATCATCCCCGCTTCGGACCTCTCGGAGCAGATTTCTACTGCTGGCAAGGAAGCCTCAGGCACGGGCAACATGAAGTTGGCCCTGAATGGTTCTCTCACCATCGGCACCCTGGACGGAGCCAATGTGGAGATCGAGGAAGAAGTCGGTTCGGAAAACATCTTCATCTTTGGCCTCACGGTAGAAGAGGTGACAGAATTGCGGGCCAAGGGATACAATCCTTGGGACTACTACTGGGCTAACGAGAAGTTGCGCAACACGATCGACTGGATCAGCAGCGACTACTTCACGGGCAATGCCGAAGAATTCCAGCCATTGCGTCGCAGCCTCCTTGACCATGGCGATCCCTACCTCTGCCTGGCCGACTACCAGTCCTATGTGGATGCTCAGGCCAAAGTGGATGCCACTTATAAGGATCAAGACAAGTGGGTGAAGATGGCCATTCTGAATACGGCTCGAGTGGGCAAATTCAGCAGTGACCGCACCATTCTGCAATACGCGGAGAAAGTCTGGAACCTGCCCCAGGTGCCCATCGGCGAGTAATCTGCGTCAGCATCAAAGCTCTACCGGCCGCCTGTGTTCACTCACAGGCGGCTTCTTTGTCTGAATCTGAGAGGTCAAACCAGCATGGCTTCATGCTCCTCTTCTTCCTCGGAGTAATGCCAGTCCACTTCGCCATTGAGGTGGACGCAGGGAGGCAGCTCGCTGGGGAAGTAGATGTGACGGAGGCCGCAGGCGACCCCCAGGCTGAGATGGTGTTCAGCAATCGCTTCTGGTGTGAGCAGGCAGCGCAGGCACATGTCTTTCCCATTCCACTTGCAGTGCAGGTGGCAGGGATCGTTGGCTATGGGTTCGGGCATACGTGGGACCTTTCCATGAACAGTTCGCAGTGAGACTTTTCGATGGAAGTGACCGGCTGGCTCGGGAGAGCAGATGCCCGGATCTTCCGCTGCGGATGAGGTGAATCATCGGGACGGATTTTCCGGATTTTTTGTTTTACCACGGATGCCGATTTGCAGGCAATGATCAAACAAATATTTTTTACAATATTTGTTAGACTGAATATTTAGCTATCTAAAAGAATCCGGAAAAAGGCCGCTTCATTTCCAATGGAGCTGCCTACATCCAATGTTAGATTGTCCCACGGCAGAATGCCCCTTTCAGGCAAAAACTTCCACCGCATTCCTCAGCAGGGTCAGGCCGGTTTCCTGGCTCTTCTCGGGGTGGAACTGCACGGCCATGAGGTTGTCCGTACAGATGCCGGCGGTGAATTCGTTGCCGTAGGTGGTGGTGCAGAGGGCCAGGGATTTATCCGCCACGTCAGGGTAGTAGCTGTGCACGTAGTAGAGGTAGGAGGGGTTGGGCAGCCCCTTCCACCACTTGGCACCGCGTTCTTCCCAGTGGACCTGATTCCAGCCCATGTGCGGAATTTTCAGTCCATGATCGGGCAGGAACTTGCGGACAATGCCGGGGGCCACGCCCAGGCCTTCCACGCCGGGGGACTCTTCACTTGCTTCAAAAAGAAGCTGGTAACCGAGGCAGAAGCCCAGGTAGGGGCGCTCGTCCTTGAGCCACTGCTTCAGGGGATCCCAAAGCATCCGCTCCTTGATGATGCGGACGCTGTCGCCAAAGGCCCCCTGGCCTGGGAAAACAAGCACGTCCAGCCCTTCGAAACCTTTCGGTTCCGTGACAAGTTGGGCCTCATGGCCAATGGCCTTGAAGGCATTCAATACACTGCGCAGATTGCCAGCGCCGTAGTCGAGCACACCGAGATTCATGGATTACAATACGTCCTTGGTGCTAGGAATGCCGACGACTCTTGGGTCATGCAGGGTGGCGGCGTCGAGCGCGCGGGCGAGGCCTTTGAAGATGGCCTCGGCCATGTGGTGGGAATCGCGGCCGCGTTTGATTTCAACATGCAGGGTGCACAGAAGGGCGCTGGAAAAGGCGCGCAGGAACTCCTCCACGAGCTGATAGCTGAAGACCCCGGCGCGACCGCCGATGGCCTCCATCTTTTCCGGTGCGTGGTAGCTGAGGAAGGGGCGGCCGCTGAGGTCCATGGCCACTTCGGCCAGGGTCTCATCCATGGGCAGGAGGAAAAAGCCGTAACGCACGATGCCTGCCTTGTTGCCCAAAGCTTCGCGGAAGCACTGGCCCAGCACGATGCCGGTATCCTCGACGGTGTGGTGATAATCCACATCCACATCGCCGACGACTTTGACGTTCAGGTCAAAGAGACCGTGCTTGGTAAACAGCGTGAGCATGTGGTCGAAAAACGGCACGCCGGTGTCAATGGTGGAGAGGCCGGAGCCGTCCACATTGAGGTCTATCTGGATGTCGGTCTCGGCGGTTTTGCGGTGCTGTTTGGCGGTGCGAGGCATGGGTGGGAGGATTCAGTCTGCGGTATTCAGTCTTCAGTTTTCAAGAGAAGACCGGGCCTGTAATGAACACTGGAAACTGGACACTGGAAACTGAAACTTCACGACGCCTTCTGGGCGGGTGTTTTCACTTGATCCAGAACTTTGGTGATGATGTCGTCCACTTTGATCTGCTGGGCTTCGCCTTCGAAATTCAGGATGATGCGGTGGCGGAGGGAGACGTGGGCGATGGCGCGGATGTCGTCAGTGGAGACGGCAGTGCTGCCATGCACAGCGGCCCAGACGCGGGCACCTTTGATGAGGCTCTGGAGGCCACGGGGGCTGGCTCCGTAGGAGACAAAACGCTGGATCTCCGGCAGCACGCCAGGAGTCTCTGGGTGGGTGCCGAGGATGAGCTGGGAGGCGTAGCGGGCCACGGGCTCGGCCACGGGCACCTCGGCCAGCTCGCGCTGCATTTTCATGAGGTCGGTGCCGGTGAGGATAGCGTTCAGCGTGGGCTCGGTGAAGGCGGTGGTGCGGCGGGAGATTTCCACCAGAGAATCGAGATCGGGGAAGGGGACCTTGATCTTGAACATGAAACGGTCGAGCTGAGCCTCGGGTAGGGGGTAGGTGCCTTCCATCTCCATGGGGTTCTGGGTGGCGAGGACAAAGAAGGGCTCGGGCAGCATGTGGCGCTCGCCACCGGTGGTGACGCAGCGTTCCTGCATGACTTCCAGGAGGGCTGCCTGGGTCTTGGGGGTAGCACGGTTGATCTCATCCACCAGCAGCAGGTTTTTGAACACGGGGCCTTTTTCAAAAAACATCATGCGGCGGCCCTGATCGTTTTCATTGACGATGTGGGTGCCCAGGATATCCGCAGGCATGAGGTCGGGCGTACATTGCACACGGCCAGGCTCCAGGCCGATGACCTGGGAAAGGGTGCGGACGAGAAAGGTCTTGCCCAGGCCGGGCACGCCCTCGAGCAGGACGTGGCCGCCGGAGAAGATGGCCACGAGGACATCCGTCAGCAGGGCATCGTAACCGACGATGGACTTTTGCAGCTCGGTCTTGAGGTTTTGGAAGAGTTTGGGAAAGGCGGGCATGGGGAGGGAAATCGGTAAACAGGATTCAGTGGGCAGTCTGCGCGGTCAGGGCTGTTTTTCGAAGCGGCGGCGGAGTTCGTTGAAGTAACGGCGCACCTGCTCGCGGCGGCTGGGAGGCAGGGCGGAGTCATCCAGGGCCTCTTCTTCGGCCTGGAGAAATTCGACAGCGGTCTGGGTTGCGTTGCGGGTGGCGGATTCCTGGCGGGTGCCACCTTCCACGGCGCGGGTGCTGGACTGGCCCTCGCTGTTTTGCTGGGCATTGACGACGGTACTGTTGGTCGTGTCCTGCTTGGCGGTGGGGTCGGCTTTCAGATCGGCCTTGCCCACTCCAGGATCGCGCCCGCCGGGGATGGAGAGATTGATGTTGGGGGTGCCATCGCTGGGATCGCCCGGAGGGCCGCCGAGAATGAGCATGTCGGGCGGTTTGTCGCCCGGTTTTTGTCCTGGGACGGGGGCCATGAGCATGGGCGTTCCTTGTTCGCCCTGCTGGCCGGGTTGACCTGGCTGTCCAGGCTGCCCCATCTGGCCCACCTGCATTTGCTGGGGCTGACCTTGCCCCTGCTGGCCAGGGTTTTGCTGCGGCTGCATGGACTGGCCCTGATTGGGCTGGCCCAAGCCAGGAGGTTGCAGGGCCTGTTGCTGGCCTTGTTGTCCGGCGGGAGTTTGGCCGACCTGCGGTGTCTGCCCTGACTTTGACTGTGGGGTGTCGCCCGCAGCAGCATTCATCTTCTGCATGCCGCCGGCTTCATTCTGCCCGGCGATGTTGCTGCCGGCATCGCGGAGTTGTTGAGCCAGTTTTTCCAGTTCCTCGCGGGATTTTTCACGTAGGGCTATGTCACGCATTTGGTTAGCCAGTTTTTCAAATTCGCCGCCAGCCGCAGCGGGCTTGCCCTGGTTCATCTCGTCGCCTGCCTGCAGCACGTGCTGGCCTACGGTGCGCGTGCGGTCTTCCTTGTCAGAGGCTTTCTCGATGTCATCCAGCGTCTCCTTCAGGCGTTCGCGGGCGGCTTCGGGCAATTGTGGGGACTTGAGCTGATCCGCCAAGGCATCGGCGGACTTGGCGGCCTGGGCGGCGTTTTTGGCGGCCACGGCATCGCCTAGATCAGCGGTATCGGCATGGGTGCGCAGGGCTTCGACGAGCTTGTCGGAGGCCCAGGCCTCTTTGTCGTTGGCCAGCCGTTCCGCCAGTTTCTCCGCCTCGCGGGCGCGGCGCTCCAGATCGGACATCACTTGGCGGGCATCTTGGCCCTTGGCATTCTCCAGGCTAGCAGCAGTGGCTTTCAGGTTTTCCTTCAGCTTCTCCAGGTCGACCTTTTCACTCTCTTCCAGTCCGGCGAGGTTTTTCTTGTCCCAATCCGTTTTTGCCAGCTTGTCAGCCTCGGCTTTCGCGGCGGCCTGCATGGCGGGGTCGAGGGGGATTTCGTCGCTTCGGCTTTGCACCAAGGGGATGCTGTGGAGGAGGAGAAGCAGGACCATAGGAAGCTCCAGCCAGCGTTTGAAAAGCGGCAGCGGCAGGTCCTGGGCGAGGCTCTTTCGGGCTTGGGGCAAAACCTCACGCTGCTGCTGCAAATGACCCTCTTCGGTGGCGGTGCGAGTCTGTTGCTGCTCAAACCACCACGCGCTGGCAAAGGCTTCGCGGCGGCCCGTCTGGGAATCCCAAAAAGCGAGGGCGCTGTATGGTCCCGGCATTCTCCAGGTAGCCAGCGCGGCACTGCCGAAAATCCACAGGCCAAAAAAGAGGCTGCCCCAGATGGCGGCCCCTGAACCGCCCAGCGTGAGCAGGGTGACGATGACGATGAGCAGCAGGCCGCTGACCGTCCACACCGTGCGCCCCAGCCAGCCCAGCCAGCGCCGCAACCACACCCGACGCCGCACCTGCCGCGCAACAGGCGCGAAGGTGGCAGGAGGAAGGGGTTCAGAAGTCATGGCTCAAACAACTGGCTAAGAGATAACGGCTCTCAGACCCAAAGCTCCAGCAGGAATTGCGGCATTGGGAAAAGAAAAGGCGTGAGACCGTCTCATACCAATGGCTGGTTGGTTTTTGCCCTTGGACACAGGGGCGAGGAATTCAATGTGTGAGCTTTCCAGCGTGCTTTTGTGCCGCACTGTGGACGGGTTATCATGATTGGCTAGTATGTCGAGCCGACTACCGCTCTTCCGGTAAATAATAAAGTAAACGGTCACCGACAAGTTCTGAGTCTTCCCAGGCCTTTCGGACGCGAATTTCGAGCAAGTCGTAAGTCATGAAATTCAGGAAGATCCTATTTTCTTTGCAATGCTTCCACAGACGCCAGGTATCAAATCCGTTTCCCTCCCCCAACTCGCCCCAATCGAAGTCAACGGAGATGCTTGGGAATTTCATTTCGACTCCATAACCATGTGGACGAATTTGGATGCCAATGCTCTCTCCCAACTTTGGAAGTTCCATCTGATGGCAGGACTTTGCCCATTCAAGGTTTGAGCTGGGTAAGGGAACACCAAGACGCTCGTTCAAAGTAATCACCGCGAGATCTTGGGCCGACCTGAAAGCTCTAATGACTTGGATTAGACCGGGGTGCATGGTTAGAGCGGGCAACAGGGACGTGCGTGGAGTTCTTTTGAGTTTTCACTGGCAACTGGCATGTGCCAGTTGAATCCCAACGAGGCTCCTTACAGCATCCCTCGAAAATCTTCCTCACTCAGGATCTTCACGCCTAGCTTGGTGGCCTTGTCGAGCTTGCTGCCGGCATCGGCTCCAGCCAGGAGGTAGGTGGTCTTGCCACTGACGCTGCCGCTGACCTTGCCACCGTTGGCGCGGATGGTGTCGGCGATGGTTTCGCGGTCCTGGCTGAGGGTGCCGGTGATGACCCAGGTGCTGCCGTTGAGCTTATCGCTGGCGGCTTCGACGGTGCGCTGGGCGAAGGTGAGACCAGCGGTGCGGAGGCGTTCCAGCAGGGCTTTGTTATCTTCGTTGTTAAACCAGCCATGGACGCTGGGGGCGACGATGGCCCCGATGTCCGGGCACTGGGTCAGTTCTTCAATACTGGCCTTAGCGATGGCATCAATACTGCCAAAGTGCTCAAGCAGCTTGCGGGCACCACCAGCACCGACATGGAGGATGCCGAGACCGAAGACGAGCCGCCAGGCGTCCTGCTGTTTACTGGCTTCGATGGCCTTGAGGAGGTTATCAATGCTCTTGGTGCCCATGCGCTCCAGGCGGGCGAGTTTCAACTCGTTCAGGTCATAAAGATCGGCGGCGTCTGACACGGTGGGCACGCCGTTCAAGGGTGTGTCCACCAACTGGGCGACGACGGATTCGCCGAGGCCGCTGATGTCCATGGCTCCACGGCTAACAAAATGTTCTAAACGACGTTTCACCACCTCTGGACATTTGGGATTGGGGCAACGGATGACGACCTGTTCTTCGTCCTTGTGCACTCCGGTGCCGCAGATGGGGCAGTGAGTAGGGACTGGGATAGTGAGCTCGTCGCCAGTGCGTAAATCCTTTTTTACCATGACCACGGCGGGAATGATCTCCCCCGCTTTTTCGATGACCACGGTATCTCCTATACGGATATCTTTGCGTTCGATCTCCTCGAAGTTATGCAGCGTGGAGTAAGTGACCGTGGAGCCGCTGAGGAAGACAGGGGTGAGGCGTGCTACAGGCGTGAGGGCCCCGGTGCGGCCCACTTGGATGTCCACGGCGAGGAGCTTTGTCTTTGCTTGCTCAGGCTGATACTTGTAGGCGATGGCCCAGCGCGGGGCCTTGCTGGTGAAGCCGAGTTCGCGCTGATCCGCAAAGGCGTTGACCTTGATCACGGCACCGTCGGTTTCATAGGGCAGGGACTTGCGCATGGCATCCAGTTCATGGATGGCCTCCAGCAGGCCTTCGGCGCTGTCCTTTTCCCAGACTTTATCGGCCTTGCGCAGCCCGGCGTTTTTCAGCAGTTCATAAACCTCTGTCTGCGCCTCGATGGGCATGCCCCAGGAGTCGGCTAGGCCATAAAAAACGATGTCGAGCGGGCGCTTGGCGACGATTTTTGGGTCCAGCAATTTGAGAGTGCCTGCCGTGGAGTTGCGGGGGTTGGCAAAGCGGGGTTCACCTGCATCTTCACGTTCTTCATTGAGCTTGGCGAAGTTCGCCTTGGTCATGAAGACCTCACCGCGCACTTCGAAGGTCTGCGGGCCGTCTTTCGGCAGGCGCAGGGGCAGGGCTTTGATGGTCTTCAGATTGGTGGTCACATCGTCCCCGGTCTGGCCATCGCCACGGGTGATGCCATGTTTCAGCACGCCATTTTCGTATCGGATGCTGATGGCCACGCCGTCCACTTTGGGCTCGATGACACAGGCGATCTTTTCGCGACCCAGGCCTTTTTGCAGGCGGGCAAAGAAGGCGGTCAGTTCGGCTTCGGAGTAGGTGTTGTCCAGGCTCATCATCGGGATGGTGTGCCGGATCTGGGTGAAGCCTTCGATAGGGGCCCCGCCGACACGCTGGGTGGGAGAGTCGGAGGTAAGAAGATCGGGAAACTGCGTCTCGATGGCCTGAAGTTCGCGCAGGAGGGCATCGAATTCCTGGTCGGTGATCTCCTGCCGGGCCTCGACGTAATAGAGGTGGTTGTGGCGGTGGAGATTGGTGCGGAGGGATTCGGCTCGGGCGGCGGCTTCAGCGTGAGTCATGCGACCTCTTTTTTAGCGAGAAAGCTCGACCTGGGAAAGGGAGATTCGGTATTACTTCCTCGTTTTCAGAAAGCTGAACTCTCAGGCTTGTCGGGGCGTCTGAGGAGAATCGCCGAAAAAAGAATTTCACCCGGCCCCAAGAAAGCCCTCACACTGACGTGATGCCTGGCGAACACGACCCCATGAACGACACCCACCGCCTGTTTCTGGACACGTTGAGCCGCTATGAGAGGCCGCTGCTGCGGTATGCCCACAGCTTTACCAACGACGCTGAAGAGGCACGCGATGTCGTGCAGGACGTGTTTATCAAATTGAGCCAAAACCTCGCCACGCTGGATCCGGACCGGCTGGCGCCCTGGCTCTTCACCGTCTGTAAAAATCGCGCTCTGGACCACCAGCGCAAACACCAACGCCTCATTGTCATGGAAACGCAAAGTTTAGACCTGGAAGCCTCCGAGGTCCCCCAGCCCGGAGCAGAAATGGAAAGCCGGGAGACCGCCGCCGCCCTGCGCGGCTTCATCGAAGAACTTCCCCTGCGCCAGCGCGAGGCCATCCGCCTCAAATTCATCGCCGGACTCGATTACAAACAGATCAGCGACGCCATGCAGACCAGCATCGGCAATGTCGGCTACCTCATTCATCACGGCGTGCTGGCCCTGCGCCTGAAGTGGCAAGCCCAGGAAGACGCCACACCGGGCAAACAGAAATCCGCCCTGGCCTAACCAAACCTTTGTTTAAATTTTTTAATTCACTTTCCCCATGAAACCGGAACAAATAACCGCCTGGGCCCTGAACGAACTCAGCGCCGAAGAGCGCGCCCAGATCGAGGCCCTCATCCAGGAAGACGCCGAGGCCAGCACGCAGGCCAGCCAGACCAAGGGCTTCTGCGACTTCCTCACGGCAGAACTCGGCGACGACTCCCTCGCCTTCACCCCTGAACAACGCGAGCGACTGAGCCGTGCCGATGCCCCTGCGGCTTCGTTTCCCAATGAAGCGCCCCAACCCGCATTACCGAAACAGCCGACGTTTTGGAGACGTCATGTCTTCATGAATCTGGCTGCCGCTGCCGCCGTGGTGATGGGCACGACCCTGTTCATCCGCAAGCAGATGGAGAGCGAAGGCCAGATGGCCGAGATCACTCCGACCGTTCGTGGGAACCTTGGCGATGATCAGACCATCATCACACGGACGAGTCCTGTGCCCGAGGAACCAGCCCCGGTGGTGGCTGCAGCCCCGCCGACATCGATGCGGAAGCTTCAGGCGAACGCGGCTCCCTTGATGAAGCAAGATGAAAGCACACTGGCGGCGAAGGATGCTAAGGCGGCAATGACGTTTTCTAATATGCCTGAAACGAAGGCGAAGAACGAGGCAACAATGGTCGATGCAGAAGCGGCAAGACGGGAATATTTTGCTGCGACCCAAGATCAGCAGCGTGCCCGCTTGCTGAACCAGGCGAATGAACCTTGGGAATCCCCAGCCCCGACAACCGCTAGTGTGGCACCAGGGCAAGTCGCAGCCACCCCCGCCGCAGCACCTAAACCTGCGGCTCCAGTGGCCAATGGCAATATCACAGTTAATGGCGGTAGCTTGACCATCACCGGTGCAGGCACTCTGACCCTCCAAGGCCGCACGACCTACACGGGAGGCGTTGTGCGGTCCGCTCCAAGTTCGGTAACACTCATCGCAGGATCTGGGATGGCAGGAAACGCCGACATTATGGACGGCGAAACTCAAATGCGTCGCAGCCAAGAGTCCTACACGCAGATCATCGAAAACGCGCTCAAGAGTGTGGAGAGCGAGCCGCTGTCCACCTTTTCTATTGATGTGGACACGGCCTCGTATGCGAATGTGCGGCGCTTTCTCAATCAGAACAGTGCGCCACCACGCGATGCCGTGCGCATTGAGGAGTTAATCAATTATTTTCCCATGGATGAAAAGGGCCCGGCGGCAGGGGTGAAGGAACCTTTTGCTGTCAAAGTGGAGATGGCCGCGTGCCCTTGGCAGCCGCAGCATCGGCTGGCTCGCATCGCCATCAAAGGCAAGCAGATCGGCCTGGATCGCCAGCCCAGCAACTTGGTCTTCCTGGTGGATGTCTCTGGCTCCATGGCGGAGCCAAACAAACTGCCGCTTGTGCAGCAGAGCCTGCGCATGTTGGCCGGGCAACTTGGCGAAAATGACCGTGTCTCTATGGTGACCTATGCCAATGGATCGCAGGTGGTCTTGTCCTCCACCACTGGCCAAAATAAAGGCGAGATCGTATCTGCAATTGATCGGCTCCAGGCTGGCGGTGGCACCCATGGCAGCGCGGGCATTCGCTTGGCCTATGAGCAGGCCGTGGCCGGCTTCATCAAAGGCGGCGTGAACCGCGTGGTACTGTGCACGGATGGCGACTTCAATGTGGGCATCAGCAGCCCGACGGAGTTGGAAACCTTTATCTCCGAGAAAGCCCGCAGTGGCGTCTTCCTCAGCGTGTTGGGGTATGGCTCGGGCAATCTGAAGGACCGCACCATGGAAACCTTGGCCGACAAGGGCAACGGCAACTACGCCTACATTGACAGCCTGGGCGAGGCCCGCAAGGTGCTGGTAGAGCAGATGAACGGCACGCTGGTCACCATCGCCAAGGATGTGAAGATTCAGGTGGAGTTCAATCCCGCAGTTATCCGCAGCTACCGCCTCATCGGTTATGAGAATCGTTTGTTAGCCAAAGAAGATTTCAATGACGACGCCAAGGACGCTGGGGAAATCGGAGCTGGGCATAGCGTCACCGCGCTGTATGAGCTGGTGCCTGCGAATCTGCCTCCTGGGGGGGGGACACTTCCTCAAGTGGATGCGCTGAAGTATCAACAGCCAATCACTCCCGCAGTCCCCATGGCTGCTACTGCAGCTGCAACGGACGAGGCTTTGACCGTGAAGCTGCGCTACAAAGAACCTGAAGGCAACACCAGTAGCCTCATTGAGGTGCCAGTGAAGGATAATTCCCGGGCAATGGACACGGCCAGTGGCGAATTCAAGTTCACCACAGCCGTAGCGGGGTTTGGTCTGCTGCTGCGCCAGTCTTCTTATGCTGGCCAGCTCACCTGGGACCAAGTTCGCCAGCTTGCCCTGGAAGGCAAAGGAACCGATGCTCTGGGTTACCGTGGCGAGTTTATCCAACTCATCGAGAAGGCGAGGGGAGTGAGCCGCTAGCCCTTGTGGGAGGCTGATTCGACAAGCGTTGAAAACTTTTTCGAACTTTTTCATTCACACTGTTTGACAATACTAAACCTTCATCTAGTATCTCAATCCGCAGCCAACACTGCGGGGCGAAAGCCAAAGCACCCCTAGCTCAACGGATTAGAGCATCTGACTACGGATCAGAAGGTTAGTGGTTCGAATCCACTGGGGTGCACCAAAGCTAAATAAGCTTGGTGCACCTATTTCATTCCGTGAGTGGGTATTTCAAACAACATCCCAGATGTGTTTTTACATTGTATCCGATTCCGTGAATGGAGCTTCATTCTTGTTCGACGAGATCCTGGCCGATTCGTTTCCTGCGTTTGCGATCCCAGCGTAACTCCTCCAATGACTCCTGTTTGACTAACCGCACTGTCCCCGTCATTCTGACTCCCTATGGGACTTTTCGATTCTTTGGCCAAACAAGCGTTGGGTGGTATTTTTGGAGGTAACAAACAGGGCGACATGCTCACGGGATTGCTGAACCAGGCGGGCGGACTGGGTGGTCTGATGCAGCAATTTCAGCAGGCTGGTCTGGGGGATATCTTTGCTTCCTGGGTCTCCAAAGATGAGAATCAGCCTGTGCAACCAGCTCAACTGGAGGCCGCCCTAGGTAGTGATGCGATCAAGGACCTCGCTGGCAAGCTGGGCTTTGATGCGAAGATGGTGCTGCCATTGCTCTCTCAATTCCTCCCGCAGATCATTGACCGACTGACGCCGAATGGTAGCATTGAGGACACGCATCCCTCCGCTGATAAACTGCAGGATGTCCTGACCGGAGTGATGAAAAATGGTTTGGGCGGGCTGTTCGGTGGTCGTTCCTGACCCAGCACACGCGCATCCGTAGGTTTCTCTGTTCTTCTGCTGCTGCAGAGACGTAAATGATGGGATTTCCTTTGGGCGGTCCCGTCCGTCTTAAAGTTCGTTCCGTTTACATCATCACCCGATGCTGCGTCTCGCCCTCAAAATGCTATTTGGTGACACTGGCAAGTACCTCATGCTGGTGGCTGGCCTAGTGTTTGCCACCTTTCTGATGGCGCAGCAGACGGCGGTGTTTTGCGGTCTGATGAGCTGGACCACAGCGACCCTGAAAAACGTGCCAGCCCCTATCTGGGTGGTGGAGGGAAAGGTGGAGCAGGTGAATGAAACCAATCCTCTGTTGGATACCGACGTGGCTCGGGTGCGCAGTGTGGACAGTGTGGCCTGGGCTGCGCCGCTCTATTCTGGCATTCAGCGTGTGCGTCTGGAAAACGGCAATTTTAAGATCATCCAACTCATTGGTATTGATGCCACCACGCTGGCTGGAGCGCCGGTAAAACTCCTGGAAGGAAAACTGGAAGACCTACGCCTACCTCATGCTGTGATCATTGACGATCTAGGCGTCCAACGGCTTTCTAAAGAGAAGGGCGGTAAGGTGAAGATAGGAGATACCTTCGAAATCAATGATCAAGAGGCCCGTGTGGTGGGTATCGCGGATACGATGCAGAGCTTCACAGGGGGGCCTTACGTTTGGACAACTTACGAACGTGCGCTGCAATACACACCACCACAGCGCAAGATGCTCTCTGCTGTGATTGCTGCCCCGCGTGAGGGCATCAGCGAAGCTAAGTGCGTGGCTGACATTGAGCGTGAAACAGGGCTGAAGGGGTACCTGAACAAAGGTTTTAACTGGAACGATTTCACCGCTGAAAAGCCGCCTGCCATTCAGGATTTCAATACGACGACTGTGGCCTGGTACATCCGTAATACGGGCATCCCATTCAGTTTTGGTATCACGGTCATGATTGGGTTCATTGTGGGAACGGCCATCAGCAGCCAGACATTCTATACTTTCGTTTTGGAGAATATGAAGCATCTAGGGGCACTGAAGGCCATGGGGGCTTCTACGGCTACATTGTGTCTGATGCTATTGACGCAGGCGATCACGGTAGGGCTTATCGGGTACGGTATCGGATTGGCGTTCACTTCTGTGATGGGGCACTTTGCACTTAAAAATGATCAGCCTCCCTTTTACATGCCGGAGATTGTTCCTGTCGTAGTGTTAGGGGTAGTCCTTTTCATTTGCATCATGTCTGCGCTCCTTGGCATCTGGCGTGTCGCACGACTGGAGCCGGCGATGGTTTTCCGTGGTTAATCATGTCTGAAGTCACAGTTCCATATGCCGCCCAGGTGCGCGGATTGAACAAGTCCTTTGGTGATGGGGCCTCGCGCATCCATGTGCTTAAAGATGTGGATATGGAAGTGAGGCAGGGAGACATTACCATGCTCATCGGCCCCTCGGGTTGTGGTAAGACCACACTCATCAGCATTCTGGCTGGAACCTTAAAGCCCGATGCAGCCACTCAGGAACTCACGGTTTTAGGCCAGGATTTGCGCCAGATGAGCATGGGGGCGATCACTCGTTTCCGTGCCCAAAACATCGGCTTTATCTTCCAGGCCTTCAATCTCATCCCCACGCTCAGCCTGGCTGAAAATGTGAGCGTGCCTTTGCTGATCCGTGGCGTGCGAGCTGGAGCGGCAGAAAAAAAGGCCCGAGAGGTGCTGGCGCTGGTCGGCTTGGGAGACCGGGCCAAGAGCCGGCCTAACCAACTTTCAGGTGGTCAGCAGCAGCGTGTGGCCATCGCCCGCGCCCTGGTGCATGAGCCGCGCCTGATCATCTGCGATGAGCCGACGGCCGCGCTGGATGCGAAGAACGGGCAGCTCGTGATGGAGCTGTTTGAAAACGTGGCGCGCAGCCCGGAGCGTGCGGTCCTGATCGTCACCCATGATAACCGCATTTTCCCTCACGCGAACCGCATCGCCTCCATGGATGATGGGCGCATCGTGGAAGTGCACGACATTGATGCCAGCCACCCGCTGCCGGAAAATCTCCGGCATGGGTTTCACCAGTAAAGCTGTGCGTTAGGCAGCAACTGTGGCCCAGCGAAGGGTCGGGGCCGAGCGCACCTTGGCCTCGGCATTGAAGGCGATCAGGAGCAGGGCGCTGAAGCCTAGATCGCTAAGTAAAGAATTACGCAAAAAGACCCAGGTAGGCGGGAAACCAGGAAGGCCGATCGTCAGTGCCTGGACAAGGCCCTCAAGGCTCTTGCTGTACTCAGGCATCGTCCACCAAGACAGGACATTGGTGACGACGTAAAAGACCAAGCTGCAGGCGGTGGCACCCAGCAAGGTCTGGAGGATACCGGCCTGACCCCGCATCTGGTGGGCAGCCCAGGCCGCCACTCCGTAAAGGACATGCATGAGGTAAACTTCAGGGTGGCCTGCACCCATGGCCAGGAACTGTCCGCCCATGGCGACGAAGTCGATGCCCACCAGCATCAGCGGCCAGGCCCACCAGGGGATAGTGCCGCGCGGGAAAACCAGCGTGCCAGTGAAGGCAAGGGCCATCCAGGGGGAGAAGTTGGGCAGCAGGCTCATGCCGTCTGAATTTAGCTTCATCCATTTCAGGCCAAGGGCGAGCAGGGCGAGCAGCAGGGGCACCCAGAGAAGGGGAGCAGTGGCACGGGAATCAGACTTCATGAATGGCAGAATAGAGGCTCTTAAGGGGGATGCAACATCTTCACAGCTTCTCCGGCTCCTGAAGGAGCTGGGCCACACGCGAGAGTAAGCGACCTGCCCCCCCACCATCCAGAATGCGGTGGTCAAAACTGAGGGTCAGCTCGGCCTCAGTGACGGGGATGAATTGCTTCACCTCCTCACTCCAACGAGGTACTTTACTGCCTGCACCGAGGCCGAGAACGAGATTCTGCTCGGGCAGAGGAATGGGAGTGGCCCAGACGATGCCAAAAGTGCCAAAGTTGGTGACGGTGGCGATACCAGGCCGATTCACATCCATGGGCAGACGCCGCGCGCGTGCTTGCTCCACCAGTTTATTGTAAGTAGGCACCAGTTGCACCAGCGGGGTTTTTTCCACCTCGCGCAATACAGGGACAAGCACGCCATCTTCGACTTCAACTGCGAAACCAATATCAATGGCCCGGGGATGAACGATGCGACTGCCGATAAGGCGTCCAGCAACTGCGGTGTTTTCGGCTAAGGCTAGAGCCAGAGCACGGATGATGTAAAGAGCTGGGCCTGGTTTTGGATTGGCCCGTTTACGATGCGATAGAATGGCGTTTAGAATCACTGGACTCCCCACGGTGGCAAGGGGACGGCTCCAGCTACGGCGCATGGAATCCGCCACGGCGATGCGCATGGGAGACGCTGGGGTGAGGCGATGTTGCTCAAGTCCGCGTAGGAAATTCTCAAAATCCTCCACAGTGACGCGGCCGCCTGCTCCTGTGCCTGCAATACCCGCTAAATCAGATGCATTCAGTCCCAGTTCATTCATGCGGGCACGCATGCGGGGGGAGATGTAGCTGGCACCCGTGGCTCCTGCTGGGACAGGCAGTGCGCCGCCTACCACAGGCTCCACTTTGGGCTGATAACCCGTGATGTTATCTTCTTCATTGAATTGGAAATGCAGCGAATCTGCACTGGGCATGCTCGTGGGCGTAGATAATGAAACCACCGGAGGTGATTCTGTAAAACCCATGGATTGTGCATCCTCTTCAGACACATCGAACGAAGCGAGGTTTGAGCCCACTGCATAGCTCTTTTGAACTTGGGCGGTGATGATCGAAACGTGACCAGCGCATGGACTGCTGACGGCCATGGTAGCCTTATTGGTTTCCACCTCAAAGATGTCAGTGCCTGCTTCGATCTGCTGGCCGGGTTCGATTAAAATGCGAACAATGGTGGCCTCGGCGATGGATTCGCCCAACTGGGGCATCAGGATGGGAATAGTCGGCATGAGGAATGGGAAGCAGAATGACAAGATGGAAGCTGGATGCAACACGTCAAGGCGGTGTCCAAGCATGAATGAGGATCTTTTCCGGACATCATTGAAAAGCAATCTATGCCGATCCCATGCTGGGGTAAATTTCGATTCATTCGATAGATCCATAGGGATCAATGATCCCGAAAAAAGAAAACCGCCGCTAGATCTCTCCAGCGGCGGTATCAATCAAAGGATACGAAAGGAATTACTTCCCAGGAATGCCATAGACGGCGACTTCGCAGTAGTGGTTCATCTCGTTGGAGGTGTTTCCATTGCTGTAAAGGCGGACGTACTGGGCTTTGGTGTTTTTGCCATCAATAACGCGACCGTGGTTGGTTTCGATGTAAGCTGGGTCTGCACCGGCGCCCATCTTCAGGGTGTCATCGTGATCAGAATTGAAAAGGGTGGTAACACCGGTCTTGAATTCTTTGTCGTCGGAAACCTGGATGACCACGTCCACATAAGCCTGAGCCTGCTTGTGGTAGTGCCAGGTGGCGATCTTGTTGATCGAGGTTGGGGCACCGAGATCGATCTGCACCCACTGGGGACCTGGGGCGAGTTCGACAAAGCAGCCATCGGAACCGTCAGCATCACCGTCGGTGACGAGGGAAAGTTCACCGATGATTGGAGCTGGATCACTGGAGGTGACTTCTTTGTCCTTGGCGAGGTTCACAGTGCCTTTAGGAGCCTGGAACGATTTGATGATTTTGGATGGATCCGGCTGCTCAAGGTTCGGCAGTTTAGCCGGAACTGGAGTGCCAATGAACATCGGCTTTGGGAATTCGATTTTGATCTCTTCCATTTCCTGAGCGGAGACGGAAGTGCTGAGAGCTGCGATGGCAGCGAGTGCAAGGGTCGTGTGTTTCATGTGGGGGAAGGGTTGGGGGAAAGGGCCTCAGTTAAGGCCGATCTACGTTAGACGCCGGAAACGGCAGAATATTGAAAAGAGGGAACAGAAAAGTGCAAATGGAAGCAAGCTGTGTGGGCCTGGGTCTTTTTTGCACGGAATTCTGTTCCCGATTCAATCAAACAAACGGATTAGACTTCGAAGTCCGCTGGAGTGAACGTGTACTTCTGGCCTGTCTGCAAGCAGTCATAGGCTTTCAGCACGGTCACACAGGACTTAAAGGCATCCATGACGTTACAAGTGAGATGCTCAGGCTTCTTCATCTGTACCGCTTCAATGAAGTTCGCAACGTGGGGGGTGTGCGGGTAAACACTGAGCGTGACTGGAATTTCCCATGGATCAAGCGCTTTGGACTCTCGGGCATCGGCCACGGCTTTAGCCACGCCTGAGACGGCGTAAGACTTTGGTGCGGGTTTGGTCCAGGAGCGGTTATGCTCCCAGAACTTGTTTTTGATGTTATCCGGAGCTTTAACCAGAATCGGATTGTCTCCCGTCGTCCACTTTGTCCAGTCTTGGCCAGGCTCGGCATAGACTTGGTTTGAAGTAGGGCTTTCGGAGATAATGGCGGACCCGTTCACACCCATGTGCTTCTCATAGTAACCTTGGCTGCCTGTGGTGGTGAGCACCTGATAGTAGGCGCGCATCGTGCCAGTAGGCAGCTTGTACTCATAAAGGCACATGACGTTATCCGGCAGTTCGAATTTTGCCTTGGGGGCACCATCGGCCCCTGGAGTACCATCATAATAATCCACGCCGCCTGCTGCATAGAGAGAGACTGGGGTGGTCTCATACATCCAGTTGAACATGTCGATCTGGTGGGCACCCAAGTCGGAGATGGGGCCGCCACCATATTTGGCAAACCAGCGCCAGTTGAGGAACTCTTCCATGCTGCCGTAGCCGTAGCGGGCCAGGAGTTCTGGAGAGACCGGATTCTTTTTCGGGGCACCTAGAGGGGTGCTCGCAGAAACGCCACGATTCCACTGACCGTAACAGTGGGTCACACGACCGAGCAGGTCGTTCTTGATGATCTTTTCACGAAGGTGAACATATCGTGGATTCGAATGACGCTGGTGCCCAATCTGGAAGATGCCATTGAACTCACGGCCAGCTTTCACCATGTCGCGCGCGCCTTCGATGGTGTTGGACATCATCTTTTCGCAATACACGGATTTGCCCTTAGCCAGTGCCATGCGAGAAAACGGCGCGTGTAGGAAGTCTGGCGTGGCAATGAAGACGGCTTCGATATCAGCCTGCTTGTCGAGCATCTCTTCGATGGTCTCAAACTGGGCCACAGGACCGTCCACTTGGTGCTTGTTTTGAAGCTCCATGTAGCGAGCCATTACGCGGCGTTTGTCTTCGCGGATATCAGAAACGGCGACCCACTGGATGCCCGTAGGAATCTGGGAGGCGGCTGCGCGGAGGCGGTCACCCTGGGCACCACAGCCTACAAGGGCACATTTGATTTTGCGTCCGGCTTCAGTGCCTTGGGCAATGGCACCTTTGCTGGTAGCCAGGTACAATCCTGCGCCACTCACAGCGCTGGTGCGCAAGAAGGAACGTCGGTCAAGAAATTTGGAGAGCCCACTGGGCTTTGGGGTAGAAGGGGAAGGGGTCGTGCTCATAGCTTCACGTATTTACGTTGCGCCTTGGCGATCAGCCTTCGGTGCTGGCGGACTTTTTAGCGCGGCCACGGCCAAAGAGGCCATCGAGGGAGAGATAACCGCTCTTATTGGTATAGAGGGCGAAGGCCGTCAGCAGGATGCCGACACCAATGTTGGCAGTCAGTTCCAGGTCGTCTGGCAGTGCGGCCAAGCCAAAGCCCAGGGACAAAAAGGCAAGACCGGCAGCAAGAAGAGCAAATTCGCTCAAAAGGCCGATGCCCACCCATAAACCAACTGCAAGAAGAACGTAGCCGATGCTGTGAGCATACGCATCAATGGCAGAGGGGGGGAGAAAAGATGGCAGCATGCTGTTGTCTGTCATCAGCTTGGCGATCTGGTCCGTCTTCGTCTGGTAATTGCCAGCGTTGAAGGTCGCCGCAGCGCCATCACCAGAGCGGAACTTATCTACTCCGGCCATGAACAGGCGAAGTGCCACCCAGAGACGTGTGATCAGGTTGGCGAAAGCGAGGTCGAGGCGGCGGCAGCAGGAGGAGTTTTGATCGGACATGTTTTGGTTGTACTGAGTTGGCGTATGGAGATGGAGGGGCGATTCTGAACGAGTCACCTGGGAAATCCAGCAAAATTTAGATGCTAAAGACCAGAGAGTCGAAGTAAGCGCGCCTCTTGTCATTCTACGCCTGTCATTTCCAGTCCTATCGTCACTTTCTCTGGCTGATTTCATGCTTTCTGATTCCGCAGGCTTGCCATTCCGGAGTTCACCCCCTAAAAAAATAAATTCTTCTGAAAATGAGCGCTGATTTTACTTCCCCCCAACTCCCTCCTGTCGGAATTCTTGAACCTCTCGGCGATGATGATCGTGACATACTCAGTGGCTACGGGGTTTTTCGTCCGGTACAGCCAGGACAGCATTTGATTGAGGAAGGTATGGCCCAGACGGGTCTTTATTACATTATTTCTGGTAAGCTCCACGCCACGGCCATGCGTGGTGGGCACAAGGTACTATTAGGGAGTGTGCAATCCGGCGAAACTGTAGGGGAAATCAACCTCCTGGATCCTTCCGCGGCCAGCGCCACCGTCACTGCCGTGGATTTTAGCCAAGTCTGGCATATTGATTCGAAGAGCCTGGAAGCGTATCTCAATGAATACCCACGTCCTGCATCGTGGTTGCTCATTGGGATCGGTAAGACCATTGCCCGTCGTCTGCGCTCAGTGAATGAAAAAATCGCCAGCTTTTACGGTGGTTGATCACCGTTTTGACAGTGTCTCTTACTTTCAAAGTCCGCCTCTCATCGGGGCGGATTTTTTTTGAATAACCGAAGTCAGCGAGACGATGGCTTTTTTAGTGTTTGAACGATGAGGCTAAGCCGGCGGCTAAAAGTGAGGATGGATCCGACGAAAATCACCACCAGTGCCCAGTATATGGCCACAGGCTCCCTGCCGTAGAGGGATTCTACGAGCGCGGCTAACGCTCCCACTGTCAGCACTGCCATGCGATGTTGTTTCGCCATCGGGCCGATGAAGCTTTGTTGTCCCGTCAAGGTGCCTTGAAGTAGCCGAATATAGGCCGTCGCCATCGCTAAGATTGCGCAGGACCAGCCGAGCGGCAGCGTGTCAAAGAGCTTGATCACGCCAGGGTCCATGCGGGTGCTATAGCCCGCTCCCACCAAAATAAAAACATCCGCCACTCGGTCTGGCACTTCATTGAAAATCGGGCCCGTGGCCGAGGCTCGCCCACCTTCCACAGCCACCATCCCGTCCATTAAATTACACAGAAGTCTGAGTTGGATACCTGCCGCAGCGCCGAACCAAAGAAGGGCTGAACCCAGCGGTGTGCCCTGCTCAGGCACTCCTAAAAAACAAGATAAGGAGACGGTGGCAAATACGATACTCAGTAATGAAATCGCATTCGGGGACAGATGCGAGGCACAAGCCCAACGGGCAAGGAGGCGTGCCCAGCCCGTATTTCGTGACTTCAGTTCGCGGCGCGGGCCGTGGTCTTGCGGTGTGGACATAGAGACGATCTAACACAAGCGGACGTAAACTGCTAGACCTTCTGTGCTTCACTCCATTACACTCCATGCGCATGGTGACCCAGTCACGTACCCGATCTCAATTTGAACGCATTGAAATGCCTGGTGATTCCTCCTTTGCGTGGAAGGAAATTTCGGGTCAGCATTTCACGGCCCCATTTCATCATCATCCGGAGATCGAGTTGACGATCATCACGGCCGGTCACGGACAGAGGTTCGTTGGAGATACGGTAGAACCCTTCCAAGCTGGAGATGTGGTTATCCTAGGGTCGCAGTTGCCTCATGCGTGGTTCAGCGAGGCACGCTGTCAGCAATCTGAGGCGATCGTGGTCCAGTTCCATCCCGAAACCTTCGGTGGCGGCGTATTGAAAGCACCAGAATTAGGCAATGTAAGAGAGCTTTTGCAGCTGGCTACAGGCGGCCTCGTGATCACGGGGCACATCGCACAAGAGATGAAGCAGGAGCTCTCTTCTCTAAGTGATCTCACGCCATTGTTCCGCCTCACTGTGTTCATTGAACTGTTGGAAAAGGTAGCCACCCGTCGCAGCTATCGTTGTCTCAAAGCACAGGCTCCCGAGGAAACAGTCTCGCTGGTGGACCGGAAACGTCTGGATGAAGTGCTGCGTTACATTCACATGCATCACCGGCGTGCTTTGGCCCTGCCTGAGGTGGCAAAGGTGGCGGGACTTGGCCCAGAGTCTTTCAGTCGTTTCTTTCGCCGTGTCACGGGCCACACTTTCATCGAAACTTTGATACAAATTCGTCTGGCCAGTGCCTTGGCCTTGCTGGCAGAAAGTCCGGAAACCATTGCTGCGGTGGCTTTTGCTAGCGGCTTCGAAGACCTTTCCAATTTCAATCGTCAATTCCGCCGTACCTATGGCATCACACCGAGTGAAGCGCGGAGGCGCGCTGCGGGCTAGCGTGCATGGACGACTTCCTTTTTTCTATCGTCTTTTTCATTCGCTCTCTATCATTCCCTCCATCCTCTAAATCCCATGACAATCTCTCCTGACCAATACGAGAAGCTCGGTGCTTTTTACCTTGGACGTGGCTACGACCTCGCTACCAAACAACTGCAGGATGACCTCATCATGTACGACTCGAAAGACCTCGTCACTCATGGTGTGGTTCTAGGGATGACCGGTTCAGGTAAAACAGGTCTTTGTTTAGCCTTGCTGGAAGAGGCCGCTATGGATGGTGTTCCTTTGATTGCGATTGATCCGAAAGGGGACATTGGCAACGCTCTGCTGACTTTTCCCAATTTGAGTCCAGAGGAATTTAAGCCTTGGGTCAATGCGGACGATGCCCGCCGCAAAGGTATCACGGTGGATGATTACGCTGCTCAGCAGTCTCAGTTGTGGACAAAAGGCCTCGCTGACTGGGGACAAAGTGGGGAGCGTATCCGCAAACTTCGTGAGACGGTGGATATGGCCATCTACACCCCTGGTAGCAATGCCGGGCTCCCGGTCTCCATTCTTAGCTCTCTAGATTGCCCGCCCGCAGCAGTGATGGATGATGCAGAGACGCTGGCAGATCGTATCGAAAGTACCGTTTCGTCTTTGTTGGGCCTGATGGGTATTGAGGCGGATCCAGTGCAGTCGCCTGAGCATATTCTGCTTTCGAATATCATCGCTTTTGCTTGGAGAAAGGGGCAGAATGTCTCGCTGGAAAATTTGGTGCGTCACATCCAGCAACCGCCTCTGCGAAAGATCGGCGTGGTGGACATTGAGACTTTCTGTCCTGAGTCAAAGCGCACGGCACTGGCCATGAAGCTGAATAACCTCATCGCCTCACCGGGTTTTGCCACCTGGCTGGAGGGGGAGCCACTAGACATCCAGCGCATGTATTACACGCCGGAAGGGAAGCCGCGCATCACCATCTTTAACATTGCGCATCTAGGAGATAGTGAGCGGATGTTTTTCGTTTCGTTGCTTCTAAATCATTTGTTAGGTTGGATGCGGAGTCAGCAAGGCACCACCTCCCTGCGTGCGCTGTTCTACATGGATGAAATTTACGGTTATCTTCCACCCAGCGCCATGCCTCCCTCGAAGAAGCCGATGATGATTCTTCTGAAGCAAGCGCGTGCCTTTGGACTGGGCATTCTAGTGGCGACTCAGAATCCGGTGGACCTCGATTATAAAGCCCTGGCCAACATTGGAACTTGGTGGATTGGCCGACTGCAGACGGAGCGCGATAAAGCGCGCCTACTGGATGGGCTGGAAGGGGCGATCAGTAGCAGCGCTGGTCAGTTTGATCGTAAGACCCTCGAGACGGCGATTTCAGGCTTGGGAAACCGAGTTTTTCTCATGAATAATGTCCATGAGGATGGCCCCGCCATCTTCCATGTACGCTGGATCATGAGCTACCTGAGCGGTCCTCTGGCACGTGACCAAGTGAAACGTCTCATGGACCCCCTACGCCCGTCTAAAAACAGTGCTTCATCTGCCAGCGAAGATGATGGATTTCTCCCTCCTGGTGCTACGGCGGCCCCTGCCGCAGATCGTAACACGATCAAACCTAAGTTGCCAGAAGGCACAGCGGAATACTTTTTGCCCACCCATGCCTCTTCCGACACTCTTTGTTATGTTCCTGCCATTCTACGCAGTGCAGAGGTGAATTTTGACGATGCTCGTCGCAAAATTAGCGGCCGTAGCACGGTGACACTGGTGAACCCCATTGATGTGGAAAACCAGCGTGTATTGTGGGATAAATTTGTCGAGATTCCCCGGGATGTAGATCTAAATGCCTGGAACACTGACTTTGTTGATGGTGCTGAATACACGGTTCTGCCTGGAGCGGCGATGAAATCCAGCACGTACAGTAGCATCAAGAAAGATTATGTGGACTGGGTGTATGCCAACCACAGTCTGGAAATCAGCTACAGTCCTTTGTTAGAAGCGTATTCGAATCCTGGTGAAAAAACAGATGAGTTTAAAGTCCGCATTACCCAGACAGCTCGAGAACTGCGCGACGCAGCCATCGAAGAATTGCGAGAAAAGACGGCGAAGGTATTCAAGGCATTGGAGGAGAAAGTGATCCGAGCTCAGACGAAAGTGGATACTCAAAAGTCCCAGGCCACGAGTGCTAAACTTTCCACGGCTGTATCCATTGGCACGAGCTTGCTGGGCGCATTTTTTGGTCGCAAAAAAGGCATCGCTTCTGTGGCTAAGGCCAGCACTGTAACTGGCGCCGCTCGTGTCATGAGAGAACACCAGGAAGCGGCAGCGGCAGAAGCTGAGTTAGAACGTCTCCAGGCCGACATTGCCGAGTTGGAAAAACAGTTGGCGGACGACACTCAAAAGATCCGCGATCAGTACGACCCCACGGTTCTAGCACTCGAGACGACCAAGCTTACACCGACAAAGTCGAAGATCCTGCCGACAGCCATTGGTATCCTGTGGTTGCCCCATGAGCGGGCTGGGGCGGAGCTTCGTAAAGCATGGTCTTGATCAATGCCCTGTTCTGGTCAGCTTTTAGAGAGGGCTATATCAGGAGTGGTTTTTTAAGCCTTTGTAGGAATCGTTGTCATTGCCTGAATTCAGGCAATGCAAAGGTGCACACGAGCACGCATCCGTGTCGCTTTCATGCTAGAAATGGCCTGGCGGCACCGCTATAATTAAATTCCCCCCATGAATTTATATTTTGTTGATGTCGTAACTCGTTTTCGTTTCGCTTTGGCTATTTGTTCGGCGTCATTGATTGCTGCATGCTCTGCACCACAGAAGTCCGCAGTGGCTGATCCCGAAGTTTTCAATTGGAGCGAAAGCCAACTTCGTTCGCGTTTCCCCAAAGCTCAAAACATCGGGGTGGTTCAGCTCTCAGGTCGAAAATTAAAGTCCCAAACATCTGACACTGGTGATGTGGAATATTTGGCGTCTGGAGGAGCCTTGCTAGTGAAAAAAGTGGAGCCACCTATTCTGGCTCAAGCCTCAGAGATTAAGGTGACTCCAGACGCAGCTATCCTTCGAGGTAACCAAGCCATGGTTAAACACAACGGGCGTTTGATCACGTCCGAGTCGGCCTCCACGGAGATCACTATTGATGGGGTCCAAGTCAAGGTAGAAGGACCTCATTTCATACGCGACTTAGCTACAGGTAAGATCACTCCGATGGCAGGAGCCACCGCCCCTATCGCAGCAATACCCGAGGCGGTGAAAGCCAAGATCGTTAATAAGCCGATCTCTCAAGCTCCTGCAAAACCTTTGGTTAGGTCTGTAACGGTTCCTCTTGACGCCGTGAAAGTTCCTGTCCCGACTCCAGTGTCCAAAACGGTGGCTCAGAAAACCAACAAACGCCCGCTGACTAACTCTCAACCTACGGCTAAACCCACCCCACCAGTGGACCGTAAAGAATTGCTCAACTTGATGCGCGCACCCACGGAGTAAAGGTGCTTTAAAACTGGGTGTTTCATTAGGCGGGCCTTGTTTACTGAATGCGCATCCATTCGACTCGAGGTCACAAACAAATGAGCCTGTAAGCTGCGGATAATGAGTCAATTGCTTAGGTTTTTGGCCATTTGGAGTGGCGGTCGGATGTTATGAATGTCAGATTAACTTCATCTGGTTAATTTCCGTGAGTTACCATTTCTATTTTGATAAGAATAAAGCCGGACCTTTTTTGTCATGCCTTTGGGAGTATCTGCCCATCAAGTTCATTGAGTTTCGGTTATGAATGAGCCAAATCCATCGGGGAAGGGGCTTTCATAAAGGAAAATGCAATTCAATATCCGGACTGGAAAGTGGGGCGCGAGAGGTGTTTCCAGGGGCCTGCTCACTGCTACAGCCGCTGGGGAAATGACGGCATCTCTTCTAATTCGATAGAGCTCGATACCGACTGAACTGATGCCATGAATTCATTTTAGCAAGAAAACTCCTGGCGAGCTTCGAGAAGCAGGGGATCGAACCGGGGGATGGGTAGATCTTTGGAAAGAAACGTCTCCGCTGGCATGGCTTTTGCACGGTGGGACGTCTCATGCCCCGCAAACAATCGCAGTTTTCCCTTTACGGGATGGCCGGGCATTAAAAAAATACAGCAGAACATTGACACTCAACTCGCAGGCCCCTTATACTCACCAGCCATGCTCAGGCAAATCATCGGACAACCTACTGAAGGGCAAAAGGAAACAGGCCGCGCTGAGGCCCCCGCACCGGCCTCAACGGCTGATCGTGGAACCAGCTTCTCCGCGCCCGCTCCTGCTGCACAACCCCAACGCGCATCCCAATCTTATAACATGACTTCCAGCAAAAACGTTCTCGCCAACGACGTCGAAATCAAAGGCTCCATTAAATTCTCCCATGATCTCATTATTGACGGGAAAATCGAAGGAGAAGTCCAGTCCGACGGTAGCCTGACTGTGGGTGAAAATGCTCTGATCAAAGGCGAAATTAAGACCCGTTCCGTTATCATTTTCGGCAAAGTGGAAGGTAATATCACCGTTCTCGAGCGCTGCGAACTCAAGAGCAACGCCATCCTCGTGGGTGACATCGAAGCTGGCACTCTCTCCATCGAAGAAGGCGCTACCTTCATGGGGGCTTCTAAAGTCGGCCGCAAGCCGGAGCCTGCCAAGCCAGCACCTTTGGGTGGCAATCGCCCAGCATCTGCTTAACCCTCAAATTATAGAATCACCTTCGAGTGTTTCGGAGTCTTTTCGGCTCTAAAAGCGACCGTCCGGGTCCACCCAAGAATCAAATCGAGGTGGTGTGCCCGGCTTGTGGCGCGGCTCAGTATGAGCCGCGCCTTGTTGTCTCCACTTTTTGCAAAAAGTGCGGGGTGCATTTGAGCATCCAGCGCAAGAAAGTCGTGGCCTCCAGTGTCACACGCTCGGGTGTGGGCATGCCTGATCCTTGGGCAGACTCTAAACCCATCCCCAAGCCTGAGCCTCAAACTGCCCCTGTTGAAGTGGCACCACCTGCCCCCAATGAAGACCCTGTGGCGGTGGAAATGAGCCAACCTGTGTCGGAGGAAGAAGCTGCGGAAGGTGGCTTCGGTGTCTTTTTAAAACAGCAGGCCACTCCACCCTCCGCCCCAGCCGTATCGAGTCCTTCGCCTACCTCTGAGCCCCCTGTGGCTGTGGAGCCTAGACTTACCACCGAGTTAGAAGACACGACTGCGACACCTGAAGTCGAGCCTGCGGTGGCTGCCACAAAGCGGCCTCAATCCTACGCCCCACCGCCGACTCCCGCACCTGCCCCCATGAGCGCTAGCACGCTCCAGAAAATGAAAAATGAGGGGATGTACAGGAACCAGTATTTTAAGGATGCGGACTGCTTTGACTGCGGTCACAAATTTAAAGTCAGTCGTTCATCTCGTTCCACTCAGTGCCCCACTTGCGGTGCCCTGATCTCCTTAGAAGACGTGGAGGTGAATATGCACTCTGGCCAGTCTATCAAAACGCGGGGAGACGTACTCATCCGCAAGCGTGGTCAGGTTTCGGCTGAGAGTATCCAGTGCAAGGATCTCCGTTGCCAAGGGATCTTAGAAGCCAATGTAAAGGCCTCAGGTGATGTCATCATCCGTGCTACAGGCACCATGATTGGCGAAATTCACTGCCGCCGATTCATTGTAGAAAAAGGGGCTGACGTGGTATTCCTAAATGTTATCCACGCTGAAGAGGTGGACATCCAGGCACGCATCACAGCCACCCTTTTTTCCAGTGGGCCATTCATCATTGGCACTCAAGGTTCCGTCAATGGAGATGTAACTGCACGTTCCGTGTCGATTGAGCCAGGCGGCGAACTGAATGGAGCCATGAACATTGTGAGAACAAAGGCCCCCACTCCGCCTGCGGTTATGGAAGATTGAATGTTGTAAACGAGTTTTAATTTGAGCCTGAAGCGAGTGGTGGCTTGAGTCCGTTGAGTCAAAAAATAAGCCGTTGTAGAGCAGTGTCTTGCGGTAAAGGTTATTCTGAATTAGCCTTTCGAACAATGGATCAAACTCTGCTCGCTTTAGCTCAAAAAATCGGACTCACAGCCTTAGACGTAGGCGCGCGTGGAGGTGTGAATACCGACCTTGGGCCTTTGGCTAGTGCTACGAATTATGTAGGCTTTGAGCCTGATCCTGAAGAATGTGCACGATTGAGCAGGACGGGTATTGGCGGCGGCTGGAAGAACGTAAAATTTGTCCCAGTTGCCCTCGCTGCTCAGCCAGGTGAATTCACCTTAAATCTTTATTCAAAACGAGGGTGTTCATCCAAATACACTGCGCGTCAAGATCTGGGACAACTCTTTGCACGAGGCGATTTTTACAACCTCGACGAAGTCGTTAAAGTTCCCTGTCAGCGCCTGGACGATGTTTTGGTAAGTGAAGCGATCGCTGAACCTGCATTCATGAAAATTGATGTGCAAAGCATGGAAGTCGAAGTCTTCGATGGGGCACAAAAGACGTTAAAGGAAGACCTTGTGGGCATTCGCACGGAAGTTTCCTTTTTCCCCATGTATGAAGAGCAACCTTTGTTCGCCGAAATCGACCAACGCGTGCGTCGAGATGGATTCG
Source organism: Prosthecobacter dejongeii (assembly GCF_014203045.1). Classification (NCBI taxonomy): domain Bacteria; kingdom Pseudomonadati; phylum Verrucomicrobiota; class Verrucomicrobiia; order Verrucomicrobiales; family Verrucomicrobiaceae; genus Prosthecobacter; species Prosthecobacter dejongeii. Next base: position 482,313 of record NZ_JACHIF010000004.1, read on the forward strand.
TGCCTATGCGATGGTTGGAAAATCATGAATGGCGGCGTGGGACAAAAAAGAAACCATACGCCATGGCTGACGGCGCGCTGCCATTCTCGAGAGGGCAACTGATGCATGCTGACGTTCTTTATCTTCAACATCCAGAGTGGCTTAAGACGGATACGCCACAGGCTCTACGCCGTTTGGCCCGCTTAGGGTTGGTCGCGGCTTGCTATCAGCATTACGATCACGCGTTGGCTGCATTTTCGATTCCTGCTGTGAGGAGTTTTTGCCGCGAAGAAATGCATCTAGATGCAGAACGTGCTGTGGAACGGATGTCCCAAGCTGAAGTTACTCTAGGGCGACGATTAGGCTGGAGACTAATGCGTGCCTTGCAGAATCGCTTTGCGTGAGCCAAAGAGGGGCTGCTCATGCTTCCGCAAGTCGTCTTCGTTCAAAATTCCGTGCATCTAGCCGGGGCCCAGAAGTCTTTGTCTAGACTTCTCACTGCTCCAGCGATGCAGGAGCATGATCCCATACTGCTTACGGGCCAGGAAGGTTGGCTTACAGAGCATTGTGATGAAAATCGGGTGAAGTGGTTACGAGTGCCGTTTCCTGCTTCACGCAGCTTGCCTGCGCGCATGATTGGCAATCGGTTATTCGCTAAAAAGGCCGCCCGAATTTTAGCACACTCTCTAGAGCCTGGACGCCCAATCATCGTTCACACAAATGACCATCCAGATAGTCTTTTGGGCCTAGCTCTGGCGCGTGAGTTGAGTGCGCTTCCAGTGCTGACATTGCGAACTCCTGGGATGAGTCTGCGCGATTTTGAAAAATATCACTGTTCGAATCATGCGCATTTGATTGCCGTCGGAGACGATCTTTTTCACAAAGTCCACCCTTGGGTTTCTGGGAAACGCCCTCTCACTTTGGTGCACAATGGAGTGACAGAACAGGAGATTTTAGCGCCTCTACTTTCAGGGCCTGATTCCGTCACTCGCCTTTTGGTCCTGGGATCCATCATTCCTCGAAAAGGGTGGCAAGATCTCATGGAGGCTCTCTTGATATTGGAGAAGCGGTTGGCTCCAGGGCCTGTTCCTGAGATTGATTTTTTGGGGGATTTGTTAGGCACACAGCCCGAAGACGTCTTGGCGACCCATCGACTCACTCGATTTAAAGTGTCGTTCTTGGGAGTGCGTAAAGAATACCGTGCTTGCTTGCGTCAGTACAGCTTGGCGGTGCATCCCTCACGCAGCGAAAGCTTTGGCATGGCGGCTTTGGAGTGTGTGGCAGCGGGGGTGCCTTTATTGGCCGCCGCTACAGGTCTGATTCCTGAATTTGTGCTTCAGCCCTCATTTCTCTTCCCTCCTCAAGATGCTGCGACTTTGGCGGATCGGCTAGAGCATTTGATCATCTTATCTGCCCCTGAACGGATCGCTGAATTTCATTTCGAGTCCGTCCATCAAGTGGTAAAAGATCGTTTTTCGACTCCGGGAACGGTACGAAAATTAAAAGGTATTTACGCCGGACTTTCATCTCAAAACGCATGATTTCTGGAGCTGCGATCGTTAGTGATAAACAGTTAGGCGACGTTTTGCTGCTGCAACCCTGTGGTGACTATCTCGCAGAAAAGACGGGTAAATCTACGGCATTGTTTGTTAGGGATGTTTTCAAGCCGATGATTGATCTGATGCCGGGGTGTGCCTGGGGGCCAGAGGGAGAAAAGAAATTCAGTGAAGTTTGGTCCACCAGTTGGAGTTCGCGAGCTGTGTGGCAGGCCCTGCGGTTACGGAGTCCGAATCGTCGTTTGATTGTTAATAAATCCAGGCACCTGCGGTGGTGGTATCGCTTGGTTTTCCACGAGATCCGTCTGGAGCCACCTTCTGCAGAATATTGGGCGCGTTACTTCTGGCGGATCGTGAGTGGTCAGCCTGCGGAGGCTTTTATAGCTCCTCGATTGAATTTACCACCTCCAGAATGGTGTCATCCTGCATTACCGATGGGTGGATTCATCCTCATCAACCCAACTGCGGCATGGCAGAGGAAATTTTGGGGAGTGGAGCAGTGGGCTGAGCTAATTACACGCCTGTTTAACGAAGATCCCCTGGTGACGCTGGTCATCGCCGGGGGAAGTTCAGAGCGTGAGATTGCCCACTGTGCGGCTATTGTTGAAAGCGCTGGCGTTCCCGTGGTGAACCTAGCCGGACAGACATCTCTGAAGCAATATCTTCATCTTCTGGCGGGCGCTACTCTGGTGGTTTGCATTGATGGGGCGGCCTCGCATTTGGCTCAGGCTTTTCAGGTGCCCACGGTGACCGTCTTTGGTCCGACACATGAAGGAAAATGGCATTGGCCTACTTCGCGTCACATTGCCTTAGCGGCCAGAAACTACAATGAATCGCAGTCCTATGGCCCAGCATCAGGTGTCCCAGTTTACGCCATGTGGGAGGCTGTTTGTGCTGCTAGGATGCCTTGAATGCCTTCAGTGAGGCTCTGACGACCCGATGACCAGTAAAAGTCATCAACATACCGACGCTGATTTTGGACCTGGGTGGTTGCGAACACAGAGTCGCTGACCAGTTTAGAGATTGTATCGCTGAGTTGAGCAGGAGTTTGAGCCACCAAGCATGCTTGAAATTCGTGAATAAGCGGAAAGCCTAACTCAGTGTTTGGTTCATACAAAAAGATGACAGGCACACCCAAGACAAAGGCTTCAAGGCCTGCTGTGGAATTTGAATTGAGCAGCACTTCAGCATCTTGCAAATGCTTGAGCATATCTTCCTCCGGCGGAATGAGATGAACGTTCGAGGGCGGATTCAGGGACTCAATGTAGAGAGTTCTGACATGCAGCTCTTCCTCATCCATGCCGATGAAGCATTGCTCCACTTTCTTGCGATCTCGTAAGGGGTGGAATTTGATGCGAAATTCATGGTTAGGCATTTGCTGTGCCGTATCCACAATGAGTCGGTAATGCATGTAGCTGCGCTGTGGATCTACCGTGGCCGATGTGCCCGAATAGTAGCTATCGGCATAAAGGACGATGTTTTTCTTACCCGGTGATGAAGACTGAAGCAGGGCAGGGGGGCGACGGTGTGACGCGACGGGAATGATTCTCTCGGCTTGATGGCCCCGTACTTTAGCGATGTGTGTGTTACGTCCGCTATCACAAAGCAACCAGTCAGGGCTGAAACTGAAACGAGGCTGAGGAATGTGATCGTAAGTGTAAGCTGCGACAGGTATACCCAATTCACTGGCGGCTAAACTCCAAGCTCGCTCGTCACTGCCTTCCTGGGTATCACACAGAAGCAGGCTGGGACGATCTTTTTCCAGGTAATCCAGAGCGCGTAAATATTTCCAGGCGAAACGAGGATAGGTTTCGCGAGATTGTTCCCGGCCAAGGTCTAACAAAATGGATCGTGGATCTCCTGCATCATCTTTTAGCAGGCTGCTCAGTTTGTTTTCGCAAGCTTGCCACCATGTGGCATAGCCCGTCTTGAGCCTTTCGAACTCCAAACCTTCAGGTCGGCCAAAAACCTCATCGGAGACATGATTCCAGTCTAGATGAGTATCTTTGGATTGGCTTAGGAGCATCCTGGAGAGCCGAATGCTGCAACACAAAACGGCACCTTGTTTAGCTGAGCGAGGCGTTTGTGTGGCTGAAGGAACGGGAGGGGGAGTTTTTTTCCAGCGATTCACCAATCGCTGCCAACGGCGTTTAAGAGACCATGGACGGGGTTCCGTGGATAAAAACTGAATTGGGATTTGGTGTTTTGCCGCGACTTGCTTCCAAGCTCGAAAACTAATGCCAGCTCCCGGTGCTACGAGGATACGGTCAAAGGTACGTCCGGCAAACACATGCCCCGCTAACTCGAGATTGACGAGATAGGGATTGATCCACTTTCGGCAAGTCATGCCTAAACACGCGGCTCGAAACGCCCGTTGTAGAGGTACGTTGTCCGTTATGGGCAGGGACTGAAGGTAGCTTTCCAGAATCTCATTGGTCCGTGTGTCCAAGTTCACCTGATCTTCAGGTGAAAGGAGATCCAAAGCATTGATCCACTCTTTGGCTTTGAAGCGTTGTTCCAGCGGGAGCCAAGTCTCAACTTCAAGCACCGTAAGCTCGGACTGAGACTGGATTTGCTGCACTTCGTTCTTACACGCCTTAGGTGCAAGAGAGCCATAAATAAAAAGTGTTCGTGTCATGGCCAAGGCACTCTTCAGGTCACTGGAAAGTGACAGGCCAACGCAAAGTTTTTCGGTAAGCTGGCGGTTTACCCCCAGGAACAAAATGGGGGTGATCTGGGAATCCTTTGATCACACCGATGGACTGCCACGGGGCAGACAACCAATGAGAGGTGTCTGAAACAAACGTTTCCTCTGGATTGAAGACGCGGACTTGAAAGTCAATTTCGGTGACTTCTTTTCTTTCAGACGGAGACAACTCCAGAAAAGCGGCATAGCCTAGATCAACGATGGACTCTGCACGATCTGCCGCGCGATCGAGGACATTTTCATTCACAGCAATACAATAATCCGTCACCCGATAAGTGGTGCCTGCGATCGTACGTGGATGCCAAGCCTGCAGCCCGCATGGGATTCCATTGATGTCCCAGTTCTCGAGCACAGCCTTGTCCCCTCCTGGTAATTTGGCCACCTGGCGAAAAATATAGATACCGTAGATGTGAGTTTCTACGAAGATCATGATGGGACGGAGGGCGATTGTCCAGGCGCTCAACGTGGTGATCAAACCACCCCGAAGCTTGACGAGTCCCGAGCAACTTATCACCGCCAACAGTAGGAAAAAGCATGCGATCCACAATAAAGGAGCCTGCGTTCCAATAGGACCTGAGGGTAATGCGAATTCAGGGCCACCTTTGAAATAAGGGCTAAACTCAATGACAAAAAGAAAGGTGGAGCTGAGCAGCGTTTGTGTGCTGAGGAAAGCGAGATAAACCATCAAACAAAGTGAGATGGCAAATCCTAACGACATGGGGAATGACACCCAGCGGACAGCAGGAACGAGAAGAGCCAGAACCAGGAAAAACTGGGTGGCAATGGTGGCCCAACTCATGACGACGGAAGCCGCACGACTTTTATTGGCCCAATGAAAGCTGGGTTTCACCCAATGCCGCAGGGACATGAAATAAAAGAATCCCAGTCCGCGCCGCCACATGGGAGAACAGAGCTTTTCCCAGCCAGCAGACAGCATGAGGATACCAAAGGTCCAACAGTAGAAATTTAGCCCAACTAAAGATGGGATGCTCAAGCCAAAATCGAGACCCAGCCATTGATCCACGGAAAAACTTAGATGTGAGTTCAGGAAAAGGAGACAGAAACCTGCAGAACGAATGAGAACATCCTCAAGGGAGTAAACCTTCGAACGCCGCCAAATGATGGAACCAAATAGGATATGAGCCAGGATGGCCAGCGGGGTAAGGAAGCCTACCATCATCATGACGGCAGGAATCATCCAAAGGTAGATACAGCGGAGCACGTGGGATGTCTGGCGCCAGCCTAAGACCATGGGGGCCGCTGGGCGAACAAGAAGCAACCGCAGCACGATCATGAACCCGTAAGTCACACGAAATAACCCAATCATGTCCAGACGAGTCTGATCAATGTAATCGAAAGGCCTCTGATGGAACATTCCCCAGATGGCCGCACACGCGACTAACACGGTGATGGTCGCTCTTCCTAGGACTTCAGTTCTCGAAATGTTCGCCATAATTTTAGAGCCGTGCAGACAAGGTGATTTTAGTCCCGATTTACCAATTTCCAGGAGAGAGCAGTGCCACGTTTGACGTCGCAGGCTGTGCTTTTGCCGAGCAATGATTCATAGTGTTTTGGCGATAATCCAAATCCAGGGCGAATGCTGCGCATATTTTGCGCTGTCAGCACTTCACCAGCTTTCATGTCCTGAGTGATGTAGAGGCTGCGGCGGCCACGTAAGTAGCCACGCTCCGTTTCGGCTGGACCATAGCTTATAGAGCCCACAGATTCCCAACCGGCGCGGCATTCGGTGACTAAAGCCTTCATTTCAGACGGTTCTAAGCTGAAGTGGGAATCTGGCCCGCCGTCCGCACGAGCTAAAGTTAGGTGCTTTTCAATGAGCGAAGCCCCCAAGGCTGCTGCGGCCACGGAGGCGCCAATACCTAAGGTATGATCCGAAGCGCCAGTGAGGCAGCCAAAGAGCTGACCCAGGTGTGCCATGGTTCGGAGGTTTGATGTTTTTGGGCTGGCTGGGTAGTCAGTGGTGCATTTGAGCAACACAATCTGGGGAGCTCCATTTTCACGTGCTGTTTTAACGGCGGCTTCAATTTCGGCCACCGTGGCCATGCCACTAGACATGATCAAAGGTCGGCCTGTTTGTGCACACTTTTTGATCAAAGGCAGATCCACGATCTCAGGCGAAGCAATCTTATAGCAAGGAGGATTCAACGTTTCTAGAAAATCCACCGCACTGAAATCGAAAGGACTGCTGAACCAAGCAAGGCCTCTTTGCGTAGCGCGCTGCACCATCGCCGCATGCCATTCCCAGGGAGTGTGGGCTTCCGCATACAGACTGTGTAGGCTGCGCCCATCCCACACGGAACCTGGTTTGCGAACAAAGAATTCTTCGCTATCTGCATCCAGAGTGATGGTGTCTGCCGTGTAAGTTTGAAGTTTAATCGCATCCACTCCACAATCAGCGGCTGCATCTATGAGCTGTAGAGCCCGCTCCAAGGATTGATTATGATTGCCTGAAAGCTCTGCCACGATGAGTGGCGGGCAGGTACCTGCTGGCTGGTTCAGAGTGTCTAGAAATTCAGCGTTTGTCATGACTTAAAGATGAAGTTTACAAGCCCCACTGGTCCACAATCCATTGTTGTGCCGCCAGGGTGCGGGAGCGGGAGGCTTCTGATAATGACCGGATGCCTCCTTGGCCATCGGCCTCCCCCAAGATAAAGCGTGGAGACCTGAGATGATCCACCACAAGGTCTCCGGCCTGCCCAACTGCGCCGCCAGCGACAATGTGTGTATGGGCATCCAAGTCAACCTGCCCCGCAGCGAGGTGGAAACGATCATAGGTATGAATGAGCCGCTCAGCCTCAGCGACGAGAGCTGGGCCACAGTCCAGCCGCCACAATTGAATGCCTCGACGACGAGCTTCTGCAAATGCATCGTCTGTTAGTGCCCGAGCACGCACCATAAGGACGACACCTCCGTCCCGAACTTGCTGCAAATCATCTTTGCTCGCTGGAGATTTTGAATCACTGGTGACCAGTGCATCTACGGGAATGTGATTTTTCACCACTTGAGTGATTTGGCTAATGGCTGCTCGCTGCCCTGCATCATCGCCGATGACGGCGACCTGGGTGGCTTGCAATATTTGCAGTGCATCTGCCACAGCCTGGGCAATGACCGCATCATCGTCATACAGAAACTGAGGCTGAGATGGACATTGGCCTCTCGACTTTTCCAATCGCTTATCCAGCAGCCAAAAATCACAAGAGTCAGCAAGAGCGTTTCGGACTTCTGTGAGGGCTTCAACGGTGCTCACTTCGACATGAGCCACAATGCTGATTCGGCTACTGCGGACTGGACCGATGCGGGCTCCACAGAGGTCAGGAGTGTGGGCGATGGTGACCACACGTCGTTGTGGGCTCTTTCCCTTTTGCACACGCAGACGGTCTGCGAGGGCCTCGAGAGATGTCGGCTGAAGACGTTCCAGTGAATCACCATTGCTTGGCAGATCTGAAATCTGACTACTGTGACGTGGTTCTGAGGCGGCCTGCTGGGCGGCGGCCACAGCGACCTCTTGAGAAACTTTTTTTCGCGAGTCTTTGGGCAGCCGCAAAATAGTGCGGTAGAGGGGAGCTTTAGCGTCCGCGTTGGCCTTTTCTACCACAGGGCTGAAACTGGAATGAAAGTAGTTTAATCCCGTTGCAATTTCCGAAGCTCGTGGACGGGCGTGGTCTGGCACGCAGAACTGCATCACCGAATCCGCAAATTCAACCAGACGTTCCCAATCGATGGGCCAAGCAAGGCTGTTCCGTTGGGCGAGAACGGCAGCGAGGAGTTCTGTCGCTGCATTGCCACCACTGCGGCCCAAGCCTGCCAGACTCCCATCCACGTAAATACCGCCACATTCAACAAAACGCAGACAATTGGCCACTGCGAGAGTGAGGTTATTATGGCCATGAAAAGCCAAAGGCACCCGTGAGCTGCGGGCCAGCGTGGCTTGGGTGTAAGCGGCTACTTCGTTAGGAGTCATGCCCCCGGCAGAGTCCACAATGGCCACGACATCCACCCCAAACTCCCCCACTCGCTGACTGATTTCGGCGAATGATTCTGGAGGAAGCAGATACGACTTCATCATATTCCCCCAGACTTCCAGGTTGAGAGACTTGGCCAGTTTGACGAATGGTTCTAGCTTCGTGTGATCATCCACATCAATGCCGAGACGGATGAATCCAAGCCCTGCATCTGCCGCAGCACGCAGGCTATCTTCTGTGCCAATTCCAGGGATGAAAAAGCTGCCAATCAGAGCTTTGTCCGGCACGGCAGCTTTGGCTGCGGTGATGTATTCAATGTCACTGATGGCGGCGTTGCCTTTACCGCAGTTTTGAGCATTGAGCCCAAGCCCGTGCCCCACTTCAATATGGCGAATACCAGCTGCGGCAATGCCATGAGCTATAATATAAGTGTCTTCCACCGTGAATTGATAGTCCACCACATAGCTGCCATCACGGATGGTGCAGTCGAGGATTTGTGCGGATGTTTCCATGGAGCAAAGATACTATAAAAGGATGAGGGAGAGATGCCGTGGCGTTATGGGTCAATGCTTGGGAAGCAATTCACCAGCAGCGCCATCCACAAGGATGAAACGAGGGAGACCGAATTGACGAATCTGACTGGCGATGGCTTGAGTCCAACCGCGTGAGCAGATCACACAAATATGCAAGACGGAAGGGTGAAATTCCGATGGGTCCGGTTTTTTGACACTGATTTCGAAGCCTTCTAGATGAGTGCCGGTTTTGACGTCGGAGTTATCATAGGGAAGGATCTTGATGGCCTTTTGTTTGAGCTGTGGGCCAATGAGGGTAGCGATCTCACTGGCGGTTTGATTGGCCCCAAAAAAACAAACACGAACGGGCGTGTCTGACGCATCAACACCCTGAATGATCAAGTCCGCGCTGGTCGCGAGGTTATCCTGAGCATGATTTAAAAGTGCCCGCCCTCGCTGGTAGGCTGCCTGCAATTCAGCAGCTTGTTCCTGCAACGGAGCAAGAGCAATAGGCGGAGACATTTCCACTCGTCGAGCAACAAGAGAGAAACCAAAAGCACGGCTGGCACCCGTCTCCCGGATTTCCACCACTTCATACCCCGCTTCCTGCACCAGGGCAGTGAGGGACTCGGGAGTTAGATAAAGAAAGTGTTCATGCATCAAGGCTTCCTTGGGATGCCTAACCAAATGGGGAACTTCGATCACAAGAACACCGTCTTGGGTCAATAACCCACGCATGGAAAGCAACCAATCCCGTGGATTGGCCAGATGTTCAATAACGAAGTAAGCCAAGACTGCATCGAAGGCCTGCTTCATGGCAGTGGGGGGGACTGCCACGCAGCCCCGACGGAATAGACCGTCTAGCCATTCAGCACGCTCAGTATCTACGGCCATAACGTCATCCCCTGCGACATCATAGCCAGCTTTTAGGAGGGCGGTGTGGAACTCGCCCAATTTATCTCCGATTTCATAAACGCGTGCTTTAGGTTTGAGCCAGCGATGGAGCAGCTCTAGGCGCACGGCCACATCGAAATCTGGGACAATATCAATGGAGGTGGATGCGATGGGCCAGCAGTCCGTGTAATAGTCGCGAAGGAATTCCGCCGTTGGTCGTAAACGATTAAAGACGAATCCGCACTGCGTGCATTGCACGTCTTCATGACGCCAGGTGTAGTCATGATGCTTTTGAATGATGCGTCCGATGCGTGTGCCTAGCGTGCTCAGGCCTGTCTCTTCGGCTCCGCACACGTCGCAGGCCACCGGAGTCCAGAAGGTTTCGATGAGTTTTCTCATGCGTGCAGTGCTTTGACGGCTTCGGGCTTGTGAAGATAAACGGTAAACTCATACAGCGGATAATCCGCCCGCAAAGTCACGAAGCGTGAGAGACTTTTAGCAAAGTGAAATACTTCCTGCTCGGCGTGGTAGAAAAGGTGCTCTTCTTTAAAATCCACGTAACTACCGAGAAGGTTAAAGGCGACGGCCTTGCGGCAAATGCGAAAACTTTCGCGCACTGTGTCATGCATGAAGCCTTCATTGTCTTCAATTTTGAAATTGAACAAGCCGCTAAGAAACACGTAATCTTGGGATGAATCTGGAAATTGACTGAGATCTGTCGTCGCAAAAAAACTCGCTTCAGGGTGACGTTTTTGGGCCACATCAATGAGCGCGGGATTTAAGTCGGTGCCCGTGTAATCTACGTTTTGGGCACCTGCTTCGGTCATGTAGTCAAGCAAGTCTCCAAATCCACAGCCGATATCTAGCGCCGAGCAGCCACTGAGATCTGCCACTTCAGCGAGGATGCGAAAACGAAGTCGCTGTTGGGAACTATCCCGCCAGCCTAGGGCCTGGGCGGTCTCACCCAGGTTGCTGAGGCGTTCGTTGTAACGCTGAATGATGCGTTGCTTTTCGTCAGATGTCATTGGGCGGAGGCTTTAGAAAGAAGACGCTGAATATTGCCGGCAAAGATGAGACTGCGGTCGCCTTCGTTGAAGCCACATTGATCGCAAAGTGCGAGGGTGTCTTCCACGGAGCGCCCAACGGGCACTTCAGGGCTGTCAGATCCATGCAGGATACGGTTTGCTCCTAGCTTACGAAGAACAAAAATGAGATCGGAATACACGGTGGAACCCGCAAACCAAAAGGGGGTAAATGATACGTCCACCACCACGTTGCGATTACCCTTCACCACCATCAGCGCATCCATCACATGAATGCCACCGGTATGCGCCATGATGATGTCTGCTTGAGGCACAGCTTGTGCGACTTCATGGATCATCCGCACCTCCTGAATTTTATAGTAAGTGTCTCCGTAAGGGAAGGCGTCAAAGAGGATGGGCACTCGCAGTTCGGCCGCCTGTTCCACCAGTTGGATCACTTCCCGAGTATGCTCAATGGTGAAGCCTTGGCGACGCGGATGCAGTTTAACTCCATGCATCTTGCCGCTGCGAATATAGGTCGTGAATCCCTCGGTGACAGATTGAGGGTTTAGAGGATTAAGAGAGACGAACCCGATCAATTCGGGATGCTCTGCGCACTTTTGCGCGACGTAGTCATTGCCCATGTCCGGTTCGATGGCCAGCACCACAGCTTGGGAGATCCCCGCAGCTTTAAGATTTGCCACCAACGTTTCCGCGCTGGCATCTTTGTGAGGTCCGAAGCCTTTTGGATCGGGATGGATATGGGTATGGGCGTCAATAATCATCAGCGGGTGATGAGTCGAATGTGGTTCAATGCGGTCTGGGCTGCGGCACGGCAGGCGGTTGGTTCGGCGGAGTAAGTGAGGATATGCCCAGCACGGTCAGAGCCAGAGCGCAATTCATGGAGAACTTGCCCAGGCTTTGGATAAATGATCACTTCCGAAATTCCGGTGACAGCACGGGCGGCCTCTAAACCTTCCGCTCGGACAAACTCTCCTGGTATCGGGTCGATGAAAACCAGTGAAGCACTCTGGCCTTGATGTTGATCCGGCAGATGTGGCACTTCGCCCAAAGCTGCCTGGATGCTGGCTCGGGCGGTGGAAAGGCCGGTCACACGTGGCAGCATTTCTGTGAAAACCTTGAAGCCCGCTCCCCGTGCAGCGAGTTCTACAATCATGGGCCCCTCGGGCGAATAGATGCACTCCAAATGCACTGGGCAGTCACGAAAGCCACAAGCCTGGATCGCGCGAATGGCATGAGCGATCATCGTCTGGCGGTGTTCCAGAGACAAATCATCTGGAAAATGCACCTGACGGTCCAAGAGGTAAGGGGGCTGAGTGCGCACCTTCATGGAGGTGGCTAGAACGTGCACTTCAGTCCCGACTACCCAGGCTTCCACACTGTATTCAATGCCTGGCATGAAGGATTCCACCATCACTTGACCTGAGCGAGAATTCTGTTTTGCCAATTCGAAGGCGGAGATGACTTGGTCCCGGTCATTGACGTAGCTGACGCCCCGACTGCCGGAGGCATCCACGGGTTTGATGACGCCGGCTGCTGTTTTAAAACTGTCCCAGGTGGCCAGTGCGGCTTCTTCTGTCTGAACTGCAGCAAATTGCGGCACCAAAAGGCCTTCCCGCCGCATGGCTTCTCTCTGCAAAAGCTTGCTCCTCGAAACACGCACCACTTCCAAGGGAATACCTGGAAGTTTTAACTCTTGGCAGGCGATTGCCACAGCCTCCATCGCGACATCACAGCAAACACTGACTATCGCCTGGGCTCCAAACTCATGTGCCACGCGGATGATTTCTTGCGCATCAAGAATATTGGCCACGTAAGTGGTCGGTGCATCAGCCAATCCTGGTGCTGTCGCATCTCCATCCATAGCCGCTACTTCGTAGCCCATCAATTGGGCCTCGCGGATGGCAGGTGCCTGTGCCAAGCCTGCGGCTACGAAGAGAATCTTTTCTTTCATTCAGGAGGTCAGTTTTTAAGGTTGGCGAGGCTACTAATCAGAGCCGTGAGGCGGTTCAGTCCCTGGCCATCCACGATACTGGCAGCACGGCGGGCGAACTCAAGCCGCTCTTGTTCGGTGGTTTCAATGATTCGACCGATTTCGCGGGCCCATACGCAAGCTTGTTGCTGACAAAATGGATTGCTAAACGCAGATTCCGCATCGGTCTGAGGGAGTACGGCAACCAAGCGTCCCAGAAACAGAGCCTCCAGAACCGTCCCCCCTCCATTGCATAAAACCAAGTCCGTATGGCTCAGTATCTCGTCAAAATTGGCAGGAGCTTTGACGGTGTTAAATGCAAGTTGAGCGGCGGCGTGGCAGACTTGTGCTTCCAATTCTCGACCGACTCCAGGGCCGAGAACGATCGTGACCTGCCCCAGCCTATTTCGCCAAGGGCGCAGCAGGTCAATGGCTTCCAGCGTTAACCCTTTTGGATCAGCTCCACCGAGTGTTACCATGACGTCCAATACTCCGTTTTGTCCTGGTAGGGGTGCATGAGCCCGCTGCCGCAGGATGCTTGGACGCATCATGGCATATTCGACACCTTCATGGTAGGTTTGTGGACGTTTTGCTTTTTCAAAGGCCTCTCGCATGAAGCCGCTGAGATCTCGCAAAGTGACGACTTCATCTGGTAGCAAATCCGGCTGTAAATAATCAAGGGCTATACAAGGGAGATTTTGGTCTCGGCACTCAACAACAGCCGCTTTTTGAAGTGCAGGGGTAACATCTACAATGACCACCTTTGCTGGACGTGAAAGGGGAGAGGTATAGGGATACCATGGCAGGTCACCCAAGATGCTGGCGATTGCGGCTTGCGGTAACAATTCAGAAGGGGGGCCAAATATTTGAAACTCAGTCTTCCAGCCTAGAGTGTTGAGGTGTCTCGCTAGGGTGGAGCAACGGCGCAGATGCCCCGTGCCGACTCGTGGGGAACATTCCACTAAAAAGAGCAGCAAGCTTGACTGGGGGCTCATGAGGCGGAAGTCGCTTGCAGAGCAGAGAAGAGATGACGTGCCTGTTCCCAGTCCTCGGGCGTGTCAATGTCCTGACAGCGGTAGCGCGGTAGGACAAACGGCAAGCAGTGGCCACTGAGCGCGGAATCTTGTTGCAAAAAGGAAGTCGCTCTACCGATGACGAACTGCCCTGCATCATGGAAACACTCCGACAAGGCTTGGGAAGGAGTCAGTCGCAGTTCTGGCCACATGAAACGGATTTCTCCTGCCTCGTTGGTGGTCATCGCCCTCTCCACGGGAGAGGGAAACGTGCAAACGGAAAGTACATACTCAGATTCTGGCTTTTCGTTCAAACGATCAAAGGCTGCGCGTAGATCTGAGGCCCTCAAAAATGGAGCTGTGGCATAGATACAACCCAAGAAACTTGGACGACCGCCCCCTTCCATTTCCAGCCAATTTAGAGCATGCTTTAAAACGGGATTTAGACCGACCTGATCACCGGAAATTTCAGGGGGGCGCACAAAGGGAACCTTGGCTCCATACTGGCGAGCGATCTCCGTTACCTCAGGATCATCTGTGGATACGATCACGCTTTCAAACACGTCACTTTCCAAGGCTGCCTGGATAGACCAAGCAATCATGGGACGACCACCGAATTCACGGATGTTTTTGCGTGGGATGCGTTTGCTACCGCCGCGCGCGGGGATAATGGCGACGGTACGGTCTTTCATGCCTTACGGCGTAGGAGTAGGAGTTCGGAATGGTACCCATCCACTGTGCGGTAACCAAAAGGATGAACATTGCGCTCGACCAATTCGTAGTTAGGCAACATGGCAAGGTAGTCGTCGCTCAGGATGGGCGTATCTACACCTGCCCAACCTCCAGCTTTGCGCAGTTGTTTGCCTTCGCGCATGTTACGCAGGAGTACCCAGCGGGTGTTGAGGCGGGAGACATGATTGAGGTAATTTTGGACGATGGGGGGCTCCATTTCCTGGAAGGAGATGAAGTTCACAAACAGGTCCACATTCCCACGTAATTTTTCGATCTGCCAAGCGCACAGCACGGAGATGGGAGTCAGGGATTCGATCTCGATTTCAGCCCGGTCACGTGTCTGGGCATACGTGGTGACCTTTTCCGCGCCGAGCGCACCACTGAGGTAATGCTGGGCCACATAGCTGGTCGGCGGAATATCAATATCCACGTAACGCAAACCTTCAATGCCTGCACTGGCCATCACCTCTCCCAAAGTGCCGAAGCCTCCGCCGATCTCTAATACCGTGCGTGGCAGGTCATTGGGTCCCAGGTGCTTTTTGAGCAAGGCTAGACCGAGGAGGTAATTCAAAGCGGAGCGCGAGAACCAGCGTCCATCGAATTCAAAATGCTCAACAGGTTCTCCCACCTTGCTTTCTGAAAAGGTATGCAGGTGAGGAAGCTTCGTTGGATTATCAGCGGCCAAAAGAACGCGGTAATCGGCCAGTGCTGCTGCTTCGCCAGAGAGAAATTGATCCAGCCCTAGATGGGCCTTTTTCGCTTCGGGATGAGCGCGCTGGAGAGTGGCGGTCAGGCCTTCGATCTGGGCTGGGGTAAAACTATTGCCTGGAGTGCCAAATGTAGGAACGAAAAAGCCGAGGGTATTGGGAAGCCGACGGAAGTTTTCGATGCCGTTCTCACACAGTTCATTGACGATGCGGGAAGAGGCTTCGTCCCAGAACACGCTCGGGCGATAAAGTTCGTCCTGGGACCGCATGTCATCGCGGGCGGCGGTCAGTTCCGGATAGGAGTTCAGCTGGGTCATGAGGGAAAAGTTACACCTTAGCTAGGACTCGTTAAGAGATGGTGCAAGTTGGATTTCAGGGGGGATGGGAGGGGGCGTTAAGCTCAAATTTCCGAGCTCAGTTGGCCGTTTTCCAATCTCAATCGCATTTGTCCTAGGAGATCAGCTTCCTTCCGTGAATGAGTCACATGCAGAACGGTGAGGGAGTGGCGAATATGCAGGCTTTTGAGCAATTCGACGGCATCCGCATGCGTGGCCTCATCCAGCGCCGAAAGAGGCTCGTCTAACAGCAGAACTCGTGGCCGAGCAGCTAAAGCCCGGGCTAGGGCGACGCGTTGTTTCTCCCCACCTGATAGATGATCGGGTAGCCGATCAAGCAGATGACTGATGCCTAGCTCCAATGACAGGTTTTGAACCAAGGCATCTTGATCTGGAGACTTTCTGAGCGTTGGCGCAAACCCGATTTGCTCTCGGACCGTTTTGCCCGGGAACAGGGCAAGATCTTGGGGGAGATAGCCGATCTGCCGCTGGCGAGGTTCCATTTGAGTTACGTCCTGCCCCTGCAATAAGACCCGACCTGAGAGGGGCTGGCGCAACCCACAGAGAATCTCCAGTAAAGACGTCTTTCCACAGCCTGTTGGCCCCATCAGCACCGCGTACGTTCCCGCAGGGATATCCTGGGTGATGTTTTGTAAAGTGAATCCTCCAGGCGCTTTCCAGGCGATACGTTCAAGTTGGATCATAGCGGGGGAATCTAAAATAAGGCCATCTGCTGCATGGTTGGGGCAGGGGAGCTGGTGCTGAGGCTGATGACCACCCGGCGGCGTGCCACCTCGATGGTGGGAGTCAGGCAGCGGCGCTGAGCGCACTGTACTTTTGTGTCTTTGATGCCGATGCGATGGAGAGATTCCTGGATGCGCTGGGTGGCGCGGTCGGGATCGTTGCAGTCATCGCTCAAATGACCCAGCACGACGTGATGCAAACCTGCGTGAGCGACACTTTCAATTAACTCCGCCGCTTGGTCGTTAGAAAGGTGGCCATGTCTGGAACTGATACGCTGCTTGGTTGCCCAGGGGCGCTTAGTATCAGCCTCCAGGAGTTGTGCATCGTAGTTAGCCTCCACAAAAAGGCTATCGGCAGCCTTGAGTCGGTCTTTGATCAAATTCGTCACAAAACCGACATCGCTCAGCAAACCGAGCCGGGATTCTTCGTCAGCAATGACAAAACCCACGGGATCCACGGCATCGTGCGGGACTGGAAAGCATTCGATTCGCAAGTCTTGAAAGTCAAAAGCACTGCCGGTCGTCATCAACCGCCAGGAGGGCGGGGTGCGAAATTTAAGGCTACCCTGCAATGTTTCCCGGGTGAGCGCGGTGGCATACAAGGGTAGTGTACGTTTGCTACTCAGCACTTCCAGGCCATTCGTGTGATCCTGATGTTCGTGAGTGAGTAAGATTCCGTCTAGTTGGTCTAGGGTGTAGCCAGCAGCTTCTAGTCGCACGCAAATCTGTTTGGCACTGAGTCCAGCATCCACTAACAACGTGGTGCGACCCGTGGACACGACAGCACAATTGCCTGAACTGCCGCTGCCGAGAACTGTGAGTCGAACCATGCTCTTTGTTTTTAACCGACTGAGCGGTGGCTGCAAGGCACAACTTCACAGGAAGATGCCTTCCTATGGGCACAAAAAAAGCCGGAGCGTTTTCACGCTCCGGCTTCTCTCACGCAGGGCATGCCTGCGAAATCTTAGTGCTCGTAACCTGCCTCACCATGCTCGGAGAGATCCAGACCGATCTGCTCGACTTCTTCCGTTGGGCGAAGGCCTACCAGCAGCTTCACAATGATGGTGATCACCAGTGTTGCAGCCACGCTCCAGAGGATTGTCAGGGCGACAGCCTTCAACTGATTCATCAGCAGTCCTTCTTTCAGACCTGCCACGATGGAGTTGGCTTTCTCATCAGCAAACACACCTGTCAGGATAGCGCCCAG
>NZ_JACHIF010000005.1:300000-450173 GCF_014203045.1 Prosthecobacter dejongeii
TGGGCATTTCAGAGCCTACGGCCAAGCGGGATTGGGCCTACGCCAGGGCTTGGTTGCACCGGGAGATCACGGCCACCCGCTGAATTTCGCCTGTTCTTGCGGGCCTAGAGCAAATTCTAAGAGGGAATTCCGGTTGCCATTTTTGGTAAAGCACATCACTATCCGCGCCTCTTTTCCGCTGTCGTCCTAGATCGCGGAACTCTGCGAACCAACGCCTAACCTCACGAGCCATGCCTGCGAAAAAGAAGCCAGCGCCCAAAGCTCCGGCCAAACCTGCGACTAAAGCCCCTGCCAAACCTGCCCCTAAAGCGCAGGTGAAGGCTGCCCAACCCGCACCCAAACCATCGGCAAAACCCGTGACGAAGGCTGCGAAACCCGCGCCCCAGAAATCTCCCCCTGTGAAGAAAGCCCCTGCTAAAACTGCCAAGACCCCTGCTGCCAAAAAAGCGGCGGAGACCCCTGTTGCTAAAAAAGCCGCTCCTAAAGCTGCCGAGCCAGCCAAGAAAGCTGCCCCAGCCAAAGCAGAAGTGGTGAAGCCAGCCCCTGCAGATAAAAAAGCTGCCCCAGCTCCAAAGGCCGAGAAAGCGGCCCCGGCTCCGAAGGCGGAGAAAGCAGCTCCAGCGCCGAAGGCAGAAAAAGCCGCGCCTGCCAAAGCCAAGCCTGCCCCGCCTACGCCAAAGATCACGAATGTACGCCGCATGGGCCGTGCTGAAGATGAAGGCATCACCATGGACACCCCGCCGAAGAAGCCTGTGCTCCCGGCCGCTTTCCTGAAGCGCATGCGCCAGCGCTTGGTGGAACTACGTGACGCCTACCTCAACTCCGCTGAAGGTGTGACGGCTGAAAGCCTCCGTGGTGGTGAAGGGGGCGATTCTTCCGCCTTCGGCATGCACCAGGCTGATGCGGGCAGCGATGCCTATGACCGCGACTTCGCCCTCAGCCTTCTGGCCAAGGAGCAGGACGCCATCTACGAAATCAATGAAGCCCTCAAGCGCATTGACGCGGGCATGTACGGCATCTGCGAGATGTCCGGTGAAACCATTCCTGAAGAGCGTCTGGAGGCCCTGCCCTTCACACGTTTCACGGTGAGCTGCCAGGAACGCCTGGAGCGTGAGCAGCGTAGCGGTCGCTGGAACCGCCCTGTGCGCTCCCTGTTTGGCCTCGATGAGTCCGGCGACGACGCCGATGACGACCGCGATGAAGAGGAGAGCAGCACGACTTCTAACAGCAATAGTAATGAGTCGCTTGACTTCAGCAAAGAGTAGTCTAGCATTCCACCCCCAATTTTATGGCACGCGAAATCATCATCCTAGAATGCACGGAAGCAAAGGCGGAGGGCATGCCCACGTCCCGCTACGTCAGCACTCGCAACAAAAAAAGCCCCCGCACTCCGGGCCGTCTTGAGAAAGTGAAGTTCAATCATTTCCTCAAGCGTCGCACCCTGCACCGCGAGATCCGCTAATCCGCTGCCGTCACCGTCATGCAACCCAAGACTACTGAACGCCTCATCTCCCTCCGCAAGAACAACCGCCGGATGCCCCGCCGTCGGATGGACATCCCGGTTGAGAAGCTGATTTACACCAATCCTGAGCTTCTTTCCCGTTTCCTGACGGAGACTGGCAAGCTGATCCCACGCCGCACCACCGGTCTGCCAGCCTGGCTGCACCGCAAAGTGACGCGTGAAGTCAAGCGTGCCCGCGCAGTGAACCTTCTGCCCTGAGCAGCTACCTGGCGGTGCTATTAATTCTTTCCCACTGTTGCTAACTGCGGCAGTGGGAAATTTTGTTTCGTTTATTCTCTCCGATGCCCAATCTCAAAGACACTCAAAACGAGCGGGACGACCGCAAAATCGCGATTGACCGCGTCGGCGTCAAAAATCTGCGCTTTCCCCTGCGCATTCGCGACCGTGACCAGTCTCAGCAGCACACCGTCGCTACGGTGACCATGGCGGTGGACCTGCCTCATCAATACAAGGGCACTCACATGAGCCGCTTTGTGGAGATCCTCCATGCACATGGCCGTGAACTGACGGTGGCCAGCATCGCTGCCATGCCAAAGGAGCTGCTAGCCCGCCTCAATGCGCGCAAAGCTCATGTGGAAATGCGGTTCCCCTACTTCCGCGCCAAGCGTGCCCCCATCACCAAGGCCGAAGGGCTGCTGGACTATGGTGTCATTTTTGAGGTCAATGCCGAAGGAGAAGAAATTGACTACGTCGTCACCGTCGAGGTGCCCGTCACCACCCTCTGCCCTTGCTCCAAGGCCATCAGCGAACGTGGCGCGCACAATCAGCGTGGTGTGGTCACCCTTTCGGTGAGATTCCGCCAGCCCATCTGGATTGAGGACCTCATCGAACTCGTCGAAGCCAGCGCCAGCAGCCAGCTCTACAGCGTGCTCAAGCGTCCCGATGAAAAATACGTCACCGAGGCGGCTTATGACAACCCCGTCTTCGTGGAAGATCTGGTGCGCAGCGTGGCCCAGAAGGCTAGCAGCCACAAAAAAATCCGTTGGTTCCGCGTGGAGGCCGAAAATTTCGAGTCCATCCACAATCACAATGCCTGGGCCGTCATCGAGAGCACGAACAAAGCGGAGGCTTAGTTCTCTCAAAGAAGGGCGCGTTCAACTTCGGGGCTTACCTGCGAGAGCAAGTAAGCCCCGCTGGATGTAAGGGGACCCACCCTAAAGTCCGTGGTAAACCATTCGCACAGATACGGCTGCATTTTATGTCTCTAGCAGTCTGTGCATGATGGGTTTACGAGCATCTGTATCTGGTGCAGAGGCCGTGCGGCTCTAGGGTGGTGGCATGCACTTGGAACTCTTTTTAGCCGCCATCAGCCGTGAAGATTTGTACCCTTTTAAAATCTTGGCTTGGCTAGGCATCGCAGGCACATTGGCGCTCGGGGGCTATTTTTGGAAGCACCAGACCCGTCTTTTCGGGTTCGATGAAGAGATCCCCAGCGATACGAGTGGTGGCCGTGACTATGGGCGCATGCAGACCTGGGTGCTGTGGTGGGGCATGTTGATCGTCTTTGCCTTTTTTGGCCTGGCGCTCTAAGTTTCTTTTACCAGCAACTGCCGTAGCCATAACCGCCGCCAAAGGCGGGACCGCAGGGGTAGCCCCCGCCATAGTAGCCTCCCCCGCCGTAAAAGCTGCTGCGGCGGTAGTAGCGCGGTCCGTAGTCTGCCCGCGTGGGGTAGTAGGCAGGCTGGCGGTAGCCATAATAGTGATCTTGATTCGCCCCCAGGGCAGACCCCGCCAGGGCACCTAGCACCCCGCCGATGGCGGCCCCCTCCAGAGGGCGGCCACTTTGATTCCCCACGATGGCACCCAGCGTACCTCCGCCAATGGCCCCCACCACGGCTCCATTTCGCTCCCCAGGCCCCGGATACGGGGTAACGCAGGAACTGAGGCCGCTGGTGAGCCCCAACAAAGTAATGAGGGCGAGGTGACGAAGGGAAGTTTTCATGGCGTTAGCGGTGAAAGCAAATTTCGAAAAGGCGACTGCGATGGAGGATACGCAGCTCTGACGCATGCAGTGCGGCGAGTATTCAAAAAAGAAAATGTGGGAAACGCGAATGCCTAAGAGAGCTGGCGATATGAATTTTGCAGACCCTGCATCATCCTTTCACCGCGCCAGCTCCAGTCGTTCCCCGCCCACTCCGCCACGGCTCCCCACCAGCGCGGGGAGCGGGCAAGGAGGGGATTACTTCTCGGCCAGCACTTTTTCCACGCCGGTGACGATCTCACCGATGCGGAAATTGAGACCATCGGTCTTGCATACGGATTGGATCTTGGGATCCGCCAGGCTGGCGCGCAGCAGCATGGCGAGCTGGCCGTAACCATAGACACCTGCATCATTCATCTCCACGACGATGACGTGTTTATATTTGGCAAACAGGCCGTCCAGGCCCGCAGGCATCGGGTGGAGGTGACGCAGGTGGGCCGCACCGACTTTGTGCCCTTCGGCACGCAGGCGATTCACGCTTTCTTTGATGGGCCCGTAGCTGCTGCCCCAGCCGATGAGCAGCGCATCGCCTTCAGCATCGCCATGCACCTCAGGCAGCGGCAGGCTCTTGGCCAGGGCTACCAGCTTATTCCGGCGTTTGTCGGTCATCTTCTGGTGCATTTTGGGGTTGCCACTGGGGTGGCCCCATTCGTCGTGCTCCAGACCGGTAACATGCGGGTAGCGGCCACTGGCCATCTTGCTGCCAGGAGGCGCATGACGGGTGATCTGGTCCAGCGGGTACGGTTTGAAATCTACAGGCCGTTCGGCCAGGTCCAGCCCGGGTTCCATCCAGTGCTGGTCCAGGTCTGGTTCTGTAAAGGCTTCGATGCGGCTGCTCAGTGCTTGGTCGCTCA
The DNA here is from genome assembly GCF_014203045.1 of Prosthecobacter dejongeii. Taxonomy (NCBI): domain Bacteria; kingdom Pseudomonadati; phylum Verrucomicrobiota; class Verrucomicrobiia; order Verrucomicrobiales; family Verrucomicrobiaceae; genus Prosthecobacter; species Prosthecobacter dejongeii. Next base: position 304,358 of record NZ_JACHIF010000005.1, read on the forward strand.
AAATGATGACGGGGCAGGAGTATTCGCGGGCGAGCTTGCCCGCCTCCAGGGCGATGTAAAAGCAGTCTTCCACATCCTTGGGGGCGAGCACGATGCGCGGGCAGTCGCCATGGCTGCCATAGATGGCTTGCAGGAGATCGCTCTGTTCCACACTTGTGGGTAGGCCGGTGGAGGGGCCTCCACGCTGGACGTTGATGACGATGAGGGGTATCTCCGCCATGCTGGCATAGCTGAGGGCCTCCATCTTCAGGCTCAGGCCAGGGCCAGCGCTGCCCGTCACGGCCAGATGGCCTGCATACGCGGCGCCGATGGTCATGGAGACGGCGGCCAGTTCATCCTCCGCCTGCACGTAGAGGCCTCCGTATTTAGGCAGCTCACTGCGCAGCGTTTCCATGATGCTGGACCAAGGCGTGATGGGGTAGGCCGAGCCGTAGCGCACCCCGGCAGCGATGAGGCCCATGGTCATCAGCGTGTTGCCATCCGTGCTCAGGCGGTGCTCATCGGTGTGCTCCCCCTCTTCGAAATGGAAGGTGCCCATGTCGCCGATGGGGTAGGCGTATCCGGCATCGAAGGCCAGCATGGCATTGCGCAGCACGCTCTCATCCTTCTTACCAAACTGGCGGCTGACGATGCCTGCGAGCTTGTCGCGGTCCAACTGATAAACCGCGCACAGCAGGCCCAGAACGAACATGTTTTTACCGCGATCTCGCGCACTGCCGCCGATGGCCTCCACCGTGGCAGCGGTGAAGGGAATGCCGATGTGGTGGATGCCACGCTCCTGCTTCAACTCGGTGACTTCACCACTGTCGTAAAAGCAGAGGCCGCCCTCACGCAGGGAGCTGAAGTGGGCATCGTAACTGTGTTGGTAAAAGGCCACCAAGACATCGCTCTCATCACCGGGGTGCAGTACCTCGCCCGAGCCCAGGTGGAGCTGGAAGATGGACGGCCCACCGGAGATGGTGGAGGGGATGGTCATGTAGGTCATGACATCATGCTGGGTGCGCCCCGCGAGACGCGCGAGGAACCCGCCGATGGATTGAATCCCGTCCTGTGAATTGCCTGCAAGACGGATGACGGCATTGCGGAGAGTCGTCGAGGACGATCCCATGGAAGCGGTGGCTGTGGACATGGTGAATCATGCGGCCCCAGGCGATGGTTGGGTGACTGAGACCTTATTTTCGATGCTGCAATGAGTGGCAGCTCCCCGTCAAGCCAGCGTTTGACAAAGGGAAAGAAAAAAGAGAGCGGCCTAACCGCGAACGAGATCATCGAGGGTACGGAAGCAGGCGGGGTGAAAGGAGGCTAATGAGGGCAGGGGAGTCGGCTGTTTTTTTGAGTGGGATGACTGGATTAACCAGATATGTGTTTGTAGGTGTGGGGTCAGTGAGCGGAAGGGGGCTCGCATGCGCTGATCAGGGGGGGCGGGTGAGAGACGCGGATTCCGTTTTTCAGGACATGGCCTCCCTCCAGAAAAATAGTTTCTGGATTTGCCATCTGGGACACGACCAGCAAGATGGGCGCGCCCGAACACGGTCACTGTTCGGGGTTTTCACCCCCTTTCTCTCATGTCAGATCCCCGCCGCCTCCTCATCACTGGTGCTAATGGTACCCTGGGCCATGCCACGGCCCGTTATTTTTTGGAGCGTGACCCGGCCTGCCTCGTCTTTTTGGGCGTGCGCCAGCGGCAGGAGCAGGCTGCGGCGCTGGTGGCGGAGTTCCCTGGCCGCGCTTTTCTGTGCCCGCTGGAGGTCACCCAGGCGGAGTCATGGACAGCGGCGCTGGCCCAGGTAGAGGCCCAGGGTGGAGGGCCGCTCTCTGTCCTCATCAACAATGCTGGTTACCACGATGACGCCCTGCTGGCCCACATGACGATGCCCCAGTGGGCGGGTGTGCTGGAGGCGAATTTGAGCGCCGTTTTCCTTGGTTGTCAGGCAGCCCTTCAGCCCATGATGCGCCAGCGCTGGGGCCGCATTGTGAATATCGCCTCCCTCAGCGCTCTGCATTCCCCTGCGGGGCAGACGAACTACGCGGCAGCTAAGGCTGGCGTGTTGGGGTTGACACAGAGTTTGGCAAAGGAAACGGCGCGCCTGGGCATCACCGTGAATGCCGTATGCCCCGGCCACATCGAAGGTGCACTGCCCGCAGGCTGGACTGACGAGCAGATCAAAGCGGTGCGGCGGGAGACGCCCATGCGCCGTTTTGCCAAGCCCGAAGAGATTGCTGCGGTGGTTTTCTTCCTTGCTAGCCCGGAGGCGAGCTATATGACTGGCGCTTCCCTGAAACTCGATGGGGCGCTTGTCTGATTCCTGCTCTATTCTTTTCCTACACTCCCCCCTTTTATTATCTGACGAATGAACCTCCGCCAACGCATCAAAGAAGTCATGGCCAGCGAACTCATGCTGGAAGTGAGCGCCGACGAAATCACCGATGAAGGCCCTCTTTTTGGCCCAGATGGCATCGGTCTCGACAGTGTGGATGCCCTGCAACTCGTGGTAGCCATTGAGAAACATTTTAAGCTGAAAATCAGCGATCAAAATAAAGCTCGTGAAACGCTGCACAGCGTGGACAGCATTGCCAAAGCGATCGAAGAGGCAGGCCTAGCCTGATTCCCCACGGGCGCATGAAAAAGGCCCTGCTTATCCTGGTCAAACTTGGCATCACCACGGCTCTGCTGTGGATGATTTTTCGCGAGCACCGCTTCACTGTGGCTATCTTGCCACACCTAAAGTCCATGCTCACCGAGTGGCCGTGGACGCTGGCAGGGCTGGGTTTTGTGGGCCTATCCACCTGGTTCAGCGCCCTGCGCTGGCAGGTGCTCCTCATCGGCCAAGAGCACCCTGTCCCAGGCCGTGAAGTGCTGCGCGTGACTGTGGTGAGCAATTTTTTTAACATCACCTCTCTGGGCGCGGTGGGCGGGGATGCGTATCGTGTGCTCGCACTCATGCAGCGGCCCGGTGCCCGGCGGCTACCCATCTTGGTCTCCATCATGTTGGATCACATGCTGGGCATGCTGGGGCTGGCCGTGCTCTTCCTCACGTGTGGTTATGCCTTTCGGGATCGGCTAGACAGCTACGGGCCGGAGGTGCATGCCATTGTCAAGGGCTTCAGTTGGTTCATGGGCGGGTCGCTGGTGGGCATCCTGCTTTCAGCCATCTCCTTCACGCCCCGGCTTTATAACTGGGGGGAGCGGCAGTGGCCGTGGATCTTGGGTTGGCCGCCGCTGAAAAAATTTGCCCAGGCTTGTGATGCCATCCGCCGGGCCTGGGGCTGCTCACTCATCGCCGCGCTGCTTTCCATCCTCATCTTTGGCACGCATTTCCTGTCTTTTTACTGCGGCATTTACGCCGTGGGCGGGCAGGCACCGCTGCTGGAGATCATGGCGGCCATGCCCATTGTGGATACCGCCGCAGGCCTGCCCATCTCCGTCTCCGGCCTGGGCGTGCGAGAAAAGACTTTCGAGACCCTGGTGAGCGCCATGACCAGTGTGCCGGAGTCCACCGCCGTCTCCGCCTCCCTCGCAGGCTGGGGCATGAGTGTGGCTTGGGGGCTGCTGGGTGGGTTGCTCTTTATTTTTGGTCGTCGCCCCGCGCTTGCGCCCCCGCTTTCCACGCCCGTTTCTGCCACCTCTGCTACCCCCCCACCCGACGTTTGAAACCCCGCCTCGCCATCTCCCTAGGCTCCTCATTTTTAGGCTTTGCCACGCATGCCGGGTTCCTGGCCCGTCTGCATGCCCTGGGTGTGCGCCCCACTGTGGTGGGCGGCTCCTCCGCCGGTGCCATCGCCGCCGGGCTGTATGCCTCTGGCCTGCCGCAGGACATCATCCGCAAGACGGTGCTGGCGCATGGCTTTCGCCGCTCCTTCATCCGCCGCACGCCTTGGCTCACGCACTACATCCGCAGCAGTTTTTTTGAATCGAACGTGGGGGCTTTTAAAACGGATGGCGCCATCGCCTACCTGGAAAAGGTGATGGGTAAAAAGCAGATCGAAGATCTCACCGCGCCTCGCTTTATGGCCGCTGTGAGCAACCTGGAAAGCTGCCGCACCCACTTCCTCACCGCAGGGCCACTGGCACAGATCATGGTGGCGAGTTGCTGCATCCCCACCGTCTTCGCCCCCATCCCCCACGGCGGCATGCATTGCTTTGACGGTGGTGTAGCGCATGAGGCTCCCATTGATCCATGGTTGGAGGATCCCGAGGTGGACGTCATCCTCATGCATCGCGTGACTCACACGGAAAGCGCCCCCCCGCGTTTATTCCCTCTGAATCTTTTTCACCTCGCCTCGAAAGCGCACGAATGCGCCAGCGAGCAACTGCATGACTACCGTCTGCGCCTGGCTGAGCTGCATGGGAAAAAAGTCCTCGTCACACGCACTGTCCACTCCCGGCCCGTGGCCTTTTCCGGTCGTGAAATGCCTAACTATTACGCTGCCGGCGAAGCCCAAGCGCAGAACCTGTACGACACCCAGTTGAAAGCGATGCTGACGTAGCTAGCTGAGCCATCAGGTGGTGCTAGTTAGGTCGCAGCAAGGTGGCTCTGAGTATGGTAGTCCCGTCCCGCAGGCGGGACGGTCTGAGGGGGGAACCCGGGCGTTGAAGGGTGGGTTTTGGACCACGGGCACGCCGCTGGCATCCTTCCAGGATGCGACCCTCAGTGAAGGTGTTTTTTGGCCTAACCAGGGGTGCGTTCGCTAGGGCTCACTTACCCCCGGCTACCCGCTGTGATGCCTCCGGCATCGGAAAACGCAGCGAGCCTGGCGCTGGTGACGTAGCCTCCTTAGCCATCAGGTGGTGCTAGGGAGGTCGCATCAAGGTGGCTCTGAGTATGGTAGTCCCGTCCCGCAGGCGGGACGGTCTGAGGGGGGGGACCCGGGCGTTGAAGAGTGGGTGTTGGACCCCGGGCATGCCGCTGGCATCCTTTCAGGATGCGACCCTCAGTGAAGGTATTTTTTGGCCTAACCAGGGGTGCGTTCGCTAGGGCTCACTTACCCCCGGCTACCTGCTGTGATGCCTCCGGCATCGGAAAACGCAGCGAACCTGGGCGCTGGTGACGTAGCCTCCTGAGCCATCAGGTGGTGCTAGGGAGGTCGCAGCAAGGTGGCTCCGGGTATTCTAGTCCCGTCCCGCACGCGGGACGGTCTGAGGGGGGTGAACCCGGGCGTTGAAGGGTGGGCGTTGGACCACGGGCACGCCGCTGGCATCCTTCCAGGATGCGACCCTGAGTGAGGGTGTTTTTTGCCTAACCAGGGGTGCGTTCGCTAGGGCTCACTTACCCCCGGCTACCCGCTGTGATGCCTCCGGCATCGGAAAACGCAGCGAGCCTGGCGCTGCGTTGGTCATCTGCTTCCCACGTCGGTATGGGGGCGTTATACCACATCCAGTGGATGCAAGTAGGAACCACGCGTGAAGCGTGGTTAGGCGATCTAAAACCTCGGGCGCCTAACCAAAACCGCGCCAAAATTAGAGCGTCTTTGAAGGGCCCGAGAAACGTTGGTTGCTAGGAGCCAAGCAGGCTTACCCGATCTTTTCCGCACCAAAGTGGCCGCGTAAAGCTTCGGGGATGAGGATGCTGCCATCGGACTGCTGGTAGGTTTCCACCAGCGCCACGAACAGGCGGGCCAGGGCGGTGCCGCTGCCGTTCAGGGTGTGTGGGATTTTGTTTTTACCGTTCTCGTCCTTGTAGCGCAGGTTCATCCGGCGGGCTTGGTAATCGCCAAAGCTGCTGCAACTGGAGACTTCCAGGTAGGTGCCTTGGCCAGGAGCCCAGACTTCGATGTCGTAGGTCTTGGTGGACCCAAAGCCGATATCTCCGGTGCAGAGTTCAATGACACGGTAATGCAGGCCTAACAACTGAAGCACTTTTTCGGCATTCGCCGTCAGGCTTTCCAGCTCGGCCATGCTCGTTTCTGGCGTGGTGATTTTTACCAACTCCACTTTGTCAAACTGGTGCATGCGGATGAGGCCGCGCGTGCCCAGGCCAGCGCTACCGGCCTCGCGGCGGAAGCACGGGGTATAGGCCGCGTAGTTGATGGGAAGTTGGTCCAGCTTCAGGATCTCATCGCGATGCAGGTTCGTCACCGGCACCTCAGCAGTGGGGATGAGGTAGAGATTATCTTCCGGGCTGTGATAGACTTGATCACCAAACTTGGGCAACTGGCCGGTGCCCACGAGGCACTCGGGCTTCACGAGCAGCGGCGGGCTGATTTCGTGATAACCGTGGACGGTGGTGTGGAGGTCCAGCAGAAAGTTAATGAGGGTGCGTTCCAGTCGTGCACCCTGGCCGCGATAGACGACGAAGGCGCTGCCGGTGATTTTGGCCCCGGCTTCAAAATCAAGCAGGCCCAGTTGCTGGCCAAGGACGGTGTGGTCCTTCGGCTCAAATTCAAACGTCGGCTTTTTCCCCCACACGCGGACTTCGGGGTTTTCCTCCGCGCTGTGGCCCACAGGGCAGGCCTCGTGGGGCAGATTGGGCAGGCCTAGGAGGAGCTCGCGCTGGCGGGCGTCGGCACTGTCCGCATCGCGGCCGATCTGGTCAATGCGGTCATTGATGCCCCGCACTTCGGCCTCAATGGCGCTCGTGTCCTGGCCATTCTTTTTGGCGATGCCGATGTCCTTGCTGATGCGGTTGCGGTCGCCCTGCAGCTTCTGCCTCTCCGTCTCCGCCACGCGCCGGGCGGTGTCTATGGAGAGCACTTCATCCACGACGGACGCGTAGTCACCACTGCGGGTGGCGAGGCGTTCTTTGACCAGATCAGGGTTGTCGCGGATGAGGCGGATATCGAGCATAGGGCGCGGAGATTAGCGGGAGAATGCGCGTTGTCGAGTGCCTGAGCCACTTTGTCCCGCAGAAGCCACCTTCTCACCAACAGTGCAGCACAGGAGCAATGCGCCTGCCTGCCTTGGAGAATCATTTTATCTCCGCCGAATGGAAGGTGGAGTATCGAACTCCAGGACCCGCTCTGGGGTGAGCTTAGTGACGGCTCTGTCACGGAATGATCTTGCTTCCTTTGACTGAATCTCATAAGGAATACGGATAACTCCATGAGAATTTATCCTTACTTCGTTCGCTTGCTAGCCTTCCTGGCGGTTCTCATGGTCAGTCAGCATCCTGCACAGGGGCAAGTATTTGCACTGGGGGGCGGCTCGTTGTTAGATGTGCATTTGGCCACTTTGACGGGACAGAAGGCCAAGGCGAATACCTTGGAGGTGTTGCCTACGGGCGAGATGCTCCTGGCCGGGCAGCTTTTAGATGGTTCGGGGAATCAGAAAATGATCGTCAGCCGTCTCTTAGCCAACGGGCAGCTAGATACCAACTTTGGCACCAGTGGATTTTTCACATTTTCAGAAAATACCCAGCCCTTTACCGTTCGTGCCTTGGCCCTTCAGAGCAGTGGTAAAATCATCGTGGCTGGCGATGCGGGAAGCACTTATTACATCCTGCGTCTGACAGCCCAAGGAACGTTGGACAATACCTTTGCCATCACTCGCTTTTCACATGCCTCCGCTGCCACCCTGACGGACGTGGTATCTTTGGCGAATGGGCGCATCATCGTCTCTGGTAATGCTGTCCGCACGGGTGCTGCCGATTTAGATGCTGAGCTCTTTGGCATTGTCGCCGGCGGTGGCAGTGTGGATACCTCCTTTGGTACCAGCGGGCGGTATGTTTATGGAGGAAGTTCAGACCAGACCGTGACCAGTCTGCAAGTGCAGGCCGATGGTCGGGTGCTCTATGCAGGCAGCACTTCCAATGGAGCGTTCGCTTACGTTGGCCGTCTCTCAGCCACGGGAGTGACGGATACCAACTTTGCGAATTTCAATGGGCGCCTGCTCACCTCTACCACTGGCGGCAGCGCCAGCAATAACCAAGGCGTGCGAGCGCTGGCGCTGGATGTGGAGCAGAATATCGTCGCTGCCGTGACCAGTTCTCCTTCCAGTAATGAAATGGGAGTCATGCGCTTTACTCCCACAGGTGCACTGGACACCACCTTTTCTAATGATGGCATCCACACTTTCACCTTCGGTTCCCCCTCCTGGGTGCCGGGAGATGTGCTCGTCCAGAGGGATGGCCGCATCATCATTGCGGCCCATGTGCCGGGGCAGCCAAATACTTCGCAGATCCGCCTACGCCGCCTGGAGTGGAATGGCCAGACAGACAGTTCCTTTGGTGGCACTGGAGATGTCACTTACACCCTGGGCAGCGGTGGAAACCTGCTGGCAGGGCTGCGGGATGACCCCGCAAACAATTACCTTTTCATCGGCACTACGCGGGTAGGCACTGATCCGCTCGATTCCATGGCCGTCTTGCGGGTGCTACGTGGTAACAATGCACCTGTTCCTGGTCTCTCCATCCTTTCCACCCCGCCAGACCGCACCCTGCAGGCAGGTCAAAACACCCAGATCCATGCGGATGTGGCTGTGCTCGATGGCGTGGCTGCGGTGTACAGTTGGTATTGTAATAATACCTTGTTAGCTCGTACGCAGGAGCCCAGTTACAGTTTCTCCGCCCAGGGCAGCCATGAAGGCACTTGGCGTTTGGAGGTAACCGGCCAGGGCCCCACCCAGCGCATCACCCAGACGAGTGCGCCTTTCCAGATCACCGTGAGTCAGCCGCCTGTCCTCAGTCTCCCTCCGCCTGGTCGTTCCCAAGTCTTCATCGGCACCTTCGGGTACAGTTCCTACCTTTACAGTGGCCGCCTGCCGGCCACCTGCAAAGTCTATACCGATGGCGAGGTGGTCAATACCTTCAATATCAACGGTAATTACATTACCTTCAGTCTCTTTGAAAACACCCCTGCTACCCGCACCCACCACATCGTGGTGACCAATGCCGATGGCGAAATACGTAGCGACGACTTTGTCGTGGATTACGTCAACGACCCCTACATCCAACCCCACAATAATCTTCTCATCTCACTCGGTGAAACCTTCCAGATAGCGCCCACTATCTTCACCAATTACGAGTGGCGCAGCAGTTGGAAACTCAATGGCAAAGCCCTCCCCCTGGCCAACACCGTGGCCGAATACACTGTGGGGGCGGCCACCTTTGCCGATGCCGGTACCTACAGCTTCACGGCACGCACCATCACTGGCAGCTACACGCGCGACATCCGCGTTGCCGTCATGGATAGCCGCCCCCGCAATCACCAGATCGCTGTTGGGCGCAAATTTAAACTGACCATCCCCATCGTCGGGTCAGGCCTCACCTATAGCTGGACTCACAATGGCGAGCCCCTAGAGGCCCGCCCGGGTCTCAGTGGCGTGGACAGCCCAACCCTTACCTTTGCCTCTCCGACGGCAGCGGATGAAGGTTCGTATGCTTGCACGGCTAGGTTCATCCCCAATGAGCTCGGTGCGAACGAGCTCACCTGCGCAGAACAGACGCTCACCATCGTCAGTGCGGTGCCTACTTTAGAGGCCTTCACGCTGGAGCCTGCCCAGATCGGCCTCTTTTATCAGGCTGAACTCCCTCTGCCTGAGCAAGCAGACCGCTTCACGGTCAAAGGTCTGCCTTCAGGCTTCAGTTACGACCCTATTTCCCACATCCTCAGCGGCACACCCACCAAGTCTGGTCGCTACACGCTCACCTTCACCGCAGTGAACCCTCTCGGCAGCTCCGCGCCGGTTAAAGTTCTGCTTGAGGTGCCCACCCTCCCGACGGGAACCTATGGCCGTTTTTACGGAACGCTCTTCGATGGTGTCCTTTCCTCTGTGATTGATGTCACCATCACGCCGGACGGGCGCTTCACTGGGAAAGTCAGCGCCAGCAACCACGCTGGGCGCAGCGGTCACGTCGGCTTCACTGGCAGCATGGTCAATGGCCAGGACCTCGGCACCAGCAGCAGTCGCTACCACGGCACCGCCCGGCTAGCCCTCACGAGCGCTCTCGGCGGCTCTATCAGCCACGATGGCCCTAGCACCTTCCACTTCCAGGTCGAAAACGGCGGCTTTGAATGTTACTTGGAAATTCCTTACACCAGTCCAGAAAACGGCTCTGGGGTGCAGTCCCTCAGTGGCAATCTCATCCATTGCCCCTACAGCAGCAAAGCCCCTCTGGATGCCGGATACCGTGGCATCTTTAACCTCGGCTTCGACCCCGCCGACGGTAGCGACTCCCGCCCCGGCGGCAGCAGCTTTACCCGCGCCACCGTCAGCTCTAGCGGTGTCTTTAGCCAGGTAGGAAAATTAGCCGATGGCACTACCCTCACCTCCTCCGCTCCTGTTAATCAAGACTTCACGATCAACAGCTTGCGTCACCTCTACGGCAACCGAGGCGGCATCCTCTACACCTACAGCCTCAATCCCGGCAGCCAAGGGCCTGACTATCTCAATGCTAGCATTAGCGGCAGCTTCACCTGGATAAAAACTGCCGCCAGCTACACCGGCCAAAAGAACTACCCCATCGAGATCAACACCACGGTCGCCCTCAATGCCTGCGGCAAATACCTGAAGCCCAACCATCCCAGCGGCCTCACCGGTCCGCTCATGTTGAACACGAACGTCGGCGCTGATAATCTTTACCTGTCCACCCTCGGTGTCAGTGTTTACACCACCCTCCGCAAGGATCACAGCGTGGTCATCCCACCTGACCTCGACGGAGACTCGTTTACCCTCAAAAGCATCAAATTTAATCCTGCCACAGGCCACTTCAGCGCCACCGGCAGTCTCGTCATTCTCGTCGAAGAAACCTACGACCCCGAGACCGATACCTACAAAAGCAAGTACCGTCGCCAGCCCTACAACATGCAAGGCCTCATCATCCGTGAGCCCAATAGCCTCAGCAGCTTCGGCCTCGGTTACGGCCTCGTTCCTGAGACCTTCCTGCGGCCGGATACCGAGCAACTCATCCGCCTAAACCGCAGCTACGCCGTGGACCTCCGCAGCGCCTTCTGAACCAAAGGCTTTTCCTCTTCCTCTTTTTGATCGACGATTCCAGACATGGGCTGGGCAAAAGGGGGATCGGATGAAAACAAGATGCAAAAAAAGAGCCTGTCAGTGACGACAGGCTCTTGATGAATCCGAGGATCAAACCCTCAGTTAAAGGGGAAGATCAGTCTTCCCAGCGGCGGCCTTTGAAGCCACTTCCTGGGCCACCCTGGGGCTTGCCACCGAATTTGCCACCACCGCCACCGTAGGGTTTGCGAAAGCCACCTGGCTTGGCTCCACCACCGTAACTTGGCTTGCTGCCGAAACCACGAGGACCAAAGCTGCTGCGCTGGCCGCCACCACCGTCTTGGCGGTCGGCAAGGTTCATGCGGACGTCGCGGCCACGGTAATTGGTGCCGGTAACCGTGGTGATGACGGTTTCTACATGATCTTCAGGGACCTCCACGTAAGCGCATTTTTCGAAAATTTCGATCGTGCCGAGGGTGCCGCTGGGGATCTTCGCCGTGTTGTAGATCATGCCGGCGATGTCGCCTGGGCGGGCATTGTCCATGCCGCCAATGTTCACGAAAAGGCGCACCATGCCGGAGCGAGGGCCTTTTTGTACAAATGAGCGGGAGCGCATCGGTGCTGGGCCAAAGTCATCACGAGGTTCCTGGTAGGAAGGAGCCGGCGCATCCTGGCGGCGGGGGCCTTCATCACGGGCTGGTTCTTCGGCGCGTGGGGCATCAGCCGGACGAGGCACCGGGGGGGAGTCACCTGCAGCAGCGGTGCGGCCAGTGACGGCGGACTGCTGGCTGGGGACAAACTCACGCTGCGGCTGCTGTGGGCGCTGGTTGGCGCGGTCTTCGATGATCTGCTCACCCTCACGGGAGAATTCCTTCATCCACAGGTCCAGCACAGCGCTGAGGATATCGGTCGGGTCAAAACCAGCGTCCAGCAGGCGCTGCACGGTGTGCTCATGCTTCGTGTAGCTGCCAGCTTCCAGGGTGGCTTTGAGCTTCTCAAAGGTCTGGTCCACGCGGGTGGCTTCCAGTTCTTCTTGGGAAGGAACTTTGGCGCGGGTGACTTTGGCATTCGTGAAGCGCTGGATGCGCTGCATGAGGTAGATTTCACGGCCTGCGACGAGGCTGACGGCGGTGCCTTTGCGCCCGGCACGGCCGGTACGGCCGATGCGGTGCACGTAGTCTTCCGTGTCATACGGAAGCTCAAAGTTCACGATGAGGTCAATGTCATTGACGTCCAGACCGCGAGCGGCCACGTCCGTCGCCACAAGTACTTCGATGGTGCCATTGCGGAAGTTCCGCATCACACGTTCACGCATCACTTGGTTGAGATCGCCATGCAGGCGGTCTGCCGCATAACCACGGGCAGTGAGGGCATCCACCGTGTCATCCACCGCCTTTTTCGTATTGGCGAAGACGATAGTGAGGCGGGGGGAATCCATATCCAGCACGCGGCAGAGGACTTCCGTTTTGCTGCGGCCCTGCACTTCATAGTAGCGCTGCTCGATGGTCGGCACCGTCATCGCTTTTTGTTCGATGGTGATGGTGGCCGGGTTATTCGTGTACCGGTCAATGAGACGGCGGATGCGCGGATCAAAGGTGGCGGAGAAGAAGATGGTCTGGCGCTCTTTCGGCACGGCCTGCATCAGACGCTCAATCTCGTCGGCAAAGCCCATGTCCAGCATTTCGTCGGCTTCATCAAAGACGAGGGTCTTGAGGTCATCCAGACGGAGGGTGCCACGATCCACAAAGTCCAGGATACGGCCAGGAGTTCCGACGACGATCTGGGAGCCCATCTGCAGAGCGCGGATCTGGCGGTCATAGGAGGAGCCACCGTAGATCGGTGTCGCGCGGACGCCTTCTTTGAAGGAGGCCACTTTGTGAATCTCGGCGCAGACCTGCATGGCCAGCTCACGTGTCGGGCACATGATCAGGACCTGGGTGCTGCGGCTCGTCGGGTCAATGCGATCCACGGCTGGAAGGCCGAAGGCGAGGGTCTTGCCGGAACCGGTCTGGCTCTGGCCAACGACGTCACGACCCGTGAGGGCGACGGGGATGGCCTGGGCCTGGATGGGGGAGGGTTGTTCGAAGCCTTGGGCCGCGATTGCTTTCATTAGCTCGGGCGAAAGGCCGAGATCTGCGAATGTCTTTTCCATGTATGTTACGTGCCGGCAGGTAGGCTTCCGTGAGCGGGCAACCTGTCGCAGTAAGGGCGTCTCTGTGAGAGGAGACGGGATCACCACCAGATCTGGCGGGCTACATGTCAAACTTCGGCCCCAAGTGGGGAAGCGGTTAAAAACCGGTTCGCAGGATTCCATGAATCGTGGAAAACGCAAGCAGTGTTTGTTAGCGGGGCGGTGTCGCAGTGGTCCTGAGCGAGGTCTGACGCCACTGCATTTCAGCACCCATCGATTTCGAATTGGGGCCATGAGACGTCTTTGTTCGTCCTTTTCGATTCGACAATTTTAGGCGCACAGGTCTAGTCATGACCATGACCTGTCGCCGTCATTTCATCCAGACTTCCGTCTCCGCCCTTTTTGCTTCCCGCCTCGGTTTGTCCGCCCAGGCGGCAGACGGCATCAAGGTACGCCAGATCACCCAGGGGCCAAAGCATCATTGGTTCGCCTATTATGACAAGGACCAGTTCAGCCCAGACAACCGCTACGTGCTGGGCAATGAAGTGGACTTTGAGCATCGGTCTCCTACAGCAGGGGACAAGATCAAAGTAGGCATGGTGGACCTGCAGGATGGGGATAAATGGATCGAGCTGGGCGAATCCCACGCGTGGAACTGGCAGCAGGGTTGCATGCTCCAGTGGGTGCCTGGAACGGAAAGTACCGTCATGTGGAATGACCGGGTGGAGGGCCAGTTCGTCTGCCACCTGCTGGATGTGAAGACGCAGAAAAAGCGCACGCTTCCACACCCGGTGTACAACCTCAGCCCAGATGGCAAATGGGGCATCGCCCCAGATTTCCGACGACTCAATGACACCCGGCCAGGGTATGGTTATGCGGGAGTACCAGACCCAAACAAAGACGAGCTAGCGCCCGAGGATGCTGGGATCTGGAAGATCAACCTGGAGACAGGAGAGCAAAAGCTCATCATCACCTTCGCCCAAGCGGCAGCGATTCCTTATGAAGGGGGCTTTAGTCCGAATGCCAAGCATTGGTTCAATCACTTGTTATTCTCGCCGGATGGCAGCCGCTTCATTTTCCTGCATCGTTGGAAGGGCGATGGGGACAAAACTTTCAATACCCGCCTCTTCACGGCCAAGGCGGACGGTTCGGACCTTTACATCCTCGATCCGTTAGGCAAAACCTCCCACTTCGTTTGGAGGGATCCTCAACACGTTTTTGCCTGGGCCTTCCACCCCAGTCATGGAGATCGTTTTTACCTTTATAAAGACAAAACCCGTGAGGTCGAAGTCGTGGGTAAGGACAAAATGCCCCGCAACGGCCACAATACCTACGTGCCGCACACCCAGAATGAATGGGTGCTGAATGATTGCTACCCGGACAAGGAGCGCATGCAGACCCCGTACCTCTACCACATCCCGACCGACCGCCGGGTGGACTTAGGGCACTTCTACAGTCCGGCTTTTTACACTGGGGAATGGCGCTGTGATACCCACCCCCGCAGCAGTCGGGATGGGCGTCTCGTCTGCATAGATTCGCCTCACAACAAAGGACGCCAGATGTATTTGATCGAGATTCACGACATCGTGGGGACTTGATGGCTACGCCCACGAGGGTTCAAGCCATCATGGAGGCACCCTTCCTTCTTGCTTGACTCCATGGCACATGGACAGCACCTTCCGCGCCCTTTTTCCAACCCCCACTATGGCCCAAGAAACATCCCTCCTCCTGCTGAAGCCCGACTGCGTCGCCCAAGGTCTCAATGGCGAAGTCCTCAAGCGTCTGGAGGCCGAAGGCTTCCGTGTGCGCGGCATCAAAATGATCCAGCTCACCGACGAGCTGTTGAAGGACCACTATTCCCACATCGCCGATAAACCCTTCTTCCCTGAAGTCGCCGGGTTCATGAAAAGCAAGCCCGTCATCGCCGTGGCCCTTGCCGGTGAAAATGTCATCTCCCACGTCCGCGACCTCTTGGGCCCAACGGATTCCAAGGCGGCTCCTAAAGGCACCATCCGGGGTGACTTTGGCAGCGATAAAATGACCAATGTGGTTCATGCCTCCGACTCCCCAGAGGCGGCTGCGGTGGAACTGAAACGGTTTTTCAAGGACGGCGAAATCTTCAATTACTAACCCATCGGTGCAAAAAAATGTTTCTGAGGTTGACGCGCCCGCGTCCTCAGCTACTATCGCGCCCCAATTTTTTTCTCAAGGAGCACTCACATGGCCAAAGTTTGTCAAATCACCGGAGCTGGCGTTACACGCGGCCACCACATTCATCGCAGCGGTAAAGCTAAGAAGGAAGGTGGTATCGGTAAGCACATCACCAAGCGTGTGAAGCGCGTTATTTATCCGAACCTTCGCCACAAGCGCATTTTCGTTCCTGAGCTCAATGCCTGGGTGAATGTCAAGCTTACCGCTCGTGCGCTGAAAACCATGGACAAAAACGGTGCCTTCAAGACCTTGAAGGAAGCTGGTTTGATCTGATTCTTTTCGTTGTTTGTTGGTGTTTTAAGGGCAGGTCCGAAAGGCCTGCCCTTTTTTCATGTCCAACTGATGAGCCCGATTTTGTCTGGAAGACGTCTCTTCTTGCTGACTTGCGCGGACTCTGCAAGATCCTCCCCCTCATCCACCGATTTTCCATCCTGATCGTATCATTTCAGATCCCCAACCCCCTATGAACCTCACACGCACAGCTTACGGCACTTGGAGTGGCGGCAAATTCATGCACTTCGGTGAAATGCTGGATGATGAACGCTACATCCGCATGATTCGCAGCGCTTTTGACCAGGGTGTCCGCACCTTTGTCACCGCCGATGTCTATGGCTCAGGACGGGCAGACTCCATGCTGGGGCAGGCGCTCCAGGGCCTGCCGCGAGATGAGTACAGCCTCGTCGGCATGGTGGGGCATGATTTCTATGAAGGCCTTCGTTCAGGTGCCAAAGGCTACCCCCGTTTTACCGAGGCCAGTCTCCACCAGCCAGAGCAATATGGCAGCTACCTGACCATGGCCACGGAGAAGTCGCTCCAACGATGCGGGGCAGATAAGTTTGACCTCCTGATGCTGCACAATCCCGATACTGTGGGTTACACCAGTGAAGTCGTGTGGGATGGCTTGACGGCCTTGAAGGACAAAGGGCTGACAGATCGTCTCGGCATCGCCCCTGGCCCGGCCAATGGCTTCACGCTGGATATGATTGACTGTTTTGAGCGCTTCGGTGACCGCATGGACTGGGCCATGATTATTTTGAATCCCCTGGAGCCCTGGCCCGGCCAGCATGTTCTACCTGCGGCTAAAAAGCACGGGGTGGACATCCTCACTCGCGTAGTGGACTACGGCGGTATCTTCCATGATGACGTGAAACCTGGGCACAAATTCCGCGATGGGGATCACCGCACCCACCGCCCAGCGGGCTGGGTGGACCATGCAGGTGAGAAGATGGAAAAGATCCGTCACATTGCAGACAAACATGGCCTTACCATGATCCAGCTAGCCTGTCTCTGGGACTTGGCTCAAGAGCCTGTAAAAAGCGTCGTGCCCACCCTCATCCAAGAAGCCGGCGAAGGCGCCAAGAGCATCGAGAGCAAGTTGGCTGAGCTTGCTTCACTGCCAGTCGAAAACATCCTCAGTGCTGAAGAAGTGGAGATGATCCGCCAGATCGGTGACAACACCGGTTGTATGACGCTCAAAGGAGCCAGCCAGCGCCATGAGGGGCAGGAGGCTCGGCCGGATGAATGGCCCATGCGTCCTGAATTGCTCTCACTCGCCAGTCGCTGGGATTTGGGCACTGCCTGGTAGGCGGATTTTGTTTCTCGATTTGTCTGCGTGAGGCGGTGACGCAGCATGCAGACAAAGTGCGAGAGGCGACTCATTCATAGCTGCCCCGGTTTCGTTTCGCTCTCCCGCTCTGTTCAGTGGGAAGCTCTAGACCGGTTTCCAAAAAGATTGTCCGATTGAAAAGGCGGGCGCGGTGGGATGAGTGGCAAGGCAAGAGCGCAGGCTGCTATCTTGACGATAACAGCCAAGCGAAAAACGCCGCCAATCGTCCCACCCCTTCGCCGCTTTTCGGACAATCTTTTTGGAAATCGGTCTAAGTTGAAAAAGGCATGAAAAAGGCGGAATCCGTGAGGATTCCGCCTTCAAATTGTTTATGGCTAGGCCACCGAGCGATTACCAGCGTTCGCCGCCTTCGCCCTTGCCACCACGGTCACGGTCCCAGCTTTTGCCGCCACGGCCACCGCCGCCGCCGCCACCACCGCCGTAGCCGCCACGGCCACCGCCGCCGCCACCACCGCCGCCGTAGCCACCACGGCCACCGCCGCCGCCACCACCGCCGCCGTAGCCACCACGGCCACCGCCGCCGCCGCCACCGAAGGCAGGGCGCTCTTCTTTCGGACGAGCTTCATTGATCGTCAGGGAGCGACCACCGAAGTCCTTGCCATTCAGGCCAGTGATGGCTGCCGTCATCGCTTCCGGTGTGTCCATGCTGACGAACGCAAACCCACGTGGGCGACCGCTCTCACGGTCCATTGGCAGGAAGACATCGGTAACGCCGCCGAATTGGGCGAAGAGATCGCGCAGATCAACATCGGTGGCACTGAAGGGGAGGTTCCCCACATACATTTTCGTATTCATTTCGGTAATAACTGAGTGGTCACTGAATTTTGATCAGCCAGAACCCTCAAAGACGAAACATTCACCTGTGAACTTCTGGACCTAACCCTCAAACAGGTGGACGCATCGGAGGTGTTGCAGAGGAGGGAAGCGAATGCAAGCGTTATTCTTGGTGCCGGGCAATCGTTTGTAAGGCAGGAGAGTTGTGGCTTTGAGGGCCATGAGTAGCCGTTTTAAAGGGGTTTTGAAAGGCTTGGCAGGCCCGGTTTCAGGCATTTGCATTCTTTCACTGCACGTTGCGAGGAATCCCTTCTGAGGAAATGGCTGGATAGAAAAGAAAAAATATTTTTTACGAAGAATTAGACGCCTGTTTGAGAGGATGAGTTTCCTGATCGAGAAGGCACTGATAATCAGTCGAGTATCCGAGGCTTGTCGTGCATTTCGCTGGACAGGCTCGGCTTTCCCTGCTTTTCGATAGAATCAAATGAGCCCACTGGATGGAGAGCCTCAAGGAGAGCGAAAAATGGCATGCGATCATGACAGAGAATTGTCGTGCCTACCTTGGAGAACCCCAGCTGCATGTTCGCGTCAGCCTTGCTAGAGCATGCTGTTTCATACTTTAACATTCTGGGTCTTTTTTGCGCTGTTCCTGGCTATTTACTGGCGTCTGGGACTTCGTGGTCAAAATATCCTGCTGCTTGTCGCTACCAATTTCTTTTACGGCTGGTGGGACTGGCGCTTTCTACCGCTGATTTGGTACTTAGTGAGTGTGGATTTCTTCATCGGTCGGCAGCTTGGAAGGGAGTCTCGGCCCAGCTTCCGCAAAGGCTGGGTGGCCCTGTCACTCATCTCCAATTTAGGGCTGCTTTTTGTCTTTAAATACCTGAATTTCTTTGCTGGAGAGACCTGCCATTTGATGGGCCTCTTTGGTTATGCCTGTGACGTGCCAGGATGGATCAAAAACATCATTTTGCCTCTCGGGATCTCCTTTCACACCTTTCAGACCGTCAGCTACATCATGGACGTGTATCGGCGGAAGGAGGCCCCCGTGCAAAGATGGGTGGATTACGCCTTATTCTGCGGTTTTTTTCCGCAGCTCTTGGCAGGGCCTATCGAGCGCAGCTCCACGCTGATGCCGCAGCTTTTTACCCCCCGTCAGCCGCTGAGCGCGGATGATTTTTCGGAGGGGCTCTATCACCTGATGGTGGGCTTTTTCAAAAAGGTGGTCATCGCCGATAACATGGCCGTCTTGGTGAATCACATCTTTAGCCTGCCTCCAGAGCAGCTCAGTGCCTGGGAAGTGTTGCTCGGCTCCTATGCCTTTGCTTTTCAGGTGTATGGAGATTTCTCCGGTTACAGCTCCATGGCGCAGGGCATCGCGAAATGGATGGGCTTTAACCTGAGCTGGAACTTTAAGATCCCGTTCCTGGCCACCTCTCCCCAGGTCTTCTGGCAGCGCTGGCACATCACCCTTTCCACCTGGCTGCGAGACTACCTCTTCATGCCGCTGATGCGCATGACCTGGCTGCAGGGCATGACCAAGGTCTATGCCGTGGCCATCATCGTTCAGCTTGCCAGTGGCGTCTGGCATGGGGCGAACTGGACGTTTCTTTTCTGGGGCCTGCTGCATGGTGTGTACCTGTGCCTACAGTTGTGGCTGACGCGTCGCGGTTGGTTTGCGGAGCCGCCCGCCGGCAGTAGCCTGCTACGCCGCATGCCCTGGATCATCGGCACCTTTCACCTCATGTGCGTGGGCATGATCCTCTTCCGTGCCGATAACATCGGGCAGGCGGGGGCGCTGTTCATGGCCTTCGGTTCACGCTGGCAGATCACAGAGTTTGTGATTTATGGGCTCGCTCAGTTGCTGCTGTTTGCGGGGCCGCTGATGGTTTTTGAGGGCTGGCTAGAAACTAAAAAGGATCACCTCGCTCTTCTAAAAGTCTCCTGGCCCGCCCGCACGTCGGTGTATGCTGTCATGCTGCTCATGATCTGGTTCTTACCGCCAGAAAACACCCATGAATTCATCTACTTCCAGTTCTGAGAATCCCAGGAAAAGCCTGTGGTCTTCCAGCGAATGGAAGGTGCTATTGATTCTGGCTTTGTTGCTCTTAAGCACAGAGATCACACTGCGTTTGATTGAACAGCGCCTTTCCATTGATGTGGCGCACATCCGCTCGGCACCTCAGCTTGCAGCTTCCATCAGCACGGCAGATGGAGCCTCCAAAGAAGCACTCAAAATTCTCTTCATCGGAAATTCCTCCATTCGTGAAGGCATCGTGCCAGAGCAGTTGGTTTCAGAGTTTAAGACGCGTTACGGGCGGGAAGTTCGCCCTTACTTCTTCTATCCCGATGGCGGCTCCATCATGAGCTGGCGATGGGCGTGGCGGCGATATTTTAGTGACCCCTCATGCCGCCCAGATTTGGTGGTGATCTGTGGTGGCACGTCCCACTTTGACGATGGCAATACGGAGCCACGTGTCGCTGGCAGTTACTTCGTCAGTTCCAAGGATGCACTGACCTTCGCCAGCACTGAACTTCCAAATACCGAATCTCGCCTGGAATTCATGATGGCCAAAACCTCGGTTTCCTACGCTTCCAGGCGGCGTGTGCAGCGGCGTGTCATGGACATTTTGATGCCTTATAATCGGACCGTCCTTTTTGAAATCTCTACCCTGGCCGAGAAAAAAGCCGCCAAGTCTAAAACCGATTCCCCCCCGACTTCAAAGCGTCTGAAAAGTCTGCTGGAGGACATCCGCGCACGCCACCTACAAGCGGTGGTGGTGACCGTGCCTAACCTGAACCTTTACGATGTGCCTGAAGATCGTGTGCGGACCATCGCAGAGGCAGGTGCCTATTTTGCTGACTTGAGAGCTGTGGAGGGCATCACCGCCGCGCACTTTTTTGACAAAGCCCACCTGGATGAAAAGGGCGCAGAGATCTTCACCCGCGCTTTATGCAGCTCTCTCAATCAAGCGCTCACCCAGCCGCCCAAGCCGTGAAGCCGTAGCCTCTCTATCCAGACCCTGACGATGCGTGATCTAATCTCTGCCGCTTTCCAAACGCACCCGCATCTCCCCGCCCTGTCTCTGCCGCAGGGTGAAGTTTCCTACCACGCCCTTTGGGAGGCGGCTGGCCAAGTGGCGAAGAGCCTCCAGTCCCTGCCTCCAGGCCCCATCGGCATCCTCGGCGGGCGAGAGCCTGCCATGTATGTGGGCCTGCTCGCCGCCATGCTCAGTGGCCGCGCTTACGTGCCCCTGAATGCCAAGTTTCCGCCCAGCCGCCTCGCTGAAATGCTGCGCGTGGCCGGTTGCGCAGGTGTCCTGCATGATCCCGCCTCCCAGCCCCTACTGGAAAGCCTCTTTGCCGAGGCTCAGCTTTCGCTGGCTGATACACGCACGGTTAGCGGCCCATCTCCTTTAGGGGACGTGACGCTGAGTGTCCCTGGGGCCGATGCAGGCCTAACGAAAAGTGGGACTGAAAACGAGGCCTTCGCTTACATTCTTTTCACCTCCGGCAGCACGGGCAAGCCCAAGGGCATCGGCATCACTCCTGAAAATCTTCAGACCTACCTGGCCCACGCCACCGCTGCCTATGGGGTAGCCCCTGGGGACCGTGCTTCCCAGATGTTTGAGCTCACCTTCGATCTCAGCGTGCATGATCTGTTTGTGACTTGGCTGGGCGGCGGTTGCCTCTGCGTGCCTGCGGGCATGGACATGATGGCCCCCGCGCGCTTCATCCTCACCCAGCGCATCACCCACTGGTTCTCCGTGCCCTCCACGGCGTCCTTACTGGCGCGGCTGCGCCTCCTCCGTGAAAATGCCTTCCCCACTTTAAAACAGAGCCTCTTCTGCGGTGAGGCGCTGCCCACCGCCCTGGCGCAGCAATGGCAGGCTGCGGCACCGCATTCGCAGGTGTGGAATCTCTATGGGCCGACGGAGGCCACCATCGCCATCACCGCACATCAGGTGGGCACGGCAGGCGATGGCGAAGAACGTCCCGTCGTCCCCATCGGCCAGCCCTTTCCAGGCCACCGCACCGCCCTGGTGGTGGATGGTAAACCCGTCGCGGCAGGGGAAGCGGGGGAACTTTGGCTCTCCGGCCCTCAAGTCTCCCCAGGTTACCTCGCCAATGAAGAAAAAACTCGCGAGGCCTTTGTCACCCTCAGCGCTGACCCGGATGACTCCCGGTGGTACCGCACGGGCGATCTGGTGCGGGCGGGTGAAGACGGCACCCTGCATTACCTGGGGCGGCTGGACAGCCAGATCCAGGTGCATGGGCACCGCGTGGAGCTGGGGGAGGTGGAGACCGCCCTGCGCAGCGCCGCCGGTGGGCGCTCGGTGGCTGCCATCGGTTGGCCACGCAGTGGAGCGACCATCGAAGGCATCGTCGCCTTTGCCGAAGGCAGCGGCACGCCCGAAGACGCCCAGGCACTGCTAGCCACCCTGCAGACTCAGTTGCCCGCCTACATGGTTCCCTCACGAATCGTCTTTGTCGCAACGATGCCTTTGAATTCGAATGGAAAGACGGATAGAAACGCCTTAGCCCTGCTGCTCCCATGACCGCCTCCCACTCCAAAGAAGACATCCGCGCCTTTCTCATTGCCAAAACCGGACTCAACCCCGCCAAAGCTGAGGATAGCTCCATCATCGTGGGCTCCGGTCTGGTGGATTCCTTTGGCCTCGTGGCCCTGCTGGCCGAGATCGAACAGCGCTTCGGCGTCTTCCCAGACCTCATGAGCCTGGACCCCGCCGAATACGCCACCCTGGGCGGCCTAACCAAAATTGTTTCCACCGCGCTCAACCTCCCCGAAACCGAGGCCACCCCCAGCAGCCCCGCAGGCGCAGCAGCCACCGCCTCATCCTCGTCCGGGCCTGAAATCCAGCGCCTCGCCAAAGGCAGTCCCGAGTGGCAGCAGGTGCCCGCTTTGATGAAGGAAATGTTCCAAGGCTTTGCCGGGCAGGGCCTGCGTTTACCTCTCGTCGAAGGCGGCGAAAAACTCTGGCTGCAATCGCTGGAGCGACTCCCTGAGTCCGTCTTCCTCGTCCTCGGGGCCAGCGTCGGCGGTCAACTCGTCAGCTTCGCCAGCGCCCACTGCAAGATGCTGCCCGCCCACCTCGGCGGCGGCATGGTGGGAGAGATCAGCTACGTCTATGTGAAGCCCGAAGCCCGCCGCCACGGCCTCGCCGGCCGCATGGTCGCCCAGATGGAAGACTGGCTGAAAAGCAGCAAAGTCCGCTCCATCGAGATCCAAGTCCTCACCGGCAACGAAGGCGCCCTCGCCTTCTGGCGCCGCAGCGGCTTCGGTGATGAACTGGTGCAGATGCGGAAGTGACTTCGCCTCGGCGTTGGCGCGCCTGTAGTCTTTTCGT
Organism: Prosthecobacter dejongeii; assembly: GCF_014203045.1. Lineage (NCBI taxonomy): Bacteria > Pseudomonadati > Verrucomicrobiota > Verrucomicrobiia > Verrucomicrobiales > Verrucomicrobiaceae > Prosthecobacter > Prosthecobacter dejongeii. The sequence goes on from NZ_JACHIF010000005.1 coordinate 327,358, forward strand.
TTACTTTGGAGATTCTCTTATCCCAGTTTCAGAGAAACCTCGCGCCAATCGTTAGGCTTCTAAACTCGCTAGATACCCTTGGCGTTTAAGTGGTTAGAACATTGAGATCGTTCTGTATGTCTGGCATCTTTTTAGTTCTTCTGGCATCTTTTTATCTTTTTAGACCCGCACCACCAGCTACACCTACCATCCGGCGAATCATGATCATGCTGGGAAGCTGCATACGAAGACGGCTCCCTACGTGGCCAAGTTCAGCAGTGCCACCAGTGTGGTGGAGTACCTCTATGATAGCTTTGGCCGTGCCTCGGGCCAGCAGGGCGCTGGCGCTTACCCAGTGACCTACGGATTCAATGAATATGGGGATCAAAATAGTCTCTCAACCTACAGAATACCGGGCCAGCCGGATGTGACCACCTGGGCGTTTGATCCATCCAGCGGGCTCTTGCATTACAAACAGGACGCCGCAGGCCAGCGCACCACCTATGCCTACCACACCGCTTCGGCCCAGGCGGCCACGCGCACCTGGGCGCGGCAGGTCGGGGGGCAGGCCCTAGTGAAGACACTCGTTTATGACGTCACGGGACGTGTTTCAGGCCAGACTTACAGCGATGACACCCCGCCGGTGAGTTACAGTTTCCGGCGAGATGGCAGCCTCAGCCAGTGGGTGGATGCGGCGGGCAGCCACACCTATGCAGACCACTCGCCCGAGGGCATCCCTCAGCTAGAAACCATCAGTGGCGATGTGGATGACGCTCTGGCTGGCCTGGAGATCCGCATGCCGGTGGATGGCTTGGGACGGCGGGTCGGTTACCAAAGTCAGCTCTTGCCCGAGCGCGGGCTGGTGAATGAACAGGCCGTGGTGCTGCCAGCCGCACGCTGGAGTTACGGCTCGCGGGGGGAACTGGCGCGTGTCAGCTCAGGCAGCCGCAGCATCACCTTTGAACAGGCGGCAGATGCCACCTCCGCCACCCGCACGCTGACGCGGCAGGACACGGTGGCTTCCAGCTTGTCATTGACCACGGTGGAGGTATCCTCGCTGGCCCAGGGCATGCGCACCATCACCCACAGTCGCAGTGGTTACACCCAATCCCGCACGGTGGGGACCACAGGCACCCCATCCACCGGAGTGGACATCCGAGCGGTGGACCCAGACTTCGGGATTGGTAATTATTCCGGCCACGGAGGTTGGCGTTACACCTATGACAGCAAGGGCCAGGTGCTGCGGGATCGAAAACTGTTCACCTTGAATGGCACGAATTTCAGTGAGCTTAGTTATCGAGACATTTCGCGTAACCTCGTTGGTGATAGTGGCGGTTTTTATGAAGACAATTCTCTCAATCAAAGAACCATGAACTACCGCGACTTTACGTGGGTGGATGGCTTGGCGTTAGATCCTAGCAGCGTTATGGTTAATGACGTTATGCCCGCCGTCGAAGGAAAGTGGTTTGGGGAGGTTATCCAAGGTACCATGCAGCCACAGTGGAAGCATGTGGAGGTGACTGTTCCAGACAACGTCAGCTCTGGCCTTGTGCTGAGTCAGACTGGCAAACTCTACATTCCGCCACAGCATGATGCCCTCAGCCATGATGCCGACGGCAATCTCACCGATGATGCTCGCTGGAAATACCATTGGGATGCGGAGAATCGGCTTAAACAACTAACCACGCAGGCCGCCGCCGTGACGGCAGGTGTGCCAGAGCTACGCTTGAGCTTCAGCTACGACGCGCAGAGCCGACGCGTGCGTAAGAAGGTGGAGGAAAAGGTCAGCAGCGTGTGGGAACTGCGCAGTGATGTGCGGTTTATCTACGATGGCTGGAACCTGATGGCGGAAGTGGAATACCACGGCGGGGCGAAAGACGCGCCGAAGGTGAGCAGCAGCCCCGGAACAAGAGCCTACGTGAAACGCAGCTACGTGTGGGGCCCGGACGTGAGCGGGAGCTGGGATGGAGCCGGCGGTGTGGGAGGCCTGCTAGCGCTGACACGCCATGAACGCGGCACGCAGAGTGCCGAAAGCTACTGGGTCAACATGGACCTCAACGGCAACGTAATCGGCCTAGTGAGCAGTACACAGGCTGATCGCTACGCCGTGTATGACTACGATGGTTATGGCCTTTGCATCCGAGCAAACGAACCGGAAGAAGGTCTGAATGCTGTGAGGTTCAGTAGCAAGTATACGGATGTAGAAACCGGACTAGTCTACTACGGCTACCGCTACTACTCGCCAGTAATGACCCAATGGATCAGCCGAGATCCGATTGGGGAGAAAGGCGGGGTCAATCTTTATGGGATGGTTGGCAATGATGTGGTTACTCGGGTGGATTATTTGGGAAAAAAAAGCGTTAAGGTTGCTTTTGTTTTTGATGATAGGGCAAGTCAAAGTTTTAATAACACGATGTTTCCGGGTAACACAATGCCTGAATGGGAAGCAAGAGCTCGTTCTGCAATGGCCGATTTGAAAGAAGTGCTTGATAGATGCAACGATTTAGGAGTCAAAATAGATTGTAGCCAAGTATACGGCGAATGGAGCCCTCTCGATTCTGCTGACCCGTTAGGGAACGATCAATTGTTTGGTAAAAACCCGCTTAGCGGATCAGATTTACCTGGTGGCTTTGATAGCTTAGGAAACCCAGGTAAACTAAAAACCCCGCCCCCAGCTGGGATCTATGACGCGTTAAAGGAGCTGAATAAAAAGATAAAGTGGCCTGATAGTCACTTTCATGTAATTCTGACGGGTAGATGGACAAGTGGTTTATTCAAGGTTAATGGGATGGCTGGTAGGACGGACAACCTTATTCTTTTGAATATGTCGGCTTCAAAGTGGACCCTGCCACACGAGATGGGACATGTTATAAAATGGATTGATGCCGCGAGCCAAAAAACTCATAGTAATGAAAAAAGCAATTTAATGTATACAGATGGATCTAGTGGCCAGCCGGATTGTCAATGGTGTCATAAGTTAAAGGATTATATTAATAAATAATATGAAACAAAATTATTATTTGAAAGCTTTTGCTTGTATTGCCATTTTTATTGTTCCTGTTATGCTTCATGCTGACAGTTGGTTGGGAATTGCCAACTCAAGCCCTGATTATTTGAGGTTTGCATCAATGACGCTAACTATTGGAGCTGATCGCCGTGATGTTTTACTGCGCTCATTGCCTGCAAATTCAGCCCGAATATGGATCCGTATTACAGGTGATAAGCACATCTACATTGATCAAATTATGGGGCTAGGACCTCTTGGTTTCGCAAGGTTTTCATCAAAGGATGATTCGGCGGAATTTTTACCACCTGGAGTTTATCAACTGGATATAAATAAAAACGATCAATTGTTGGTCTCTCCTGGTTCGCTTGATGATGCTTCACAAGTTATTCCTCTTTGGGATATTACTGTCCTAGCATTGTGTGATAGGTTGAAATTAATTAATAATCCTAATATTGAAAGGGAGAATAAAATGCTTGATCAGCTCATTAGATCATATAACCCGGTAGCAATACCTGGTAAATACAATTCAAGTCCTGCTTTAATGTCGCTTTTTTCTATTGGATATGCGCATGGATGGTTCTCGCGCGCAATACCAGAAGTAGAATTTGATAAAGTGGATTATTTACTTATTGAGCCGAATGTATCTTTGATAACTAATAAAAACGAGTTATTACCGTTTCACGACACACGGGAGATATTTAAAGAGGCCTTTAAAGCTGGTTGGGATAATTCAAAAGACGTAATGCTAGATAAACAATAAACCTAACCTAGAAATTGTTGTTAAATTTTAGGAAATAGGGAAGAAAGCATGAGTGTTGAAAAAGCGATCCAGTGCATGCCTGCTAGCGTGGATGCCAGATGCTTGTAGTCGCGATGAAAAAAGATGCCATGAAAAAAGATGCCAGGCAAGAATGGCACTCAGTTAAGGCGGGGTCTCGTTGATTTTGAGCCGTTTGAAACGTGTGAAACGGTTGGGTGGCGAGTACAACTCAGCCTAGGTTTCCGGGTTGCATGAGCATGGCTCTCAAAACTTGCTTTCTGCCCCATTTTCCCCGCTGTCTCCAAGGGCGTGCCAAGCGCTCCGAAGTCTCCCGCCTTGCCACTGGTCTCCAGGATCTGCGGAAGTTCGCACTGCCGGATCTCGCTTCGCTGCTGACTGTGTTTTTGCCGGATACCTTCTTTGCCAAGGCTCCAGGTGCGAAGGCTGGGCGGGTGCGCCTGCTGCCGCCGATCACCGTCTTCTGGGCCTTCCTTTACCAGGTGCTCAATCCGGACATGGCCTGCCAGGAAGTCGTCTCCAAACTGCGCTGCTGGCGGCTGTCCCAACGCCAAGGCCACGCGGCAAGCTTCACCCAACCTTCGTTGGGCACCTCTGGCTACTGTCAGTCGCGCAAAGCCCTGAGCCTCCATTTGGTGATCCGCGCTTTTGAGACCCTTCGCAGCCACTTAAAAAGATGCCAGGCAATCAGTGCTTGCCTTGACGTCTTTTTGAGCTCAATTCCATCCCCATGAAAACCACCCGAAGGCTTGATTCTCAGGGCCATGCGATGGAGCAGCAGCTTGTTGGGATTAATGCCAAGATTGCTCCTTATCCTGCGGCGCGTTCTTGGTCGGGCGGGCGCAGGCGGGTGGTGGGAAAGGGACCCTTGGAAAGTTACTGTTACCACGTCATGTCGCGCACCTGTGGTGGTGAGGTCTTCTTTGATGAAATTGAAAAGGAAGCGCTGAAACGGCTCATGTGGCGGCTGGCGGACTTTTCAGGCGTGAAGCTGGTGACTTACTGCATCATGGGCAATCACTTCCATGTGTTGGTGGAGGTGCCTCGCAGGGAGGTGTGGTTGCAACGATTCGCAGGGCCCACGGGTGAAGAAAAACTCTTTGAACATCTGCGCCTGCTTTATAGTAAGACCTACTTGGCCTTCCTGCGTGAGGAGTTCGCGGAACTGCGTCGCCTGGGACTGGAAGCCCGGGTGCAAGAGAAACTGGAAGCTCTCTACAAACGTTTTTGCGACCTGTCCCTTTACGTCAAGGAGGTCAAAGAACGCTTCAGCCGTTGGTTCAACAAACGCCGGGGCCGACGCGGCACGTTGTGGATGGATCGTTTCAAAAGCGTGATGGTGGAAAGTGGGGGCGAAGCGCTGCGGACGATGGCGGCTTACATTGATCTGAACCCGGTGCGGGCGGGATTGGTGGAAGATCTCAAAGACTATCGCTGGTGTGGGTATGGCGAGGCCGTGGGTGGTAGCCGGAGAGCCCAGCGTGGGCTGTGCAAAGTGGTGGCTAAACCTGTGGATGGATGGGTGAAACACGAGGCGGCAAAGGCCTACCGCTGCCTGCTGTATGCCAGTGGCAGGGAAGTGAGAGATGCGCAAAACACAAACGTGGTTAGGCCAGGAGTGACTGCAGAGGAGGCCCGGAAAGTATTGGCCGAGAAGGGGAAACTAAGTCCCGCAGAACTGGTGCGGCTGCGACGAGTGCGCTACTTTACCGATGGGCTGGTGCTAGGAAGCCAGGCGTTTGTGGAGAGCGTGTTTGAAGAGAACCGAGAGTGGTTCGGCCCAAAACGCAAGGATGGAGCGCGAAAGCTGAGCGAGTGCGCGGGGAATCTGTTTTCTCTTCGCCGATTGCGAGTGCGTGCGGTGGGGTGATGCTGGATTTAAATCTAATGGATCCGGGATTCCTCTGTCTGCACGAATGCCTTTCCGAAGGCGTCGCACTGTAGTTGCACTCGACTCATTGCATGTGCCCAGAAGCGTTTTGTTGGACAACTGACCATCTCCAGATATGAGTCTAAATGCCTTGGGTAAAGATTCGTCCTTTCCTTCTTCGAATCTTGATTTCCTCAGCCCCCTCAACGCCGCCAATCGTTGAAAATCAGACGTCTCCGTAGTTCAATGGATAGAACGAGGGTTTCCTAAACTCTAAATACAGGTTCGATTCCTGTCGGGGATACTGGGTTGATAGTGAATGAGTTACGTTTCGGAAAGGGGGCTAGTGGCAACGCAAGTGACAACATGGAAAAACAAGTCCATGAAGACTGAACAAGTCAGCCAAGTCACATTCCCCTCATAAGTCTATGAAATGGAGGTCGTAAAATTTGAGCCCTATGCGAAACGAAACGGCAAATTACTTGCAGTATCTTGAAAAATACTGAGGTCCTTTGCGCTCCCGCACCCCACGGCCCCAGGAAGGACCCAAAAACCCTAAAGGGGACAAATTTTGATCATTCTCTTAATTCAATTAGGTTTTCCCTCTAGTCCTCTCTGCCCGTATGCTTTTTCAAGCCTTGCATCTGCTGTTTTAAACCGAAACTTTTTAAGTGTTTCCACTTTCCCCAAATTATATCCACGGCCTTTTGGTTCGGTATAGGTTTCACCGGGCAAAATGCCTTTAGCATCCTCAGATACGTAAATGTAATATGGGCTTAAAACGCTCAGGAAATCCATAATTTGTCCATCTTCGTCCTTTGATCTGATCGTTGCTTTCACCGCGTGGATTGGCTTCTCACCTATGTTCTTCCAGTCCAGGTAAACCATGATGAATTCCTCGCCATCATCACGCGTCCATGTGGATGCCCTCGCCTTCACCAATTTAATTTTTACACCCGCCACGCCATCCTCAAAGATTGTTAAACCTGAGTCTTCATCCTGAATTTCGACTACTGCCACGGTGTCACCATTCAATGAAACATGTGAGCGAGCTTCGTATTCTTTGCGGTGTCCGAATTCGTTCTCCGCAGTGAATTTAACAATGGATTGATTAAAGTCTCCCAGGTCCATGAATGAAGTTTGTTTCTCAAACTGGAACGAATCAGGTGTTGGAATGTGCTTTTTGATACTTTCCGAAAGTTTGGCCTTCAAAAGCTCTTCACCATCTTGCTTTTTCAGAGCCTCTTTAATTGGCTCTGCCCTGACTATTTCTTCAATTCCCGTGGACGGGTAAAGCTTGTTCAGGCGCTCGGCCTCCTCGGCTGGCATGGCCTCCGGTCCATTGTCTTTCGAGTCGGGGGCAAGTCCCTGATTATCTTTTGACCCACTGAGCATGATGAAAAGGAAAACAATGCCAATCAGCCCGGCGCAACCGCATCCCTTCTGAAACTCTGCTTTCTTTTTTGGAGTGGGATGCGCAGGAGGTGGAGGCTCTGCTCCATCCAATATCGGCTGCATAACGTCCAGATTTTTCCATCCCTTCCATCCCTCCAAGCGATATGGAGTTCTTATGGTGACTTCCCCACGGCACCACATAGAGCGTAGCTGGCTGAGTGTGAGAGGGCCAAGTTCGGTCGTGTCCTTACGGATATAATAGAGGTGTTCAGACATGCAGCTCCTGGCATTATCATGCCAAGGTGTTTTCCGTCAAGCGTGGTTTGGATTGCGGGTGCCACGCCCCTCTCAGCTAGACTCCCGTGAACGAAAACTTGTGCTTCTCTTGAAGCGGGAGCGAATGCGTAAAGGGATCTCCGCAAACAAATTGGCAGCCCAAGTCGGACTTGCCCGCACAACCATCACTCACCTAGAAAGCGATGATGCTTGCCCCACTTACTGGGTTCTCCTCAAGATTGCAGATGGTCTTGGCGTGGATTTTCCTGCCCTGGTCGCTGAATCGTTTGAGTGAGCTTGGTGCCTTCCAGGTGGAGAGGTGGGGCAATATCTCGAAATATCCCTGAACAAACCCAAGAGGATGAAAAACAACAACCAAAAAACAAGCTACACCACTCCACCCTAAAACGCGCTTTGCTGCAAGAGTTCCCAGCGTTCAGTGCCATGCAATTTCCCGGCTTTGCGGACGCGTTCAGGATGCGATGAAGCCAAACGGCCAAGGTATGTGCCACAGGCCGGGGTCCAATCCATAAGGAGACGACGGGCAGCATGACAATCAACCGCATTTGGTGAGGTAAGAATACGTTTGAGTTCGTTAGCCGTGAGCTTGCAAGGAAGAGTGATGGAACCAGCCTCCACTTCGGTCATAATGTGGCCCCAAAGCTGAATTTCAGGCGCGAGAGTTTGCAAGCCTTCGACAAGTAATGGGTGGTGGAAGTGCTTCACCCCGCAACGTTCTTCCTCCAGGTGTGCGGGGATCTCCCAGCTTTTCAACCAATGAAGGAATGCGGGGATTTCTGCCTCCAGGGTTTTCCAAAACAAAGTTTTTTCCTGCAAAGTATGTGCAGGCATCGGCAAAGTGAAACGGTGGCAGTGCAAGAGCGTGATTTTATCCATCACATCTTCATTCAGTGGAGGCAAGACAAGCAGATTTTCCGGTTCATCATTCAGGGCAAAAACAAGCCTCCAAATAGGGCGGCAATCGAAGGCGTTTTTATGCTTTCCTTCTATGCGCACCTCCCCGGCGAAAAGGGAGGATTTGATATTGGCAGACAGAGCCGCACGGGCGCGAGGATCTGAACTGCCCGCCTTGTCATCCACCACAAGCAATTCAGCGCCCGCACAACTCAGATTGAATGAGGTCCGTCCCGACAGCCATTCATAAGCGCCCGAAGTTCTACCGCCAAGGACACCCCTCAAAACATCAATCAAAAGCGATTTTCCGCAGCCTCTAGGACCAGCAAGGGCAAGAGCTTGTCCAGGCCGATATTTGCCAGTCTCCAAACATTCAAAAGCCAGTTTCAACCAACCATAAAAAGTGTGTAACTGGGTCAAATCTTCATGCCCTAGCAACCCTGTAAATACGGCGTTCAGGTTTACCCATTGGCCGGGGGCGGGGATCAATATTTTAGGAGATTCAGTGATCAGTACGCGTTTGCCTCCAGGCAGCTCATGAAGTCCTCTGGTGTGGCCTGCAAGGGGTCCGGCGTAGCTCACGAATTGAGCGGTTTGAATGCGGTTTAAAGCGTGATCGTCGGGTCTTAATCCGGTAAGGTCTTTCTCTCCGTAGCATCCAGCGCTTTTCAAGTGACGGCGAACGCTAGCTAAATCAGGCAAAGGAATGTAGAGGGGGCCTGTATCCATGTAATACCCATGGCCGTCATAGAAAAAGCAGGTGGCGGGGTCGGTTCTGGATTCGGGCGTGGGCTTTGGATTTTTGGCCTTTGGTTTCGTCGTGTTTGCCCTCTTGGCTACGGTAGCGCCACCGCCCCAAAATTCAGCCTCGTTAAAAGCTGCTTTCACAGTGGACCTCCTTTTTTGAGTGTCATGAAGACCTTCAAGACCGCCTTTGCCGTAAGGACCAACCTTTCTTCGTATCGAATAAGAGCTTTATCTGCCATCTCTTGATTATGCGCGGCATTCGCCGCTCTTTCTTCAGGTGTGAAGCCGACTGTGGGCCTAGCTAAAATATCCAACGGCCCAACCGTAAGTGCTGCAACATTCATCGCACGCCATAGGATTTCGGGATCTTCAGGAATGTTCATGGGCGCAGTTACTGAAGGTTAGTGGTTAGGGTTTCACCGCCCGATGCGCGGGACTCCAGAAAGGCGCGAAGTGAATCGAAGGAAATCAGGCGGGTGCCTTTCACCTGCCCGCGTTCTTTGAGTGAGACGGATTTGATCAGGCTGCGATTGATTAAGTCATAGAGCTTGGGCTTGCTCAGACGAGAGAACGTGCAGGCTTCTTTGACGCGGAGCCATTCAGGCTGGTAAGTGGGGGCGGGCGGGGTCGTTATTTTCATGACGACATAAGATCGTCAGTGGAGTCAGTGAGGCACTTTAGTTCATTTTTTCTCTCGCTTTGACCGAACTAATTCCGTCTCCCCTTGTGCCTTGGGTCGTTGCCCTGATTTTGCTTTAGGCACTTGGTCAAGGCCAAGCGTTTGAAAGGCCTTCACATAGGCTTCACCTTTGGCTGGGACACCAGGAAAAGCGTGCTCCCAAACTTCGAGACGGTTTGGATTTTGGCCAGCTTGAAGAAGCTGGCGGTATGCGAGCGCAAGCTTTCGCGCCCGTTGAGCTTGCTTCGTTTCGGGTTCCTCCAAATCAAACGGATTGTTAGGCCAAGGAACAATTTTCCCTGCTTTTTTGGGACGAATTTTTTGAGCCGCTTCAGCGTAGTCTGCCAAGTCATGAATCTTGCTTATTGAGCCTTCACGAATGGCGCAAGCAATCACCCTTCCCCATTCGGCAGCATCTGCATCGCTAATATCATCCCCGTTGTACATGAGCATATCAACCAAATCGCTTTTGCTATAAAGGCTGTCATCTTTAGGAGTCGGGAATACCGCCATCCACTCTGCCACCCACGCGCGAAAATAGCGCGTCACGCTACCATCAATCAGTTGTTTCATGGCTTCAAAAGGTTAGGCATCTTGTCCAGAGCATCTCGCTTGGTCTTGCTTTCAATGTGGGTGTATTGCGCGTTCATTTCGGCGGAATCATGGCCGATGATGTCTTGCACAACGGCAGGCGAGACGCCCGCGTTTTTCATCATGCTGGTTGCCGTATGGCGGAGTGAGTGAAAGGACAGTTCGGAAACGGCCCGGCGTGAACCACGGCCCTTTTTGCTGGCGTCATGATTCACGGCGGCGCGGAGTCCGGCAACGGCCATCAGTTCGCCAAATTGGCGAGAAACGGTCACTTGCTTACTGGTGGCGGCGCGAGGGTGAAGGGGCGCTTTGGGATCATCGCCCGCAGGTAAGCCTTCAATGTGCTCCATGAGTGGCGTGCAAATAGGCACACGGATGAATCGTTTTGTTTTGGCCGTGCGAAGGTGGATTTCCCCTGCCTGCAAATCCACGTTGGCCCATGTCAGCCGCGCTAAATCTCCGAGACGCTGCCCGGTATAAAGGCCAAACATCAGCATGGAGCGCCATTCTTCATCTGCGGCCCCCATGAGAGAGCGCAATTCCACCAGAGTGAAAGGACGGCGGGCCGTGTCTGTCTCCTGTTTGAGCAAGCCGCAATCCTTGGCGGGGTTATCGGCAATGAAGTTGTCACGGCGTGCATCCTCCAGAATCACCCGCAGGAGTTTGATTCCATGGTTTGCCGTGCTGGCGGAAACCCTGGCGGCTAAGGCGTCACGATAAGCGGTGAAGTGCCTTGTTTCCAAATCAGCCATGGGGCCATCAGCGGCAGCCTCCAACCATGAAAGGAAGTGCGTAGCGCGGCCTGAATATGCGGCGTAGCTGGCGGGGGCAAGCTCGCCCTGACGACGCGTCAGCCATGCAGTGATGAAGGCGCGAGGGGTGGCGTCTGGCAGTTCCTTGTTATGGGCTGACTTGTAGATGTCGGCAATGACGCGGTGAGCCTGTCGGGCCTTTGCTCTTTCTTTGGATAGCTTCTCCCATCCATCCGCTTTGGCTTGGGCTGCCTTGCGGGTCGTTTCCTTGGTGGACCGCTGCACACGGCGGCCATCAGGCAGGGTAAAGCAGGCAAACCAGAACGGGGAGCGGGGTTTTTTGCGAAGGGCGGCCATGTTGAGTGGCAACATTAGTGACAACGTCAGGAAGGTTTATCAAGTCTTTATGGTCGTAGAATCCTTGATTTTACAAGGGTCCGGCGTGCCCGGTGGACATACAGGTTCGATTCCTGTCGGGGATACGCCTTGCCGGAGGTGAGTGGTGTAGGAGCGTGTGGGATGCTGTGAACACTCGGCTTGCTGGGGTGTCTGACTTTTGCAACCCCGGGTTTTCTGGGGTTTTTCCCCCGGAACATCGGTGATAAATTCAATTGCGATTTATTATGAGATGTGCTGATATTTAGAATAAGCGTAATAATCGCGAGTTTCATCATGATTGGCCAAGACCGTACCCGCATCCTAATCGTCGAGAACGAGGGTCTCGTGGGCTGTGACATGGCTGCGTGTCTCACGGGGCTGGGTTACCGCGTGGTGGGCACTTGTGCGACGGGGGAGGAGGCGCTGCGCCTTTACGATGAGTTGCAGCCGGACCTGGTCCTGATGGATGTGCATCTCAATGGCCCGCTGGACGGGATCGAGACGGCGAAGCGCCTGCAAAAGCGGGGGCATGTGGCGGTGATCTATGTCACGGCCTGTGCGGACCTGGAGACGGTGCACAGAGCCCGCGAGACGAATCCCCACGGTTATCTGCTGAAGCCTTTTAACCAGGATGAGCTGCGCCTGACGGTGGAGGTGGCTGCCTCTCGCCACCAGGCGGACCGGGAGCGGATGAGCCGGGAGCGCAGTTACTTTGAGACTTTCCAGAGTTTGGCGGATGGGGTCATTGCGGCCGATCTGGGGGGTGTGATTGTGTTTATGAACCCCGCTGCGGCGCGCATCACGGGCTGGCCTGAGGCACAGGTGGTGGGCCGCTCTCTGCATGAGGTGTTTCGCATTTACCACGCCAGCGGCCAGCCGGCTGCGGTGGAGCTGACCTCTGCGACGCAGACTTTGCCGGAGCGGACTGTGTGGTTGACGACGCTGGATGGATCGCGAGTGGCAGTACAGGATCGGTCCACGCCGCTGCGGGATCAGTCTGGCCAGCTCACGGGTGTGGTCATTCTTTTCCGTGGTCTGGCCTCTCCAGCGGTGGAAAATCAGCCGTCTGTGCCTACGCCGAGTGACCGTGCTGCGCAGGCACCGCTGGTGGATGTGGTGGAGAGTATTTCAGATCCCCTCATTGCTTTAGATAGTCGGTGGAAGCTGATCTATGTGAATGCGAGTGCGCAGCGCCTGTTTGAACGCGGGCCGGAAAAGCTGCTGGGGGCAAATCTCTGGGACCTGCTGCCGACGGCGACGCGGGAGTCCCACTACGAAGCCTTAGCTCACGCTCTGCTGCACCGTGAGTCGGTGACGAGGGAGCTGTATTTTGAGGAGAAGCAGACGTGGCTGGAGATTCGCGGCCACCCTTTTGCCGAGGGACTGCTGGTACTGATGCAGGACATCACAAGCCGCCGGGAAGAGGCGGAACGGCGGAATCGGCTGGATCGGCTGGAGTCTCTGGGACTGCTGGCTCGTGGTTTCGCACATGAGTTTAATAATTTGCTCACCGTCTTGTTAGGCAATATTTCCCTGGCGGAAATGCGGCTACGCAGTGCGGTGCAATTGCCTGAGTTGCATACCGCCAAACAGGCCACGTTGCAGGCGCAAGGTCTGGTGCAGCAGCTCCTCACGTTTGCCCGTGGGGGTGCTCCCATCAAACGCCCGACACTGTTGAGCGATTTGGTGGAGCAGTTTTTCCTCCATCACAGTCGGGCTACGCGTATCGAATATCGGCTGGAGCTGGCGCCGCGTCTGCCGAATCTGGCCGTGGACCCGGCACAGATCCGTCGTTTGTTAGGCAATCTCATCCGCAATGCCGAGCAGGCGCAGCCTGAAGGCGGGCTGATCACGGTGCGCTGCGTGGCGGCAGACCCTGGGGAGATGTTTCCCCATGAGCTCCTGACGGACCATCCTAGCCAGCCGAGCGGTATTGTGATTGAGGTGATTGATGCAGGTGAGGGCATCCTAGCAGAAAATCTAACGCATATTTTTGAGCCCTACTTCAGCACGCGCAAGGCGGAAAACGCCACGGGCCTGGGGCTGACGGTGTGCGAATCCATCGCGAAAGCACACGGTGGTTCCCTGTCTGTGCGCAGTGAGGCGGGCCGGGGGACGACGGTACGCTTTTACCTGCCGGTGGATGCCGATGGTGAAGAAGTGGACTCGATCGGTCTGACCACGGCGTTTGATTCCGCACCGCCTTCGGCTGCGCCGCGTATCCTGGTGCTGGAGGACGATCCCCTCATCCGTAGCCTGATTGTGAGGAATCTCAGCAGCCAAAACTACGAGATCGCTGAGAGTGCTGAGGGAAGTGAAACGGTGCGTCTTTACCAGGAGTCCCTGCAAGCCGGGCACCCTTATGATCTGGTCATTTTAGATTTATCCATCCCGAATGGGATGGGGGGCGTTCGCACAATGGAGCGCCTGCGCCAGCTTGACCCAGAAGTGCTGGCCATCGTTTCCAGTGGTTATTCGGATGATCCTGTGATGGCTAAACCTGCTGCCTATGGCTTTGCCGCTGTGCTGCCCAAGCCCTACGAGCCTGCAGATATGCTGCGCCTGGTGAAAACGGTGCTGGCCCAGCGCGAAGTGCGCAAGTGAATGGGGCAGGCATGTGGGGGTAACAAGAGGTATTTTGGTCTAACCAGGGGTGTGTTTGTCCCGCAGACGGGACTCACTTGACCCTTGGCTACTGGCTGTGATGCCTCCGGCATCGGGGGGCGAACCATCCTGTTTGGGGCGGACGCATCACTCGGAGAGTGATGGATACTGTACTTGCGGACGAGGACGTTTTCCCCCGCCCAGGAGGGGCGGAATAACCAATGGTGTCGCTATGGGATGTGCCCTGGAGGGGCGCGAGAAACGTCTGCTCGCGCCCCTCACCTCAGCTTCGCGTGAGTGATACTCTCGCGCAGCCTGTGCAGGCAGGCTTTCCAGAGGGCGGGGCTGATGGGGATGTAGCGCTGGCTGCCATCGGGGAAGAGGCGGGTTTCGAAGATGTTGCTGGGCTGCTGGATGATCTCGTCATAGAGGCCGTGTACGAAGAAGGTGCGGGCATCGGCTCCATCGGGCCAGGGGCTGGGGCGACCTTGGGCTTCCTCCAGGGCGGCATCAATGGCGGAGAGGATTTCGATGGGTTGGAGGGTGATGTTCAGGTTTTTGCCACTTTCGAGGTAGTCGGCGATGACGACCTGCATTTTCCCGACCACGGTTTTGAGTTCGGCCAGGTCCACGGGGCCTTCCCCTGAGATCAGTTGTTCCAACTCAAGTTGGGTCTTTAGCGCCCAGGCCTCGCCCTCAGGCCCGGTGGTCTGGAGCGGGGCTGAGCGGGTGCGTTTGGGACGTGGGGAATCCGACATGAGGGCTGCGATGTAGCCAATCGCGGGTCTTTGGCAAGGGAGGGCTTCACCAGTCGTTGGGGTCGAATCCTGGCGTCAGCTCGGCGGTGGGGAGGGCCTGGAACTGGGCGGTGATGGAAGCCTCTGGCAGGCCCACGCCGATGATGACGCCGATGGGGGTGATGCTGCGGGCCTGGATCATGGGGAGGAACCACGTCTCTGCCTGCGGGCGCACGTGCTGAAAGGACATGGGCACCTGGGGGAGCTCGGCCAGGCGGCACAGGCCTTTCACGCGGATGACGCTCTCTGGCAGGGCGGCCAGGGTGAGCTCGAGGTCGCGGCGTTTGACCACAAAAGGCACTTTCACCTGCATGGAGGTGAAGGCGCGCGGGCCTTCATGGTGATGCTGGGGCGGGGGCGCGGAGGTGGCTAAAGCGGGATCTGCCAGGGGCTGCGGGGTGGCCGCAGGCCGGGCCCAGCGGGAGGTCGCGGCGAGGAGGCGGAGATCGTCTGCCAGGGCGGCGGCATCGGTCTCACGGGCCTGGGGGCAGAGGGTGCGGATGTCTGCCCGGCGCTGCTCTAAAAGGGCCGGGGTGACCTCCTGGGCATGGGTGAGCTGCCAGTGGGTGGAGGTGAGGGCTTGCTCGCGCTCCAGCTCGTTTTGTGCGCCGCGTGTCTGCCAGCGTTTGGCATCCAGCAGGGTGACCTGGAGGGGGGAGGTGAAGCGCTGGCACTCATGCCGCACGGTGATGGCGGCGATGAGGGAGAGGAGGTCTGAGGCCCCATTGACCTCCACCAGCAGCACGCCGCCTTTGGGCACGGGGATGTCTCCCAGCATTTCCATAAAATCATGGAGGGAACTGCAGCAGACGCAGGAGCCATTGAGGGCGCGGACTTCGGCCTCGAGGGTGCGCAGCCGCACGGCATCCACCTCAGCATTTTCAAAGTCGTTGACGATGACGCTGAAGCCGGTGCCGCTTTCTCGGAGTGACGTCATCAGACGGCGGAGAAAGGTGGTCTTCCCGGCTCCGAGAAAGCCTGCGATCAAGAGAAGGGGGAGGCGCTTCATTTATTGGCTGGGGGGGGCGTGTGCTTCACGCAAAGCCTATGATGGAGCTTCTTTTGAAATGCAAATTATTTGCGTTATAAGTGGTCGCGTTTCATCCTTTGCATTATCCGACTATAAATTTCTCTGTGAGATTCGTCACACAAAGTTTCCTTCGGCCAATACTCTCTTGTGTCATTGCATGACTCCTGCTTTATGCACGATTAACGTTTCCTTATAGCTTACCTAAAATCACCTCCTTCATATGTCGCAAACACGATCGCCGATCGTGAATCCCCCAGGTCTCTCCCTCAAGACCGAACCCACTTTGTTTTCCTCGCTGCGGGCGGGGACGGAGGAGGTGTGCCCGGCGCGGGGGCCGTGGCTGATCCGGCAGTTTTTTGAGAAGAAAGAGGCGGCATGGTTGGCCGGTTTGCTGGGGGGGTATTTCCCCTCTCTGCCACGGGCGCTGAGCCTGCAGGCGGAGGCGCAGCGCACGACCATCACCCTCGGGGGGGCACCGGGAGAGCCGCTGCAGGATTACTGCAAAAGGGTGGGCCCCATGCCGGTGGCTACGGCCTGCATCCTGGTGTGGCGACTGGCCACGGAGCTGGAAGCGCTGGAGACCTGGCTGCCTGAGGCCCTGAGCTATGTGGACCCGCTGAGCTGCAAGGTGGGGCTGTGGCAGCAGGAGTTTCTCCAGCTTTTCATTGACCGGTTCGAGCAGCCTTACCTGACAAAAAAACCGGGGGATCTGCCCTCCCGCCTGCTGAAGGTGTGCGGCATGCTGCTGAGTGGCCAGGCGAATCCGGTGGTGGACCACAACGTGGCCGCGCGGGTGCCCTCATCCCTGCTGACGGCGCTGCGCCAGCTCCAGCACACGGGCAGTGCGGCGCTGGATCTGCGGCAGCTCAAAGGCATCCTGCTCATGGCCACGGCAGCGGTGACGCGGGAGTTGCGGGGGTCCAACCTCATGTCTCAGCTCCTCGTGGGGGAAGTGTGGCACCCCAAAGTGGCCAGCCGTGCGCTGCCGCAGGTGCCGCTGGATCCTAGGCGGGAAGGCCGTCGCTCCCACCTCAGCCCCGTGCGGCTGTCGCGTTTCTTAGCGCACCGAAATCGGCTGAATGCGAGTGAGATCACCCTCCTGCTGCGGCGTTTGGAGGAGTTGACGGAGATCACGGAGGAGGTGAATCTGGACCCGCAGCACATCTGGCTGCACCTGCCTGGCCAGCGGGAAAGCATCCTGGATGCAAAGATCCTGGACGTGCGGCTGGACAGCCTGCCGGAGTTTTCTGTTTCGCTGGATGCCTTTCACCCCAACCCGGCGCAGGCGCGCTCTCCGGTGACTTTTCGCGAGGCCTCCGCGCCGGGCCTGGCCTTTACGGACCTTCAGCCGCTGAGGGGGGAGCAATTCAGCCGCCTGGTGCAGACGCTGCAAGACGGGACCTTCAGCCTTTCCGGGTATGACATGGGGGGCTCTCAGGACAAGGAGTTGCCGGGGCTTTTCTCCTGTTACCTGCCCCCAGCACCGCCTGATCCCCGCGCCCTGGCGTCTTTGAAGTCCGCCATCGGAGACTCCTTTTCTCTGCCCCGCGCCCTCGCCGCGGTGCCTGCGGCGGGCATGCCTGTTTTTCCCGTTCATCCACTCTCCGTTCAGCCTCCTAGACTCCCTGATTCCATGAAAATGATCCTCATCACCGCTGGCAGTGGCGGTACTGGCAAGAGCACCATCGCGCGTTTGATCTATGAACTCGCCAATTTTGAAAATCGCGATGACGTGGCGATGTTTGATTGCGATGCCTTGGGGAACCGCGATTTCCAAAAGATCTCCCCGGAGAAGATCGAATCCATGCCGATTGACAATGTGGACACGATGCGGCGGCTGGTGGAGACGGCCATGGAGCGCAAGCTGGTGCTGGCCGATCTGCCCGCGAGCTGCCAGGACGTGCTGGCCCGGGATCTGAACCCTGAAATCATCCAAAGCCTGCGGGTGGATGAAGGCCTGCACTGGATGCCCATCCACCTGCTCACGGCCAAGGCCGCTGCCGTGCCCGCGATCAAACAGTGGCGCAGCTCCGTCTTTGGGGATTCGCCTTCCGTGCTCATCGTCAGCATGAAAGATGGCCCCGTCTCCGCAGACATGCTGGATGAAGTGGCGCGCCCGCAGGACATCGTGCTGAAGATGCCGCTGCTGGATCAAAGCCTGGCCTCAGCACTGGATGCCTCCAGTTCGAGCTGGCTCGACATCCTGGATGGCAAAGCCGGGGAAACCCACCGCATGTTTAGCAATCCACTGGTGAAGCGTCAGCTCCGCTTCAAACGCAAGGAGTGCGAAGACGCCCTTTTCCCGCTCCTTCGGCTGATTTTGAATGATCAACAGAAGGCGGAGTAAAAGGGGCGGCGCAGGCGGCGACGTCATGGGGTGCAGGTCCAGGATGAATCCCTCTCCGAGTGATGCCGTCCGCCCCAGACATGCCTCGTTGGCGCCCTTCTCGCGCCCCTCCAGGGCGCACCTCTGACCGCATCGTTGGTTATTCCACCCATCCGCGGGTTCCCGCTCGCCAAGCCTCGCTCCACCCCCGGCTACTTTTCTTTCGCCCCTCCGGGGCGAGGGGAGCCCTCACTTCGAATGACGAGTTTAGCCCTCCTCCGCTCCCCCGATGCCGGAGGCATCGCAGCGGGTAGCCAGGGGGCCGTGAGTCCCGCTTGCGGGACGAACGCACCCCTGGTTAGGCCAAGCATGCCCTTCGCTCAGGGTCGCATCCTGGAAGGATGCCAGCGGCGTGGTTGGGTCCATCGAGATCGAAAGGGTGCAATCGGCCTTTCTCGCGCCCCTCCAGGGCGCAACGCTTGCTGAATCTTTGGTTATGCTCGAGTCCGGGGGTTCCCGCTCGTTCCTCGCTCCACCCCCGGCTACCTTTCTTTCGCCCCTCTGGGGCGGTGGAGTGTGCAAGGGGGGAAGGTAGAGCGCAGGGTCCCCATGCGCAGCGGGGCGGGGGAACTGGCCCCGTCCGTAGGTACAGTATCCATCACTCTCCGAGTGATGCCGTCCGCCCCAGACGAGCGTCGTCCGCCCCTTTGCTCTCCCGCGCCCCGGAGGGGCGAAAGCCGGTAGCCGGGGGTGAAGGTGCGCAGCGCCGAGAACCCCCGGTCCCGAGCCTAACCAACAACGCGTCTTAAGGGGGCGCCCTGGAGGGGCGCGAGAAACGCGCGCTCACTCCAGGCATCCGCACTTCCCGTTAGGTGCACGTCTCACACCGTCCCGCATGCGGGACGGGGCGACCGTGCCGCGAGCCCAAACCAGCCCCCGTTCGCGTTAGACCGATGCACCTTCCCAGACCACCTGCTGGCGCAGGCGGCTACAACTTGGGCTGCGCTAGACCGACGTGCCTTCCCAGACCACCTGCTGGCGCAGGCGGCTACAACTTGGGCTGCGCTAGACCGATGTACCCTCCCAGGCCACCTGCTGGCGCAGGCAGCTACATCCTGGGCGGCCCTCACGCAGAGGGCAGTTTTTCATAAGCCTCCAAGGTGGGGGTGATGGCCTGGAGGGCGGTGGCCCAAAAGGCGGGATCGGTGAGGTCGGCCCCCAGGGTCTGCCGGGCCACTTCTTCACAGGTGGCGCTGCCGGTGGCGGCCAGGAAGGCCTCATAACGCGGCAGGAAGCTGGCGCCTTCAGCTTTAAACCGGGCGAACAACGCCTGACTGAGCAGGTAACCGAAGACGTAGGGGAAGTTATAAAACGACACGCCGGTGATGAAGAAATGCATCTTCGAGGCCCAGAACATGGGGTCGGTCCCGTCAGGCAGCAGGGTGTCTCCATAGAGCTGATTTTGCGCCGCTGTCATGAGCTCGCGCAGGCGGGAGACGGAGACCTCACCGGCGGCGCGTTCGGCATAAAAGGCTTTTTCAAACTCATACCGCATGGGGATGTTCACCAGGTAGGCATGGGCCCGCAGCATCTCTTGATCCAGCAGGTAGGCCTTGGTGGCCGGGGTGAGCGCGGGGTCGCTCATGAGGCCATCCAGCAGGATCATTTCGCCGAAGTTGGAAGCCGTCTCCGCCAGGGTCATGGGGTAACTGGCAGCGTAGGAGCGGGCCGGGCGCAGCACGCAGGAGTGCCAGGCGTGGCCGGCCTCATGCGCCAGGGTGACCATGTCATGCACGGTGCCGTGCCAGGTCATGTACACGCGCTCTTCATGGCGGAGCAGGGAGCCGGTGCAGAAGGCGCCGGGGCGCTTGCCAGGGCGGGGTTGGGCCTCGATCCAGCGCTGCTGGAGCATGTCGCGAAAGTATTTCCCTAGCGCGGGGTAGGCGGTGGTGAAGGCGCGGTCCACCGTGGCGCAGGCTTCATCCCAGGTGAGGGGTTTTTCATCCGGAGCCTTCACCTGCGGGGCTTCGAGGTCGAAGTAATGCAGGGCGGGCGTGCCCTGCAAACGAGCGGCGGCGCGGATGGCGCGGCGTGGCAACTCGATGTGCGTGTGGATGGCCTCCAGCATGGCATCCAGCGAGGCGCGGCTCATGGCCCCATCAAAGAGCGGGGTTTCTAAAAAGTGCGGGATGCCCCGGTGACCGTAGAGGCTGAGGCGCGTGCCGGCGATGCCATTGAGCCCGGCGGCCAGGGTATCTGCATGGTCCAGCCAGGGCTGCTGCCCCGCGTGAAAAGAGGCCTCGCGCAGACGACGATCTGGGTCCGACATGAGCGCACGGCGGCGGGCCATGGGCACCGTCTCGCGGTGGCCATCGGGGAAGGTCATGTCGAAGACCATCTTGCCGCTGAGGGTATCATACAGGCGGCCCCAGGCATGGAGGCCATTCACATTCAGATCGGCCGCCAGCGCCTCCAGTTCCCCCGGCATCTGCTGCCGCCCTTCCGTGCGCATGCGCCTCACGGCATGTTCGGCACCGGCTAGAGCGGCGTCCTTCAGCAGGCGTTCAAAATCGGCTTCTGGCAGGGCGGCCAGGGCAGACTGGAGGGAGGCCCGCAGCTTGGTATTTTCCGCATCCAGGGTGGAGATCCAGGCCTCGTCGGCCTTCACCGCTTCATCGCTCGCGTCATCGGCGGAAAGGCAGCCCAGGTAAGCGGACAGATGCCCCAGGCGATCCCCCACCTTTTCATAACTGGTGAGGACCTGCACGATGGCCGGTAGGTCCTGCCCGAGCGCGGTGGCCTGCTGTTTCAGGGCCTCCAGATCCCGCACCAAATCGGCTTTGAAAGCGATGTAATCGGCACCGCCAAACGCGGTGAACCAGGATTCCAGAGACCAACGATCCGGCGTGAGGGGGATGGGTGAAGACATGCGGTGTGTGGGGCTATTAAAGAAGGTTTCCCAAACCTTGTCCACTCAGCGGGAGAGGCGGCGCCTGAAATCTTTGGGGGGAAGGGGGCGGACGGTCTTCGTGGGAGAGGGATTTCCCCGCCCAGGAGGGGCTGAGAAGGACCGCTTGCACCGCCGATTCACCCCAGGGATGTTAGACCTAGGCCACGCCGCTGGCATCCTTCCAGGATGCGACCTTGAGTGCGGGTGTGTTTTTGGCCTAACCAGGGGTGCGTTCGTCCCGCAAGCGGGACTCACTTACCCCTCGCTACCCGCTGCGATGCCTCCGGCATCGGGGGAGGAGAGGGGTGAACTCGTCATTTAAGAGGGATTTATCCTGTGTCTTCCCACACTCCGGAGGGGTGTGAGAAGGGGGGCGGACGAGGCATGTCTGGGGCGGACGCATCACTCGGAGAGTGATGGATACTGTACTTGCGGACGAGGACGTTCCCCCGCCCAGGAGGGGAGCGAGAAGGGGGCGGACGGTGCGTGCTGGGGCGGACGCATCACTCGGAGAGTGATGGATACGGTACTGCAACGGGGCGGTGAAATGCACACGGCCCAGGCGAGCGACCTTCTTTTTTAAACTCGCCTAGGGCGCGCGAGGCCACCTGGGTGAGAAAATAACCGCAGATTTCCGCTCGACGTCGCGGCCCTCTCGCTGCTTTACTCTGGGCGATGTCTGACCCCTACGTGATGGATGCCGAACTGCAGTCTGCGACGAAGCCCATCGCGGCTCTGCGCCAGGCGCTGAATGAGGTTTTATTTGGCCAGAGTGAGTTGATCGAGCTGGTGCTCTGTGGCGTCATCGCACGCGGTCACGTGCTCTTGGAAGGCCTGCCGGGCCTGGGCAAAACGGAGCTGGTGAAGGGCCTTTCCAAAGCGCTGAACCTCACCACCCGGCGCGTGCAGTTTACCCCAGATCTGCTGCCGGGTGACATCACGGGAAATCCGGTGCTGCAGGAGGTGGATGGGCGGCGCGAGTTCGTCTTCCAGCCAGGGCCGCTTTTTACCAACCTGCTGCTGGCGGATGAGATCAACCGTGCGTCGCCGAAGACCCAGTCCGCCCTGCTGGAGGCCATGCAGGAGCGGCGTGTGACGGTGCTGGGCCACACCCACACGTTGCCAGATCCTTTCTTCGTGCTGGCCACGCAAAACCCCATCGAGCTGGAGGGTACCTACCCGCTGCCGGAGGCGCAGGTGGACCGCTTTCTTTTCAAGCTGGAGGTGCTGCGCAACAGTGCGGAGACTTTGGCGAAGATCGTGTTGCATCGTGAGTTAGGCGTGGAGCCCAGCGTGCCCACCGTCACCACGCGGGAGGAGTTTGCCCACATCCAGCAGGCCGCCCGGCGCATTTACCTGCCGGAGGTCGTGGCGGACTACATCGCCCGTCTGGTGGATGCCACGCACCCCGGACAGTCCAAGGCGGCGGAAGGCGTGCGCTATGGTGCTAGCCCTCGTGCCGCGCTGAGTCTGGCCTCCGCTGCAAAAGCCCGCGCGCTCATGCATGGCCGGCCCAATGCGAGCTTCGAAGATGTGCAGGCCCTGGCCCCTGCGGTGCTGAATCATCGTGTGCTGCTGGACTACACGGCGCGCATGGATGGCCGCAGCAGTGCCAGCGTGGTGCGGGCCATCCTTGCCGAGGTGCCTGTGCAAAATCTCGCCACCCCGCGCACCCTGAAGGAGGCCGCATGAAACATCGCATTTTTGGTTTTACTTGCGTGCTCGCCAGCCTGCTGCTCGCGCCCATGGTCCAGGCCCAGGAAAACCTGGTGGATGTATTGCTGGATAGCAACAACGGCACGCGGCTGGAGGTACGCAGCCTTTTTGATCCCATGCCACCCAGTGGCTATGCCCCGCTGCGCATCGTGGCCACGAATGGCACGGCCCGGGATGCGGTGTGGAGGCTGGATTTCAGCTCAAGCACCACGGACTACCGGAGGAACAATGTGCATGCCAGCACGCTGTCTCTGCCCATCCCGGCAGGGGCCACCCAGACCGCCGTTTTCCTGGCCCCGCTGGCCGTGGACTATGGGGACAGCGGCTACGGCAGCAATAACCACAGCTTCAATGGCACGCTCACGGGCCCATACCCTAACACCTTTTCCGGTCACAACAATCGCACCGCCGGTTTCCCCGCCATCGCCATCAGCAAAACCCTGGCGGATAGCAGCCTGCCGCGCCTGAATGACGACCTGGAGCGCCGGCAAAAAGGTGCCAGTTCTTACGGGCGCAGGGATCACATCTTTGGCAGTCGGTTCACGCCTGCGGACTTGCCGGAGGATTGGCTGGCCTTCAGCGGTTTTGATTATGTGCTGCTCACGGATACGGAATGGCAGAGCCTGAAGTCCGGCACCCGCAATGCGCTTTTGCAATGGGTTCGGTTAGGCGGCAAGTTGCATTTTTACGCCACCAGCCTGCCTGCGCCGGGGCTGCCCAAGGATGATGAAACGCACTCGCTAGGGCAGATCAAGTCCTTCACCTGGAATGGCAGTCTCCTGCCTGCGGTTTACACCGTGGAGCGATACTGGAATGAACCGGAACGTTATGAGCATCTGCGTAATGAGCACGCTCGCGGCACGGAAGCGTGGTCGCTGCTGGAGAAGTTGAGCGCGCGCCAATTCAACTCCTGGCAGGTGCTGCTTTTCCTGGTCATCTTCGGCGTCCTGGTGGGCCCGGTGAATCTTTACGTGCTGGCACCGTCCGGCCGCAGGCATCGCCTGTTTTTCACCACGCCCCTGTTATCTCTGGGGGCCAGTGCGGTGATGGTGGGCCTCATTCTCATCCAGGATGGGATCGGGGGTGTGGGAGCCCGTGTGGTCTTCATCAATGTGGAACCTATAGAGACCACCGCCTACGTCACCCAAAAGCAGATCAGCCGCACGGGCGTGCTGCTGGGTGCAGGTTTTGAGCTGAAACAACCCGCCTTGGTGGAGCCCCTGGCGCTGCCAGCCTCTGAGTGGGTGAAGCTGCAAAACACCTCCCACTCCCAGCCGGTGAATCTCACCCAAGAGGGCGCTGCGCGGGGTGGGAACTTTTTCCAAAGCCGGGCAGAGCAGGCGCAGATGATCCGCGCTGCCGTCTCCACCCGCGCCCGCCTGGAAGTGCAGCCTGGGGCCACGCCGGATGCCGCGCCCACCCTCGTCTCAGCCCTGGGGTTCACCCTGGAGGAAATGTTTTATGCAGGTCCTGACGGCACGGTTTGGTCGCTGAAAGCGCCTCTTGCCACCGGACAAAAGGCGGAGCTGGTGAAGGTGCAGCCTAGCCAACTCGTGGAATGGTGGAAGAAACACTACCCCCTGATCAAAATCTGGGAATTGCACAAGCTGACCTCCATCCTGCCTAACCACTTTTTTGCTACGGCCAAAGCTGCCCCCGGCTTCACCCAAGAGACGCTTTCTTCCATCCGCTGGCAGGAGGATCAAGTCCTCGTTTACGGCAGCGTCACGCCCCCCTGATCATGCACCAGACTTCCCATCCCCCCGCGGAAATGGACCGCAGTCAGCCCGCCATCGTGGTGGAAAATTTGCAGCGCTCTTTCGGCACTTTGCAGGCCGTGCAGGGCGTCTCCTTCAGCATCGGTCATGGCCAGGTGGTGGGCTTTGTCGGGGCCAATGGCGCAGGCAAGACCACCACCATGCGCATCCTGGCCACGCTGGATTACCCCAATGAGGGCACGGTAAAAATCGGCGGGCACAATGTCGTCCATTACCCGGATAAGGTGCGTCGTTTGTTAGGCTGGATGCCGGATAGCTTCGGTACGTATGAGCACATGACCGTGCTGGAGTACCTGGACTTTTACGCCCGTGCCCTGGGCTACAAAGGCCAGGAGCGGCTGAAGCGCATCCAGGAGGTGATGGACTTCACGGACCTCACACCGCTGGCAGATCGCATGAGCAATAAGATGTCCAAGGGACAGACCCAGCGCCTGTGCCTGGGGCGCTCTCTTTTGCACGATCCGCAGATCCTCATCATGGACGAGCCCGCCGCCGGGCTGGACCCCAAGGCGCGTGTGGAGCTGAAGCAGCTCATCCGCATCCTGGCGGAAGAGGGCAAGACCATCCTCATCAGCTCCCACATCCTCAGCGAGCTGGGGGAGATGTGCGATAGCCTCCTGTTCATTGACAAAGGCCGCATCGTTCACCATGGCGATGCCGAGTCCATGACCCGTGGCAGCGCCGCCACCGCGGAGACGCTGGTGACGGTGCAGGTGGTGGGAGATCCCGCCAAACTGGTGCAGTGGGCCCTCACCGCGCCCCTGATCGAGGTGGTGGAGGAAACCAAACGCGGTGCCCGCCTGCGCGTACAATCGGTGGAAGAAGGGACGCTAGCCGGGGTCCTGCGCCGAATGATAACCGATGGTCTCCAGGTTACCGACTTCCACCGCGAAGAGCGCAAGCTCGAAGATGCCTTCATTGACATGCTGGGGCAGATTGACAAAGGCACCTTCAAAGGCGACACGCCATAGCATGTGCAGTGAGGATGCAGCAGCGCGGGCCCGGCACCCGCAGTCACTCCCAGCGAGGCTCCTGGGCCTCTCTGCGCTGTGGATATGCAGCCTGACATGCCCGCTCCTCGCCCCGGCGCAGGAGGTGCCCACCGCAGGCTACAGCCTCCGCGAGGGCGGCGTCACCGTCACCGTGACCGGGGCCGATGCCGCCATGTGGAATGACCTGGACAGCATGCTGAAGGACCAGCTCACCCTTTCCGGCAGCAGCACGCCCAGTGAACCTTTGGCCGATGACCTCGCCTTTTTCACCCGCCAGCACTACATCCGCGAAGGCTGGCCCGAGGCTGAAGTGCGCTGGGAGCTGAAGGGCGGCACCATCACCCTGGCCATCAATACCGGGGTGCAAAAGCGCGTGGGGGAGATCACCTGGCGTGGGGACCTCATCGTGCCGGAGGAGGAGCTGCGCACCTTTCTCCTGCGCCCCAGCATTGAAAAAGAAGGCGCGGATAAAACCCACCCCGTATGGGTGGACAGCGAGCTGCAAAGCGGCACCGGCCTGGTGCAGCGCCGCCTGCGGGCCGAGGGCTACCTCCAGGCCCAGGTCACCTTTCTCCCAGACCCCATCACCGGCAGCGATGGCCTGCGCGACATCGCCATGGAGGTGAAAGCAGGGCCGCGTTTCACCTTCGGCACCGTGGACTTTGCCGGCGGCCCGATGGAGCTGGAAAAGAAGATGCGTGGCCTCATTGCCCAGACTCCCGGCCTGCCCTTCAATGAAGCACGCGTGCAGCAGATCGAAGGTCAGCTCAACAGCATCGCCAAAGAGGCCGGCTGGCTCAATTCGGCCACCGTTTCGGACTACAAGTTAGGCCTGCAAGGCGGCACCGTGGATGTCGTCATCCGCATGACTCCGGGCGAGCGCGTGCGCGTGGCGCAGATCGTCCCGCACCCCGACTTTAGCCGGGGCTCCAAGCGTGTGCTGACGGCTGGCTTTCGCGAGGCGGAGGGTAAATATTACATCGCCGAAGACCTGGACGTGATGTTCAAGCGCGCGCTGGATACCGGCATGTTTGCCCGGCTGGATGTGGAGCCTCAGTTGCAGCCCGGCATCAGCCCCGCCCAGGCGGATCTCCGCATCACCGGTGAGGAGACAAAGCCGAAGACGCTGGGCTTTGAGCTCGGCTTTGATACCTTCCTGGGCCCACAGGCGGGGGTGAACTACCGGAACACGAATTTTCGGGATCAGGGCAATACCCTGGCTGCGGAACTGAACTGGAGCACCGCAGGCCCCCTGGGCTCTCTCAAGCTCACCAACCCCGCCATTTTTAATTCCGGTTATGCCAGCTCCGTCCAGCTCGCGGTGGAAAATTTCAATCTCTTTGAATACTCCCGTTACGGCACCAGCCTGAACCTGGAGCTCTCCCGGCGGGCCAGCAAACACTTCACCTACACCGTCTTCGCGGGTGTCTCTGCCAACACCGTCTCCACCGATGTCCTCACCGATGCCGAGATCGGCCCAGACACTTATACCCTCGGCAGCCTGGGCGGCAGCATGATGCTGGACTACCGGGACAGCCCCGTCCTGCCGCGCAAAGGCTGGTTTGTCAGCGCCCGCCTGGAGTCCACCCTGGATGTCATGGGCTCCAACGTCAGCTACATGCGCACAGACCTGCGCGGGGCCTGGTATCGGCCCATCACCAAGAAATTTCGCTTCGCCGCCGGCGCGGCCTTGCTCAGCATCCAGGGCGCTGCCGCTGAGGAGTTGCCCATTGATTCCCGTGTCTTCAATGGCGGGCCTAACAGCGTGCGTGCCTTTGCTGAGCGTGAACTGGGGCCCGTGACCAATGGCGGCACCCCGCTCGGCGGTACCTCCGCCCTGTTTGCCAGCGCTGAGTTCAGTTACGAAATCTACCCCAACCTCGAACTCGCCCTCTTTGGCGACGTCGGTAGCCTCGGCCGTGGCAGCAACAGCAGCGCCTTCGATTACTCCTCCGACTTCCGCCCCGCCATCGGTGCCGGATTGCGCTACAAGCTGCCCTTCGGCCCCATCCGCTTGGACTACGGTCACAACGTCGGCAAACGGGAAGGTGAAAGCGGCGGCATGCTGCACGTCACCGTCGGCTTTGCCTTTTGAGTTCGCCCTGCACGCTACCCGCGCCCCTCCGGGGCGAGGGAGGAGCCAGGGGCGAAGGTAGGGCACAGGGTCCCCATGCGCAGCGGGGTGGGCGAGGGTGTGGACTCAAGGAGTGAGGCCATCCTGGCCTCAGCGGAGGGAGGGTGTGAGGCCATCTGTGGCAGTACAGTATTCATCACTCTCCGAGTGATGCGTCCGCCCCAAACAGGATGGTCCGCCCCCTTCCGAACGAGCGCTGGAAGCGGGGAAAGGTGGGGCGAACGACGGCGGGGGAGTGGTCCGCGCACGCTGGGGGAGTTAGGCGAATAGGATATTCGCGCTCCGTCTGTGGGTGTGCGGTGTCGTGAGGAGTTGAGGGGGGCGTCTCGGTCCGAGTGCGCTTCTCGCGCCCCTCCAGGGCGGGGCGGGTGGTGACACGGTTTTGGTTAGGTGGGAGTCCGGGGGTTTCGCTCGTGCCTCGCTGCACCCCCGGCTACTCTTCTTTCGCCCCTCCGGGGCGAGGGAGGTGCCAGAGGCGAAGTTAGGGCCCATGATCGCCATGCGCAGCGGGGTGGGTGCAAGGGGCGGGCTCAAGGAGTGAGGCCATCCTGGCCTCAGCGGACAGGGGTGTGCTGGGGCGGACGGCATCACTCGGAGAGTGATGGATACTGTACTTGCACCCTGAAAGGGCGCGAGAAACGCACCCTGACCCCACGCCCACCCCTCCACTCCTCACGACCCCGAAGGCCCGCAGACGGAGCGCGAGCATCCTGCTCGCCTAACCTCCCCGACGCGTGCGAGGGCCTTTCACACCCTCGCTCGCTTCATCACGCACCCGCTCACTTTGCGATTTTCTCGTCGCCGTGGCTCGCTTCATCCTTGCCAGCCTTTTTGTTAGCGGCGGTGCGGCTGGCCAGGTAGGCCACAAGGTCACGCAGATCCCGTGGTGGCAGGGCCGTACCCAGCGGTGGCATGGCTGAAACCGGCGGGGCGATGCTGGCGATGGTGCTGCGCTCCAGCTTGGCGGGCTTGCCATCCATGCCCACGATTTCCACCGCGTCTTTGTTTTCCTTCGCCAAGCGGCCCATGAGCAGCGTGCCGTCTTTCATCGTGATGGCGGCCAGGCCGTAACCGGGGGCGATGACGGCATTCGGATTGACCAGGGATTCCACCAGTTTATCCGCCTTCAGTCGTTCACCAATTTTGGTTAGGTCAGGCCCCTGGATGCCGCCGTCACTGCCCACCTTGTGGCATTGCAGGCAGCCACCTTGATTGCGAAACACGGACTCTCCACGCAGGGCGTCACCGCCGGTTTCGCTGAGGCGATAGACGGCATCTGGCGCACTGGCCACATGCGCGCTCACCAGGGCCTGGGTGGCGGGGGTGGTCTGTGCTTGCAGGGCCAGGAAAACATCCAGCCACAGACCCCGGCGCAGGCCGTTGCTCTCGCGTTTTTGCCACAGCGTGGCGATCTCTTCCGGGTGGGTGGTGGTGAGGCCGGCGATGCCTGCGCGGGCTTTCACCAGCGGGCCGGAGGCGATGGCCGCGCGGGAGATCTCCGCCAGTCCATCCAGCTTCAAGGTGTAACCGTGCGTCAGGGCTGCCGCGGAGACAGCAGGGTTGGCATCGGCCATCAAACGGCGCACCTGTTCGCCAGCTTCCGCAGGGGCAGAAGTCACCAGACTGTCCAGTGCCGCCGTGCGCACCTCCGCCGCCAGAGCCGGGTTGGCCGTAAAGTTTTGCAGCGTTTTGGGCTCCAGCCGCACACCTGTTTCCGCCGCCAGTTTGAGCGCCAGTGAGGCGAGCTGCGGTGGCAATTCACTGGCCAGCAAAGCGCGCAGATCCGCCTCAATGGCCTGGCCCAGGCGAGTCAGTGTGCGCTCAGCCTTGGGCAGTGGGCGGTACAGGCCCAGCACGGGATCGGTGACGATCTGTTTTTCCCACAGACGGAGCGCATGCAGGGCGGCGCTGCGGGTGGCGGCATCCAGCTTGGCCTCCTTCACCAGGTGCAGCAGGTGGCGGGCATTTTCAGCCCCGCCCCGGCGGTAATTTGCCGCCACGATGCGCTGCTGGAGCGTGGGGGGAAAAGCAGCCGCTTCAGGGGCCAGCGCCGCCACGGCATCGCCTGCAGGGCCATCCACAGCGGCGGTGTCATAAATCGCGCGCACGGCTTCCCGGCGGATCTGCGCATCGTTATCCTTCAGGAACAGAGCGCACTCCGGGCTCTGATGACGGCGCAGGAAAAGCAGGGCCGTGAGGCGCACCTCCCGCTCTGCGGCCTGGGCACGGGCGGTGGCGGCTGGGACGGTGCCGATGACATCCAGCGCAGACAGTACCGCGTGACGCAGCACGGGGTCCACCGCGCCAGCACCCTGGCGGGCGGCCACTTCATAGAGCGCCTCCGTCACCTTCGCATCCCCAGGCTTTGTCACCCGCTGCAGGGCGATGGCCGCCAGTGAGCGCACCCGGGGTGATTCATCCTTCAGCAGCGCCAGCAGCGCCTCCTGGCTTTCCAGCACCCGCACACTGCCCAGGGCACGGGCGGCTTGCGCGCGGATTTCGGATTCCTTATCTTCGGTTAGGCTGGTGAGGGTGTCGCCCACGGGCACTCCCTGGCGGCCCAGTTGGTCCAGCGCCCAGATGCCATGCAGGCGGGTCTTCAGTGGCTTGGTCGCATCATTGGTTAGTGCCGTCAGCACGGTCGTTTCTTTTCGTTTCACCAGCTCAAACTGCGCCGCTTGCCGCAGGCGTTTGTCGGGTGATTCCAGGTAGGCCATCAGCTTTGCCACGGGCTCGTCTTTGAGACCTTTGGCAAAGATGACCTGCGTCTCCGCCCCGGCTTTTTTCAGGGCCGCATCCTTCGGGGTCAGTTTCTCGATGGCGCCATTCGTATTGATGCTCCACCCGCCGCCGAAGTCGCACAGGTAAAGGCTGCCGTCATAGCCCAGTTCCACATCGGTCACGCCCACGCCTTCCACCAAGACGTCTTCGGAATTCGCCACATACCCCGCGCCTTTCGGCTCGATGCCCACCGTCAGCACCGTGCAGCCCTGGGAGGCCCCGCGATAGTTCGCCAGCAGGAATTTACCGCGCAGATCTTCTGGCAAAGAAACCCCCGTGAGAAAGGTCACGCCAGAGGGGCCACGCGCCACATGCGAGGCCGGTGGGTACACCCACTGCGGCTGCTCCTCATTGAAGGTCTCAAACATCTTTTCCGCCACCCACATGGAGGTCTTCGGGTGAAAGTCCTCCCAGTCCAGCATGGTCACGTACTGATGGGCGGACTGGTGGCTCATGTCCCAGCCCGAGTCGCTGCCTTCCAAGGCATACACCATGCGCGCTAGGTCGCCGATGTCGCCCGTGTTATCGAAGGTGAAAAGATTTCCCGCTTCATCGAAGGCCAGCTCCTGCGGATTGCGCAGCCCTTTGCAAAAGACCTCAAAACCGCTGCCGTCAGATTCACAGCGAAAGATGGCCCCGCGCCCCGCACCAGACAGCACCCGGCCATCCTGCGTGGTGACGTGGTACCCCCGATCCCCCACGGAAAAATACAGCCGCCCATCCGGCCCGCGAGTGATGCCATGCAGATCATGCCCGATGAAGGATACCCGCACGCCAAAGCCGCCCACCAGCGCCTTTTCCGCATCGGCCACGCCGTCATCGTTCGCATCCGTCAGCTTCCACAGATTCGGGATGCAGGTGAAATACACCGCATCCTCTTCCGCCAAAACGGAAAAGCCGATGCCATCCAGGGGCTCGTGAAAACGATCTGAAAACAGCGTGCGATGATCTGCCGCGCCGTTGCCATCGCGGTCTTCCAGCCGGATCAGGCGATCCGCCGTGTTGGTGAAAAAAGTGGTGGGAAAACGTGCCGCCCAGGTCTTGTAGAGATTCGCCCGGTCCTCCAGCGTCGTCGCCTGGAAGTCCCCACGGATCAGTTCATTCGCGCCGCGCAGATCTGGCACCCCACGCCAAAAGCGATTTGCCTCCGCCACATACAGGCGGCCTTTCGGGTCAAAACCAAAGCTGCCGGGATTTTCGACGAATGGAAACCGCACCCACGTATGCGCTTCATAGCCTGGATGCTTCACCAGGCCAGGGAAGGGCTCCGGCTTATTTTTCAGCGGCGGCAGGTCCTTTTCTGCCACCGTTGGCATCGGCTGTTGCCGCTGGTTCATCTCCTCCAGCGTTAGGGCAGACAGAGAGGAACTGAGGAGGCCAAAGGCCGAAAGAAAGAGAAACGAGCGCTGCATGAGAAAGGGGGAAGGGGCGGGCCGCAGGATGCGGCGCCCAGGAGATACGCCAAGACTGCCCTCTCCTCACCAACAAAAGTGGGGCCGCCTGGCCAGCCCTCCACAGGGAGTTTTCAAGATGCGCATCTCGACTTGATTCCGTGAGTGAGCGGGCTATCTCGGCATCACACGGAGCCGCCCCTGAGGGTAACCTTGGGCCATGCCATACAGCCTTTTTTTATGGACCCCTGTTTTACCTCACCTCATCTCGCCCGCATCCCCATGCAGAAAATGATCCCACTTTGGGTTAGACTCTCCCTTCTGGTTCTTTTTGGCCTGCTCCATGCAGTCTCCAGCCAGGCCGGAGTGCTGGACCGAAAGCCCGACTATTCCCAGCATGACGTGCCGCTCTATGAGCAGGTCACGAATCGCATCAAGGCCAAGATCCTGGCCCGTCTGGGCAATGGGAACAATCCCCGCGACCGCTACTTCATCATCCCCTTTGCTTATCAAAACCAAGGCAATGCGCCCGAATACTCCCACTCCTTCATGTCCGTCATCCGCGTCCTGGCAGACCGCCAGCAACGCCACCTGACCGAGGGGCTGACGCGCGGCGTTTATAAAAATCGCGAGTTTGAGGCCTTCACCATCAGTTGGCTGCCGCATGACTTTGATACGAATCCGAATCTCTGCGTCTTCAAAGGCTTCGGCAGCCGCCTCTTTCCCCGCATGAATGCCTGCCCCCTGTCTCCCGGCAAAAGCTTCAATCTAGAGCAAACCCTCCGCCTGGCCGTGAATGTGAAAAACGCCGTCTGCATGTGGGGCCCGTATGAGATCACCCAGGGCGGCTTTGACCTCGGCGTGCAGCGCCTGCGCCTGCTGGAAAGCGGCCGCATCCTCTACCGGGCCGATGACCGCCTGTATCGCAAAGACCGCGTCGCCATCAACTGTTTCCACGCCATGGCCGGCCTCTACGATCTCTACCCCAATGGCGGCATCTTTGGCACCGGCTTTAAAATGTGGGGCATCAACGGCACCGCCCGCGTGCTCTTGGAATACGAAAACACCGCCAGCTTTCGCGGCCAACTCCTCGAGCCCGTGGATGAGAAAAAAGATCGCTACGGCTTCATCTACTCCGCCCAGCCCCACAGCCGCCCCTACAACCCCTTCAAAGAAGCCTCCGCGTATCGGAGGTGAAAACGGAGGTCGTTTGCCTCCGCACGCGGTGGACCAAACCAACCGTCATTCGCTCTATCATCCCGAGCTTCCAAAGAAGCTTCCCTCTCCCCCCGCTTGCGGGGGGTGCGAAGCCGCGAAGCGAAAGGCCCCGGTGAGGGGGTGGTCGCAGCACGA
The DNA here is from genome assembly GCF_014203045.1 of Prosthecobacter dejongeii. NCBI lineage: Bacteria > Pseudomonadati > Verrucomicrobiota > Verrucomicrobiia > Verrucomicrobiales > Verrucomicrobiaceae > Prosthecobacter > Prosthecobacter dejongeii. Next base: position 360,577 of record NZ_JACHIF010000005.1, read on the forward strand.
AAAACCCCCGTTCGCAAAAGGGTACCCTCTTTCCCCAAACAACACCTCTGTACTGCACCGCCCCCCCCCGGAGGGGCGAGAGAAAAGTAGCCGGGGGTGAAGGTGCGTAGCACCGAGAACCCCCGGACCTCGCCTAACCAAAAACGCGGTATCACAGGTGCGCCCTGGAGGGGCGCGAGAACCCCCCGTTCGCAAAACCTACCCTCTTCCCTCCAAGACCACCTTGCCCTCCCATTTCTGCTTTCCGCTTTCCCCCAGGAAATCTGGTGGAGCACCCGCCTCAACCATGATCTGTTCACCCCATGAAGCTGACTGACCTCACGGCCCATCTCGATACCCTCCTGCGCATCCGCGAACTGCCAGACTACGCCCCCGCCGTGAACGGCCTGCAACTGGCGAATCGCCCCGGCGAGGTCAGCCACATCGTCGCCGCTGTGGATGCCACCTTGCCCGTGGTGAAAAAGGCCATCGCCGCCGGGGCAGACCTGCTCATCGTCCATCACGGCATGTTTTGGAGCGGCCTCCAGCCGTGGACCGGCGCCACGTTTGAGCGCCTCAGCCTCGCCTTGGAAAACAACCTCGCCATTTACAGCGTCCACCTGCCTTTGGATGTGCATCCGCAGTTAGGCAACAACGCCCAGATCGCCCAGGCCATGCAGTTGCAGCCCAGCGGTGGATTTCTGGATTACAAAGGCCTGGCCGTCGGCGTCACGTGCGAGGTGGAGCTTCCCTTGGACGAAGTCATCTCCCGCTTCACCACCGCCCTGGATGGCGGCCGCGTGCACGTCTGCGCCGGTGGCCCCCAGACCACCCGAAAGATCGGCATTTCCTCCGGAGGTTCCGGGTCCGAAGTCGCCGCCGCCGCGCGTGCCGGGGTGGATACCTTCATCACCGGGGAAGGCCCGCACTGGAGCTACACCCTGGCGGAAGAACTGGGCATCAATGTCCTCTACGGCGGCCATTACGCCACCGAGACCTTCGGCGTCAAAGCCCTGGCCCAGCATCTCCAGGACCAGTTCGGCCTGCCGTGGACGTTTGTGGACCACCCCACCGGGCTGTAACCATGGCTTTCCTAACCAACGATTATTTCGAGCGCGACGTCCTCACCGTCGCCCGCGACCTCATCGGGATCGAGCTCGTCTGGCAGGGCTGCTCAGGCATCATCGTCGAGACCGAGGCCTACGCCGTGGAGGGCGATCCCGCCTGCCACACCGCCACCCGGCCCAGCGCGCGCGTGTTTGTGAAAAGCCAGCCCCCCGGCACCGCCTACGTCTATTTTAACTACGGCATGTACTGGCTGTTTAACCTCCTGGTGAAGGGCGGCGAACGCGACGGCCTCATCCTCATCCGTGCGCTGGATCCCCGCCTCGGTCTGGCCGAAATGCAGCAGCGGCGGCAACGCCCGAAGGTGACCGATCTCTGCTCAGGCCCTGGCAAACTGGCCCTCGCGCTCGGCATCGGCGGCATCCATCACGGTGCCCCCCTGGCGGGCCGCCACCGGCTGAAAGGCTGCGGCCTCCGCCCCGGACCAGAAAACCTCGAAGTCCTCAGCGACGTCCGCGTCGGCATCAGCCAAGCCGCCGACTTCCCCTGGCGCTACCTCGCCCGAGACAACCCCCACGTCAGCGTCAAACACGGCCGCGTCAAACCTCCGGTCACCCGTCATTTCGCCTCAGATCCTCTCATGGCATCTTCGGCACGTAGCAGTCCTCCTCGGTGATAAGGCGCGGCCTCCGCGTCCATTGGGGAGCCGTCGTCCGTCTTTTCTCCCTTCTAGTTCATCTCGGCATCCGAACCAATAGCGAAGCTGTGACAGGGGACTGGTCGAAGGTGCTTGTGCTGAGCCATCAAGGGATGGGGACGCTGCACGAGGAAAGAACCTTTGCTGCAAAGTATCTTTCTATTTGACGAATGCGCGGGTGCCGCTAGAATCGCGACCCCTTTTCTAAACCATTTCTCTGAACCCGTATGCCCGAAGTCCAAATCCGCAAAGGTGAGCCTGTTGACCGCGCTCTCAAGCGTCTGAAAACCAAGCTCGAGATGGAAGGCATTCTCGAAGAAATGCGCCGCCTGCGCGCTCACGAAAACCCGAAAGAGCGCACCAAGCGCAAGGCCCGTGCGGCTGCGAAGCGTGGCAAGATCCGTTTCCGCTTCACCCTGCCGAAGGCTCCTGAGGGCGCTGCCCCGACGGCCTGATTTATTTCCTGGCTCGTTGTCTGGATTTCCAACCTCGGAAAGGCTGTCTGTCTGCAGGCAGCCTTTTTGTTTTTTTGGGTGGAGCCGGGGTGTAGAACAGAGGGTGGTGTGGGGGTGTCGCGACTTTCGCGGGGCTGGCGTGGGAGGTCCATGGGATGTGGGGCCTGAGGGTGGACGCGGGTGGTGTGAAGGAACGAAGGTTTCTCGCGCCCCTCCAGGGCGCAGAGGGTGGTGAGGCGTTTTGTCGTGAGGTGTGGGTCCGGGGGTTCCCGCTCGCCAAGCCTCGCTGCACCCCCGGCTGCTCTTCTTTCGCCCCTCCGGGGCGGGGGGGTAGTTCACCAGTGGGCAGACGCTGGGGCTGATCCACAGCGACTCCACGGCGGGGGAGGTGCAAGGAGGTAGGTAGGGCGCAGGGTCCCCATGCGCAGCGGGGCAACGGCCTCGTCCGCAAGTACCGTATCCATCACTCTCCGAGTGATGCGTCCGCCCCAGACAGGCCTCGTCTGCTCTCTTCTCGCGCGCTTTCGGGGCGGGGGAAGTCACGGGATGAACCCCTTTTCAAAGGATGCATTCGCCCCTCTCCTCCCCCGATGCCGGAGGCATCGCAGCGGGTAGCCAGCGGTAAGTGAGTCCCGCTTGCGGGACGAGCGCACCCCTGGTTGGGCAAAGACGTTGCCCCACCCAAGGTCGCATCCTGGAGGGATGCCAGCGGCGTGCCCACGGTCTAACATCTCTGGGGTGAATTGGGGGTGCAAGCGGCCTTTCTCGCGCCCCTCCAGGGCGCAGCATTGGGTGACGCGTTGTTGGTTAGGCGGGGGTCCGGGGGTTTCGCTTGTGCCTCGCTCCACCCCCGGCTGCTCTTCTTTCGCCCCTCCGGGGCGGGGGCGGTGCAAGGGGGCGGATGGGCGTGTTTTGGGGCAGACGCATCACTCGGAGAGTGATGGATACTGTACTGCCAGGGGACGGGCGGGCTCAAGGAGTGAGGCCATCCTGGCCTCAGCGGACGGGCTTCGATATGTGAGTTCCGCGAGGACGTGAAGCTCGGCGCGCGAGATCCCGCAGTCGCGGGACAAGGCGCATGTGCGCTCCGGGGCGGACGCATCACTCGGAGAGTGATGGATACTGTACCTGCGCCCTGGAGGGGCGCGAGAAGGGGGCTCGGACCGAGACGCCCGCCCCTCCACTCCTACGACATCGCAGGCCCGCAGACGGAGCGCGAATATGCTATTCGCCTGACTTTCCTAGTGCGCGGGGACCTCTCTCTCACCGTCGTTCGCCACACCTGCTCCCGCATCCAGGGCTCGTTCGGAAGAGGGGGCGGATCATCCTCTTTGGGGCGGATGGCATCACTCGGAGAGGGATGAAAACCGGGCGGCGGGCTTGCGGGGCTGGGGGAAATGCTTGGGGTGGGTGGGGGCGTTATGTATTTAGGGCTGCGGGCGGTGCGTAGTGCGGAATGGGGGCGGGTGGGGGAGGGGCAGGCGGGGAGAAAAAGGCTGTTTCGGGGGTGGGGAGGGGGATGTTTGGCGAATTTAACGGCCGGGGGAGGGGGCATCTCCGAATTAGCTGCCACGTTACAGGAAAGGCGTAAAAAGGGCTGTTTTGGCCCTGAAATCCCCAGGTAGCGTGTGTTTTTACGCATTTTGCAATGAAATCTCAACAGTGGCGAGCTTCCAACCTTCGGTATTTACCATGTATTTGAATTGACGCTACAGGCCCCCTTCCGCTATTCTGAATAAAATCCCGGAAAATCGGTCCTAAATAATACCTGGAGTCTCTCCCTGCCATGAACACCTCCCTCTCCCTCCCTCTGCACAAGTCTTCCCGAAGTGGTTTCTCTTTGGTGGAAGTGGTGATGGCGGTGGGCATCATGGCTTTGGGAGTGGTGACGATCCTGGGCCTGCTGCCGCACGGGCTGAAGATGACGAGCCAGACGGCGAATGAGCAGGCGGAGACGCGCATTGTGGATTTCCTGGTCGGAGAGCTTCAGTCCACGAACTGGACGACCGTTGATGCGACGCCGACGCAGACGCGTTACTTTGATGATCAGGGCCTGGAACTGGACCAGACCAATCCGGATTTTGGCATTTTGCTCACCTACGTGGTGCAGGTGAACGTTCCCGAGTACGACGTGCGGCTGCCGAACAATGACGGCAACATGGTGGCCAATCAGAATCTGCGCCGGGTGATCATCAAGATGATCGCTGCACCGCTGAGAGATTTTAATTTTGATAACCCGACTTCTGCCGTGCCGATCAAAATCTTCACGCAGTCCATCGCCAACATGGGGATAGCCCACAATCTGCCTTGATGTTTTCCCCTTCGCTGGGCCGCCGCGCGCGGAATGACTGTTTTTCCAACCTTTTAGATTTCCCCCCCCAACCTATGAAAACCAACTCTGCATCCCCTGGCGTTTTCCGCAAGGCCTTGAGGCTGAGCTCGGCACTGAGCCTGCTGGTCGCGACTCCGGGACTCGTCCTGGGACAGACGGTGCCGCCCTTCACTCTGAAGAGTTTGGATGGGTTTTCGACGCTGAATGCCAACGGCAGTTGGGTCAGTCCCGCGAGCAACTTTCACCAGACCTTTGCGATCAATGCGACGGCGACAGCGACGCGCGCGACGACTGGGGTGAATGCCAACCGGATCACTGCGATCGCCCTCACCAGCCGCGGTGCAGGCTACACTTCCGTGCCGACGGTGATCATCGGCCGTGGGACGGGGGACACCACCGGTACTGGCGCGACAGCGGTGGCTACCATCACTCCTGAAGGACATGTGGACACAGTGACGCTCACCAACATGGGGTCTAACTACACGGCGACGCCCACAGTGACCATCAGCCCGACTTTTGGTGGCTCCGGCTCGACGGTGCATTTCAATGCGGACATCACGGCAAACCGTATTTTGACGTTGGATGGGAACCGCACGGTGGGGACGATGTTTCTGGGAGATCTCAGCAACGGTAGTTCCTACACGATCGCTCAGGGTACTGAGGGCAGCCTGATCTTTGACAACGATGGCAATGGCGGTGGGGCGTTTTTGAATCGCTTCAACGGCGTGACGACGGATGTTATCAGTGCGCCTGTACGCCTCGATGATTGGCTGAATTTCCGCGCGACAACAGGCCGCCTGACGATCAGCGGGGCGATCTCTGGGAATGGCAATGCGATCACGAGTTATGGCAACGGCATCCTGTCTCTGACGGGCAATAACTCGCAGGCGAATACGGGATCGAAGTTTGACCTGAGACTGTGGAACCGTGGCACGACGAATACGGGGGCGCAGGTGGAACTGGGAGCCACGGCGGGCAATGCGGTGGGTGGGAATATTTACATCGGCAATGCCACACTGGGGACTTCGGGCCATGCGGTGCTGCAACTGCTGGCGGGGCGTTCGCACCTGGACCAGATCAGCAATGATGCGACGCTGACGTTTGACAGCTTCTCGGGCAGTGGTCGTAACAATTACTTCAAGCTGCTGGGTGGCAGTGAGACGGTGGGCCGCATCCTGGACCTGGGCAGCCTGGCGGTGATTGAGAACCGTGAGTCGGAGACCATCGGCACCGCGGCGACACTGACTTTGTCTAGCAATGCGGACTCTTATGTGACGGGTTTCATCCGTGATAACAGCGGGAATAACCTTCAGCAGGCGGATCAATTGGGATCTCCTGGGGCGAACGCTTTGGCCATCGTGAAACAGGGGACGGGGGAGATGACTCTCCAGGGTGGGAACATCATCTTCACGGGTGGCCTGACGGTGAGTGGTGGCACGACGATCCTGCGCCAGGCGACGAACTTCCGCAGTGATGTGGTGAACAATGGCACCCTGGTTTTTGACAACACGGGGACATGGAACTTTACGAAGACCTTCACGGACCCGGATGGTGCGGGTTCGAATGCTCAGTTGGCTCCAGCGCAGAAGAACCTTCTGATTTCTGGCAGCGGCAATGTGGTGAAGGACGGCACGGGCATCCTGAATTTGGGTGCTTCGGCGACGGAAAATCACAGCATCGGCGGTTCACTGACGGTGAACAATGGCACGCTGAACCTGGCCGGCGGCGGGGCAGGGCTTGGCAGCGTGATTGGTGGGGCTTTGTTGGTGAATGGGGACTCGGGCCTGAACCGCAATGTGGGCTTGCAGGGTCGTACTTCCATTGATGGCGGCATCCGGGCGACGGGGCGGTACAATGCCGCAGGCAGTACCTTGTCCGTCGGTGGCACGGTGCTCACGCAGGGAGACCAGCTTTCTTCCACTTGGCAGGATGGTCTGTCCACGATCACGGGGGACATCAATCTCCAGTACATGAACATGCGTGTGGAGAGCAGCTTTAACATCAATAAAACCAGCAGCGCGGCGACGAGCTCTGGCAATACGGTGACGGTGACTCAGAGTGCCTCCCTCGTGGTGGGCATGCGGGTGACGGGCAATGGTGTGCCGGCGGATACGGTGGTGACGGCGATTGACCCCGTGACACGGGTGGTGACGCTGAGCAAGTCGGCGTCCGTCCCTGGAAATACGACCCTGAACTTCGCTTACTCAACCAACACGGATGGGGTGATCAATGAGTTCACCACCTCCCTGGCCACGGCGGCGACGACGATGGCGCAGAACAGCAGCACGCTGAATGTGGGCTCCTCCCCAGCGGCGGCGGGGCTGAAGGTGGGCATGCGCATCAGCCACCCGAACCTGCCTGCAGGCACGACGATTTTGGCCATCAATGAGGCTTTGGGTCAGGTGACATTGAGCAATCCCGCCTCAGCGGCGATCACGGCCAGCGCCGGTACACCAGTGGCGGTGAATGGGCTGAACAGCATCAATATTTCCGGGCGGCCAAACGCCATCGGCGTGGCAGCGAACTCGGGGGGTCTTTACCTGAACAACACGCGTTTTTCGAACAATGCGAACCGCATCCCAGACGGCACCACGATCAAGCTGAACGGCGGGGTGGTGGAGTTTGTGAATGATGCCTCGGCAAACACGTTCTCTGAGCAGCTCGGGCCTTTGACTTTGGGGTCAGGGCAGGGGCAGATCACGTCCTTCCAGGCCCCTGTGGGCAGCACTTCCACACTGCGTTTCGCCTCCCTCACCCGTCAGCCAGGCGGGGTGGTGGAGTTCGCTGGCCGCGAAGCTACGCTGGGATCCTCGACGGTGAATACGGTGACGGATGCCCTGGGCACGACGACGCGTAACCGCATCTTCTTTAATAGTGGCGTGACGCTGGATGACAACATCATCGGCGGCTGGGCCTTCGCGAACAATGAGTTCGTCAAATATGGGGCAAACGGGGTGACGCGTCTGCTGTCCACAGATTACACGAACACGACGGATGCCAACGGTCAGAACACTTGGTTGTTCAATGCGAACGCGAAGTTCCAAGGCACGGCTAGTTTCACCACGATTACGACGAATGCGAGAAGAGCGGTGAACTCGCTGAGCCTTCAGCCAGATCTTTCGGCCGCAGCGGCAGGGCGTGCGGTTAACCTGGGAACAGGTTTTTTATTGTCGGTCGAGTCCGGTGGTATTCTGGCCAGCCATGGTGGGCACACGATCAACGGGTCTGACACGGCTTACCTCACCGTGGGCACGCCCAAAAATACTCCTGCAGAGCTGTTTGCCATCACGGGCACGTTTAACAACACACCGGCCTCTCTGGCCTCTCTGACGATCAGCGCGCCCGTGCGTGACTTTAACCTGGAATTCAACGGCCAGGGCGCAGTGAATGTGGTGACGATGCCTGCGGGCAGCAACCAGATGACCATCCCTGCGGGGACGGCCCCGGTGCTGATGGTGGGCATGGAAGTGACGCATGCCAACCTGCCAGCAGGCACCGTCATCACGGCGGTGGACCGCAGCCAAACTGGGGTGACGACGATCACGCTCAACAATGCACCGATCTCTGGAGCTCTGGCTGCGGCGACGGCGACGCCCGTGCGGTTTAATGGCGGCAGCGTGAGTTTTGTGAAAGCTGGGCCTGGCACCGTGGTGATGCACCCCACTTTCCAAAACACCTACACGGGCCGGACGGTGATCAACAACGGCATTTTGCGCCTGCGCGCGAATACGAACCTGGGGCCAGCACCCTCCACCTTCAGTGCAGATCACCTCTTGCTCAATGGCGGTACCTTACAGTTTGGCCGTGATACGGTGACAGGCACCCCTGGGGTGACACTGCCGGACTTTGAGTACACGCTGACGGATGCGAACCGCGGCATCACGTTTGGCAATTCCGGTGGCCGTTTGGAAGTGGGGCATCAAAACCCCACGCCTTACATCTTGCCTGGAGCAGCCAATAACAACGTCATCCAGGAAGTGAATCTCACCGTCACCAGCCCCATCCAGGCTACGGGGGTGGTGGAATTGGCTGTGCGTGCGACGCCGACCTTTGATGGCGTGGGCAGCTTTAACACGCTGAATTTGGGGAACAATGCCTCCACCAACAACTACGGCGGCGGCATCAAGACCGAGGGTGGCTTTGACGGTAACATCAACATCTACGGGAACAACAACGTGAACGGCCTGTTCATGGAAGGTGCCCGGGTGCAGTTTTATGGGAACAACAATTTCAGCGGGGACATCCGTGTGCTGAGTGGTAACCTGACCCTGAGCGGAAACAACACCTACAACGGCACCAACAACTTCTCAGACACCATCACGCTGGGCACGGCGACCTTGACCTTGAGCAGCGCCAACGCGCTGGGCACGGCAGGCTTTAAGGTGATTTTGGGGGACAATTCCCGCCTGCGCTTCAATGGCACGAACCAGACGCTGCTAAGCCTGACCGGTGCGGCCAATGCCAGCATCAGCAACGGGTACAGTCCTGCGGAAGGCACGTCAGATCCCCAGTTGCCTTCGGTTTTGACGGTTGATCTGCCGATCAATGAGACCTATGCCGGTCTTCTGAACAATGGCGGCAGCAGCGAGCTGCGCCTGCTGAAAAAAGGCCCAGGACGCCTGTCCTTGACGGGCACGGAGAGTGAGTTTTCTGGGAATGTGACCATCGAAGAAGGCGTGCTGGACATCGCCACCATCAGCTTTGCGGGTGGGCGCTCTTCCTTGGGCACGGGTAGCAATGGGGCGGCGTCTGAGATCGTCATTGATGGCGGCGGGCTGTCCTTCAGCCCACGTGGCCAGCAGTTTACCAACCGCTCCATCACCATCGGTGAGGGGCCGGATGCGGCGACTTTGGTGGCGAACGGGGTGAACCAGGCGGCACGTGTCATCCTGGGCTCCTCCTTGATCTTGTTCCCTGGCCAGCCAAATGAGGAAAGCCTGGTCAGTGAAAGAGTGGGCATGCTGGGCAATGGCCCACGCACACTGACCCTGAGCGGAGTGAACACGGGGGACAATGAGTTCCAGCTCCAGCTTTCGGATAAATCCGCCACGGCAGCGACTTCACTGCTGAAGATCGGCCCCGGGACCTGGGGCGTGGGCACTGCGGGCGACTTTAGCGGGCAGGTGACGGTACAGGAAGGGGTCTTGGCCGTGCTGGCCAATGGCGCTCTGGGCACACCGGGCATCCCCACCACGGTCTTGGTCTCTCCGGTCAATAAACTGACCGGGCGGCTGCCCAACGGCACGGAAGTGACCTTCCCCAGAATGTCCACCACCATCTTCCCGCAGGGGATGAAGGCGAACACCCGGTACTATGTGGTGGAATCTGACAAGCCAAACGGCACCTTCAAAATCGCCACCACTCCGGGTGGGACGGCGGTGAATCTAGTCGCCCTGACGAGAATCAACGAAGATTTTGAAGAGGTGCCGATTTTACCCTTCGATGTGACCTACGTGCCGAATGTGCAGGCCGTGGCCTCCACCTATGGGGATGATGCGACGGATACCTTCACGGGGAATCTCCTGGACGGCAGCGTGGTGAACTTCAGCTTTGGTTTGCTGTATCGCAATCCAGTGACGAACCAGCAGGTCGCCAGTTCTTTGCCCGGTAATATTTTCGCTGACCGGACCTACTACGTCATCAATGCCACAGGAACCACCTTCCAGGTGGCGCTGGACCCGAACAGCACCACGCCGGTGCTGCTGACGTCCAATTCCTCGGGCAACATCATCTACACGGCCTCAGGCCCTGGCATCTCCACCTCGGGCGTGAACGTCATCGGGGGTCGCCTGGATCTGCGCAATGTGGACTACATGCTGAATGAAGAGATCACCTTCCAGGGGGGGGCTCTCTCCATGCCGGCCAATAACCTGGCCACCTGGTCTGGGAATGTGGACGTGCAGGCGAATACGACCTTCACCATCGGTGCCAATTCGGAATTCATTCTGGATGGGAACATCCTGGGCGCGCGCGCCATCACCCAGCTTGGGGAAGGAACCGTGCGTCTGCGCGGGGAAACGATCCAGCACTATATTCCTAACGTAGGTGGTGGCACCGGTCAGTCTGAAATGGAAAACTTCCGCCGCACTTACACGGTCCAGGCGGGTACATTGATCCTGGACTACAGCCAGAATAACAACTCGAAGCTGGTGGATTTGGCGACTCTTACGCTGGGCGGTGGCCGCCGTGGTGGCATCATTCGCCTGCAAGGCGGCACAACCTACCATGAAGAAATCATCAACAACCTCAGCCTGCAGGCAGGGGCAAATGAGATCTACCGTGACAGCGGCACGAACACGCTGCGCTTAAACGCCATCTCCCGTGCGGAAGGCGCTTCGCTTTACTTTGACCTCGCTCGCATCGCGACGGTGGATAACCTGAACATCAACGGCATTCTGGGTGGCTGGGCCATCATTCGTGACGCTGTGGTGCAGGCGAGCTGGACCATCCGCGGCACCGTGAGCCGTAACTTTGCGGCCAGCACCACGACGGATGTGCTCTCCGTGCCGCTGGCCCAGGGGGTGCATTATTTGATCAATGGTTCTCCTGTGCGCCTCACCACCGTGGGCACCCTGCCAGCACCGCTGGAGACGGGCGTCACTTACTACGTCGTGAGCGCTAGCACCCGCAGCTTCAAACTGGCGCTGACACCTGATGGCACGCCGATTGACATCACGAGCACGGGCACGGCAGGCAGCAACCAGCACACGGTGAGCGCCTACCAGCCTCAGCGCCCCGGCGCAGCCACGCTGGTCTTTACCGCGAACCCAGACGTCTTCCCTGGAGCCCTGGGGACGGATGTCTTCAGTGTGAAGATCGAAAACACGGGAGTGGCCGGTAACATCACTTCCACGATCAATGTGCCGCCCCAGATCACTCCGGCGACACCGCTGACCTACGTCATCCGCACCACGACCACGCGCAGCAGTGCGAATGACATCGTGGCCTTTGTGAATGGCACGGACACCACCATCCGCAACTACCTCAGCGTGACCGCCAGCGGTAGCGACTCCCTTCTGGATGCGGCTACCTACGGGCCACAGCTCCTGCAAGGTGGTAGCAATGACAATGGCAGCCAGAGCCTGGGCTGGGCGCGCAACAGCTCCAACAGCCTGGACGGCCTGGTGCAGGTGCTGGGAAATACCAGCTACTTGCCGAACTCCTGGGGTGAAAATGGCAATACCAACGTCACGGGCAACCTGCCTGTGGGCGAGGGCAGCATCACCTACACGCTGCGTTACGCGACGAATGCGCCTAGCATCACCACTCTGAGCGGGGGAGATGAATTTGGCGGCATCAGCACCCTGCAGACGGGCTCCATCCTGGTTTCCCCCACCGTCGGGGCGAATGATTCCAGCATCGTGGGAACGGGCAGCCTGGCCACCCGGAATGAGGGGAACCTGCGTGACTTCCTGATCCATCAATACAACGAGGACGGTGACTTCATCATCGGCGTGCCCTTGCTGAACCGTGGGGTGCAGACCCGCCGGGGCCGCCTGACAGCGGGGAACCCTGCGGTGCTCAGCGGCATCTCCGATACCACGGGCCTGCTCGGGGCCACGGTGTCTGTGGTGCCTGGGCAGACGAACATTTTGCCAGCCAATGCTACAGTGGTTCAGGTCTTGGATGCGAATACCGTGGTTCTCAGTGGGAATACGACCAACAGCGCAGATGCGCGTGTCGAGTTAATTTTCACGGTCGCTGGCAATCCGATCCGTCGTTTTGTCACAACGCAGAACACGACGACCCAGAACCGCATCAACGGGGTGGTGAATCCTGAGACGGGGTTGATCTCCACCTCAGATATCTACATCGGCATGCCGATTTCTGGCCCTGGCATCCCTGCCGGAGCCATCGTGGATGCGATCTTCAATGATTCAGACATCCGCATCAATGCGAACCACTTCTTCAATGCCGAGCTTTATGGTGTGAGCTCCACCTTCACGCTGACGCCTTCCGTCGGTCTTCAGAAGCTGGGTGGCGGCACGCTGATCCTGGATGCGGACAATACCTACACGGGGGTCACTTTCCTGGCCGATGGCGTGCTGCGTGCGCAGAAGCTGACGGATGCCGGGGTGGCTGGCAGCCTGGGCTTGTCCGCCACGGGGAACCCCGCAGGGAACCTGGTGTTTAACGGCGGTACGCTGCAATACATCGGTGAAAACAGCTCCACCAACCGCGCCTACACCATCACGGACTTTGCCCGCTTTAACGTGGGGCATGAAAAGACAACGGCCATTTTCTCAGGCAACTTCAACTTGAGCGGCACCATCGGGGCCTCGGATCGCCTGGAAAAAGTGGGCAGTGGCACGCTGGAACTGCGCGGCAGTGGCGGCCTGAATGAAGTGAAGGTGGAAGAAGGTGTGCTGCGCATGCAGTTGGTGGATACCAATGCGAGCGCGGGTGGATTCGCCATCTCGAACCCGGTCAACAATAACCTGGCCAACGTGCGCCTCTCTGGCGGTATGCTGGAAGTACGCGGCCTGCCTGAGGCAAACTCCAGCCTGACCATGGGTGGGGCCTTCATCGTGGATGAAGGGGCCTCTGAAGTGCGCGTGACCAACGTGGCTGGTTTTGATCCGGTGAACCTGCGTGCGGGCCCCATCAGCACCCGCACCACCACGGTCAACTTCATGGGTGGTGAGGAAACCACCAGCGTGCAGCGCCTTTCGGGCGGCACGGTGCGGTTTACGGAAAATCCGGAGCTGAATTCCGGCTCGGCGAACATCTTCCTGAACATCCCCCGTCTGGAGCGAACGAATCTCCTGGCCTGGGCGGTGTACCAGAACCTGTCTGCCGCTGGCGGCACGGTGGGTGTGGATGACTTTGCCTCCGTGCTCGTGGAAAGCGGCGGTGTGGTCTCGGCAGATTTCCAGACCCTTTATCAACTGGGTTCCAACCACAGCAATGCAGCGCTGTGGGGCATTTCCCGTCCAAGCACCATTCACAACCCCTCTGAAGGCGGTGCCGTGCAGATTGACATTCCTTCCGGGGTCACGATCACGGCGGGTAGCAAAGATATGGTGATCTCAGCCGTGCAGCAGAGCCTGGTGAACACCCTGCTGGTGGATATGATGGTGACGGGCCCCGGTATCCCTGCGGATACACGCATCGTCTCGCTCAATAAGACCACACGTGTGGTGACCCTGAACAATGCGGCGGAGCTGGACTCCACGGTGGGCAACTATCGCTTCCTGACGACCCGCACACTGTTTGGCCGCGTGGGTTTGGTGGACCCTGGGCAGTCTGAAAGTGCCAGCATCAACATCGCCGGTCGTGACCGTGAGGTGAATACCCTGCGCTATTACAGCCCCGAAGACAGTGTGGTGACGGTGGATGCCGGCAGCACGCTGAAACTGGTCTCTGGAGCGATCCTGGTGGCCTCGAATGTGCGCACGGGTGAAAAGAGCATCCTGGGCCCAGGCAACATCAGCAGCACCGGGGTGGCCGGTGAAGGCAGTGACTTCATCATCCACAACTACAGCCAGCATGCCACGTTCAACATCGGCGCGAACATCATTGATGGGGTGGTGGTGCTGGAAGTGCCGCAGGACAACGCACCTGCGGTACCTGCAGGCAGTGTGCTGGAAGGGCAGTCTGTGATGACCGTGCTGGAGCTGGCCTTCAAGCAGCGGAATCGCATCCATCCCGGCATGGAAATCTCTGGCCCTGGCATCCAGCCGGGAACCTTTGTGCTGAGTGTGGACGGTCTGCTGAGCCAGATCTTCATGAGCAAGCCTGCGACGGGTACTTTCACCGGGGTCGCCTACACCTTCCGTTCCTCCACCAGCTTGGTGCAGAGCGGGATCGGCACCACGATCCTGAGTGGGAACAACATTTACTCCGGCAAGACCTTCGTGCACGGCGGGGTGCTGCGTCTGGACTCGGCCAATGCCATCCCTGGGGGCTTCACCTCCACGGCACCGCTGGCCACCTCCAGCCACATCGTGGTGAAGGACGGCGTCATCGGCCTGAGCTCGGGTGACTTCACCCGTTTCCTGGGAACGGCGGATAACCAGATCGAATTCAAAGGCAGCGGTGGTTTTGCCGCTTACGGCGCTGACCGCCTGGTGAACTTTGGCAATGAGGGCAAGCGCCTGCGCTTCGGCAATGACGGCTTCGTTTCGGACGGGTCTTCCCTGATCCTGGGCGCGGTGGATGCCACGCATAAGGTGACGTTGGTGAACCCGATCGACCTGGGCAGCTACAGCCAGGCCGTGCGGGTGAACAATGGCCCAGCCGCCATTGAAGGGGAGCTTTCCGGCATCCTTTCCGGTGCGGGCAAGCTGATCAAATTTGGCCAGGGCTCCCTGCGTCTCAGCGGCTCCAATGCCCACACAGGTGGCATCGAGATCGCCGAAGGCCGCCTGGTGGTGGCGAATGTGCCGAATGCACTGGGCACGGGCACCGGTCCAGGCACGGGCGCGGTGGCGCTGGGCACCAGCCAGACGAATACCTCGAAGAGCGCTGGGCTGGAATTGACAGTCGAAGGCGGCACCGTGGCCAAGGACATCACCGTGGGCGAGGTGAATGCCCGTGGACCTGACTGGCTGGGCCAGGGCCGGGTGGATACTAAAAATGCGGATGCGGGGTCCTTCTCCTCCACCGCCATGGTGAATGGCGCACCTGCCATCGCCTACTATGACGCCACGAATCAGGACCTGAAGTATGTGCGTGCGGCAGATGCGCGCGGCACCACCTGGCTGCCACCTATCACGCTGGCCTCCCGCGGAGACGTGGGCAAATACGTCTCCTTGGCCGTGGTGAATGGCACCCCAGCGGTGAGCTATTATGATGCGACGAATGGCACGCTCTGCTACATGCGCGCCTCAGACACCAGCGGTGCCTTCTGGGCTCCGAGCGTGATCGCAGACGCCAACCCTGTCAGTTCCGTGGCGGTTCAGTCCACCGGGGCCGTCATCGTGGGCGGTACGTTTGTGGAATTTGACGGTGTGGCCCGCACCCGCCTGGCCCGCCTGAGCCCCACCGGGGTGCTGGACACGAATTTCAATGTCATCGTCAACGGTGAAGTGCGCGCCATCGCCATCCAGGCCGATGACAGCATCATCATCGCAGGTGCCTTCACACGGGTGACGGGCAGCGGTGCTGGCCAGACGGAGACGGTGCGTAACAACATCGCCCGTCTCACCAGCGCTGGGGCGTTGGATACGGGCTACAATCCGAACTCCAACGGAGCCATCCGCGTGCTGCTACGTCAGGCCGATGGCAACCTGCTGGTGGGCGGTTCCTTCAGCAACATCGGTGGTGCAGGCCGCAACAACGTCGCCCGCCTCATCCCGGCTGGGACGGCGGATAGCTTTAACCCGAATGCGAACGGTGAAGTGCGTGCGCTGGCTGTGCAGACGGATAACCACGTCCTCATCGGCGGTGCCTTCACCACGCTGGGTGGGTCCACCCGCAACCGCATGGGCCGTGTGGATGCCGCTGGCGCATTGCAGGCCTTTAACCCGAACTTCAACAATGAAGTGCGCGGCATCGCCGTGGCGGCGGATGGCAAGATCTACGTGGGTGGCCTCTTCAGCACCGTGGTGGGCACGCCTAACGTGACCACCTTTACCCGTAACCGCCTGGCCCGTTTGCTGGCCGATGGCGCGGTGGACATCACCTTCGGGGTGGAAGTGAACGCTGAAGTGCGCTCCGTGCAGATGCTCTCCACCGGTAAGGTGGCGGTGCTGGGGATCTTCAGTGTCTTCGGCAAAGCGAATGCGAATTTCATGGCCCAACTCAATGCCGATGGCAGTGAGGACCAGACCTTTGCCCCTGACCCTGACTATGAAGTGCGTGCCCTGGTGGAACAGAGCGATGGCAAACTGGTCATCGGCGGTCTGTTCAGCAACGTCGGCGGTGGTACCCAGCATTATGTGGGCCGCCTGAATGCCAATGGCACACGCGATGCCAGCTTCTTGCGCAAGGTGACGGATCGCGGTCAATACACCTCGCTTGCGAGTGTGGAGATCAATAACCCGATCATCGGCGTTCCCGGCATCGCTTACTACGACGTGGTGGAAAGCGACCTGCGCTTCGTCCGCTCCAGCGATGTGAACGGCACCAACTGGATTCCATCCCTGCTGCTGGATAGCTCAGGTGGCCAGGGGACGTCCATGGCGACGGTGAACATCGGCGGTGACGTGATCGTGAAGAACTTCACCAACAGCACGGCCAGCATCTCGGGCTTTGCCAACAACGGCACACCCGGCATCGCTTACTATGACCAGGCCACTGGAGAGCTGAGGTACATGCTGGCAAATAATTCGGGTGGGGATGACTGGACGCCTCCGAAAGTCCTGCGCAACATCGGTGTGGGCGTGGGCCAGATCTCGCTGACTGCGGTGAATGGCACCCCTGCCATCGCTTACTATAACAACACGACAGGTGACCTGGAATACATGCGCGCCAGCAGCTTTGGCGGCATCACCACAGACCTGCGCATCAGCCCTACGGAGGTCCAGACGAAGGCCATTGCGGCCATCGTTTACACCTCCACTTTCGGCACGCCAGATGTGCTGGATAGCACCGGCACGGTGGGTCAGTTCCCGAGCTTGGCGGTGGTGAATGGCCTGCCTGTCACCGCGGCTGGCACCCCTGCTGTGGCCTACTATGACGCCACGAACAAAAAGCTGAAATACATCCGCGCGACGAATGCAACGGGCGTGCGTGAGTTCCCTGGAGATCCCTTCCCATGGAACACGCCGATCACGCTGCTGCAATCCGTCAACGACATCGGTCGTAACGCGGGCTTGGTCATGATGGCGGAGGTTCCCGGCGTGAGCTATCGCCACATCCCTGTGCCTGCGAATCCTGAGGAACTGCCAAGCATCCAGTTCGTCCACATCAGCGACGCTGCGGGCTACTCGAAGCTGAGCTTCACCGCCAATACGACCCTTTCAGGAAATCTGAACCTGGACGGCACCGCGCTTGTGGCTCCAGAGTCTGGCAGCACGCTGACGCTGAATGGAAACATCACGGGTGCGGGCGGTTTCCGCCTGAACACGGACGGCACCATGATCATCAACAGCACGGACAACAACTTCGGCACCGGCTTGTCTGAGGAAGCCAATGGCAACTCCCGCGTGACCATCCGCAGTGGCAGCCTGCTCCTGGGCAGCAGCACCGCACTGGGCATCAATACCGGCACGGTGCAGAATCCTTGGTATGGCCGGGTGGATCTGGGCGACCGCAATGGCAACCCGATCAACAACAGCTTCCAGATCGCTGTGGTGCGCTCCACCACCGGTGGCAGCCTCACCGCGCTGGCAGGCAGCAGCTTCACCACAGGCAGCGGCAATGCGGGCACGTTTGTGAATGTGTCCAACGTGCTGGATGGCCGCACCTTTACCCAGGCCGATACGGGTGCCCTGGTGCTGGTGAAGGATGAGCAGGCCAACTCCGCCCGCAACGGCGTGTATCGGGTGGTCATCACCGCGCAGCAGACGGCTGGCACCATGAATCTGGTGCGTGCGGTGACGCTGGATGAATTGGCTGAGTTCACCTACGGCCTGCGCGTGCAGGTGCAGGGTGGCACGGAGCAGAATGAAACCTACTTCCTGGCCAGCCTGGTGCAGGAAGTGAACACCTCCCCCGTCGTGTGGGCGCAGGTGCTGACGGTGGACCGCGCGACGACGGGCTACAGCCTCACCCGTGTGGAAGGCCGCTTTGACCCGACTCACAACGGTCTCTTCAGCAATGCCGGTGGCCCAGGGGCCTTCGTGGAAGTGGATACCCTCATTGACGGTCGCATCTTTACTGAGGCTGACACAGGCACACTCATCCTGGTGAAGGATGAAGAGAACAACCCGGCCTGGAATGGGGTGTACCGCATCATTTACAGCGCTGGTCTGCAATTGAATGGCACCCTGAACCTGGTGCGTGCACCTGAGTTCGACACGGTGGCTGAGATGACCTACGGCACGCAGGTGCGTGTGACGAACGGCACCCATGCCGGGCAGGCCTTCTTCCTGGCCAGCAATGTCTCCGGCCTGAATACTACGCCGGTGCTCTGGACCCGCGATGTGGCGGATGCAAACATCGCGCTGCGCACGGCCGTTTCCGGTTTGACGATTTCCCAGGCCATTGATGTCAATGCCCGCGTGGGTGCTGGCAGCATGAGCCTCGGCTCCGCCACCGCGCTGACTTCCGGCACGGCTGAGTTCACCGGGAACATCACCCTGCGGGATAACCAGCGCTACACGGCAGAAAACCAGAGCCTGAATCTGGATTCCAACCTCGCTACCGGTTACGGCGTGAAGATCCGTGGCAACATCACGGAAGCTCGCGGCACGGCGGGGTCTGACAGCGGTGGTACCCTGCCAGCCGATTCCCTGTCCCTGGTGAAGACCGGCACGGGCGTGGTCAGTCTGTATGGCAATGACAGCACCTTCCACGGCGGCGTCACGGTGAATCAAGGCACCTTGCTGGTGATGAATACCGCAGGTTCCGCCACGGGCACAGGCACGGTGCAGGTGAATGCAGGTGCTGTCCTGGGTGGGGTGGGCTTCATCGGCGGGCCCGTCCAGCTCACGGGCACAGGCACTGAGATCAGCACCCGCGCCACTCTGCGTGTGGGTGACCCGACGGTGACCACGGGGAATGAAGTCCTCACTCTGGGTGGCCCGCTGACGGTGGGACCGAACTCGGTGGTGGAGTTCGCCCTGGGTGCAGGCAATCTCAACCGCCTGGCAGGCACCTCCATCAACCTCACGGAAACGGGTCGCCTGCTGGTGTCCATGGCTCCAGGCTACAATCCAGGTCTCAACACCACGTTTGACATTCTGGACCTGAGCGGCGGCATCACCTTCAGCCAGGGTGGCCAGGTCACGCTTTCAGATTACCTGAAACTCCCGGGTCAATACCTGTGGGATACTTCCACCTTCCTCACCACGGGGTCCATCACCATCACGGGTCTGACCGACGATGTGCAGGTGGACGTGCCGCCGGCTGCGGTGACGGTGAACCCAGGCGCGGGCACGACGGTGAATTTCAGCGTCACCGTTTCGGGCAGCCCTGAGTTTGTCTATCAGTGGCAGTTCCGCCAGGCTGGAGCCCCGGACTACGTCAACATCGGCACAGCGGTGCGCGCCAGTGCGTTTACCAATACCTTCACGAAGACCGGCATCTTTGAAGCCGATGAAGGGGACTACCGCGTGATGGTGACCAATGGTGATGGGGCCTTCACGGCCACCAGCGCCCCAGCTTACCTGACGGTGAATAACCCTCCGGTGATCATCGTGCAGCCGACACCGCAGACGGTGAACCCGAACGCGACAGCGACCTTCACCGTGCAGGTGAATGGGCCAACGCCTTACAGCTTTGTCTGGAGACGCGGCACAGTGCCGATCACTCTCGGTGGCCGCTTCAGCGTGGTTTCGGATGCGCAGACGGGCCTCTCCACCCTGACCATCACAGGCGTGGTGAAGGCGGATGAGACCAACAACATCAACGTCGTCGTCAGCAACCTGGCCGGTAGCGCTGCGCCAAGTAACTTTGTGTCCCTGCTGGTGACGGATCCGGTGACCATCGTGAACCAGCCCTTGAACTCGCAGGTGAGCACGGGTGACATCGCCTTCTTCACCGTGAGTGCCACTGGCACCGCGCCGATCTCCTACCAGTGGCAGCGCCGCGAAGTGGGCGGTGTCTTTGAAGACATCGTGGGTGAAACCGAAAACACGCTGCGCATCCCCGGCATCACGGCGGATGATGACAACGATGAAATCCGCGTGCGGGTGACCAACCCTGCTGGCACGGTGGACAGCGTTGTGGTGTCCATTGACCTGGTGCCAGGCGCGCCATCCATCGTCTCTCCAGGGTCCACGACTCTGGTTCAGGGCTCCACTCTGGAGCTCACCAGCCGCGTAGGCGGTGCCACGGCGGGCCGAGTGGTGGTGTGGAAGCGTAACAATGCGGTCATCACGGCGGGTGAGCGCGTCAATGCAGGCGTGACCTCGAAGGTCTCCATCCTGGAATCCTTCGAAGGCAACACCCTCATCACCACGCTGCGGATTGAAAACATCACGACCGCGCTGGCTGGTGAATTCAAGGTGGAAGCGAAGAACACGCTGTTCCCGAAACCCGTGACCTCGGTCGCTGGCACAGGCTTGGTGGTGGTGGCGAACAACCCGAATGTGGATGTGGCCGCCTCTAACAAACCGAAGACCAAAGCGACCATGACCGTCATCGCTGCTGGCCCGGCGAAGGGCGTGACCATCGGCTACCAGTGGATGCGTCTGGTGGATGGCAACTACGAGGCCATCCCGCCGAGCGACATTGACTTTGTGGGTGTGCTGACGAAGACGCTGACCATCAACAATGTGGACATCGCAGACCGTGGCACTTACGCCTGTAAAGTCACTGGTGCAGGCACGCCTTCCTTTGTGATGGCAGGCACACACCACCTGAAGGTTTACACAGCCGAGCCTGAACTGCTGCCGATCACCTTCCCTGTGGGCATGGTGGGTGCCGACTATGAATACCAGATCCCTGTGGACCTGGGCACGGATGGTGACAAGACGCCGGCGCTTTACAGCATCAGCGGCCTGCCTCCTGGGCTGAAGGCCGATAGCAAAACAGGTAAAATCACCGGTCGCCCAACGGCGAGCAAGGTGGGTGGTTACGCGGTGAAGGTGACGGTTTCCAATGCCTTCAGTTCGAAGCCCAACCTCCAGACAGCCACGGCCACGCTGACGGTGAATGCCATCCCGACCGGTGGGGTGGGTACCTTTGCAGGCTGGATCCCACGGCATGAGCTGAACGGGGAAGTGGGCGGTCGTTTCGACCTCGTCGTGACGGCTCAGGGAGCTTTCTCGGGCAAGGTGACGCTGGCTACGACGGTGTACCCGATCAAAGGCAACCTGAAGCTGGTGATTGATCCGGAGACGGGCCTGCTCACGGCAGATCCTGAGGGCACGGTGACCATCCTGCGCAAAGCGGTGGGTGCAGCTCCAGTGCCACCGCCGCTGACGCTGGCCTTTACCCTGAAGCCTAACACGGATCGCCTGGGCACGGCCTCCATCAGCACCTCCGAGCAGCGGATCGTGGATAACGAGCTGGTGGTGGTGGACCTGAATCTGCCCTTCACCGGCTGGCGCAACAAGTGGTCTGCCACGGTGCCACCGAATGATTACCTGAGTGATCTGGTGGCCCCGGCGGTGAAGAAGACACCGGGTTACTACACGATGGCGCTTTCGCCTCCAGATGCCTCCGCTGCGGTGATCCCGCAGGGGGATGGTTTTGCCGCCTTCACGGTGGGTGTGACGGGGACGCTCAGCTACGTGGGTAAGACGGCAGATGGTCAAGCCATCACGGGTGCCCAGTTCGTCGGCCCGCTGGGTGAAGTGATCATGTTCCAGACCCTCTACAAGACCACACCACGTGGCTCTCTGGTGGGTGAGATCAAGATCAACAAGGTGAATGATGCGATCTTTGCGGATAACACCATCACCTCCAGCCCTGCGACAGCACCTACCTGGACCTGCCCAGCTAACCTGCTGGCGTCTAACCGCACCTATCGCAACGGCTTCGGCCCGATCTCCCTCACCGTGAATGGTGGAGCCTACCTGGACCCGAACCGCAAGAAGCCCACGCCGACCTCACCGGACTACCCGCTGATCTTTGGTCTGCTGGCTCCGACGGTGGATGCGCTGGACCTGAAGTTCTACCTGAACGAGCTGGATGGTGCCACGCCGATCCCTGCGATTCTGGACCCAAGTCTGCCTTACAACGGTGGCACGGACCGGGTGGACGTGCTGGCGAAGAGCGCCGTGAAGGTGCCTCTGGCAGACGCGAATCCGTTTGGCACGACGCTGACTCTGGCGGCTGCGAAGGGGACCTTCACTGGGAAGGTGACGCTCCGCCAGCCAGATGCAGTCTTTGGTGGTGCGGCGGGTGTGCTCGTGCGCACGGCGACCTACCAGGGCATCCTGGTGAAAGAGGGCAGTGGGTATGTGGGCGTGGGTTACTACCTCATGCCTGAGCGTCCGAATGAGGCGGGTGAAACGGTGGCGAAGACACCGCTGATCTCGAATCAGGTCATTCTTGCTCCTTAAGAATCAAATTCCGCGGCCCCGTGGGGGGAAACCCCTCCGGGGCTTCTTTATGGCGAAAAAAGGCGTGTAATAACGAAGTACATACTGTGCAATGACTTGAAAAGATTTCGTGTTTCCGATTTAATCGAAAAAATTCAAATAAATTTCCCCCCACCACTGCTATGAAACACATCCGCCTCTTACTTGCTGACGCGCGGCGTCACCAGGGGTTAGCCTTGATCATCGTTCTTTCGATGCTCGCGCTGGCTACGATCGTTATTTTGGCCTTCCTCAGCGTGGCTGATACGGAGAACAAAGCGACGAACATCTATTCAGCCTCGCAGACCTCACGCCGATTTGCCGATACGGCGGTGAACATGGTCATTTCGCAGATTCGTTCGGGTTCTGCCCGTGAATCTGCTGGGGTGCCTGTGATGCACGCCACACAGCCTGGGGCAGTGCGGAAGTATTCCACCGCAGGGTCTTTCCTGGCGGGGTACAAACTGTTTTCGGATAAAGATATGATTTATCGCGGAGCAGGCGCGGCTGCGGAGCAGAACTTCGTGCTTCAGTCTGAACCGCCGAGCGACTGGAATGACCCGGTTAACCAAGCTCGCTACGTGGATTTGAATGAGCCTGTGATCAAAGGGGTGGCTTTGGATGCCAACACGAACCAGGACAACAACCAGGTTTTCTTCCCGATCATTGACCCGCGCGCCGGTCTGGACATTGACCCCACAGGGACGGAAGTGGG
This sequence comes from Prosthecobacter dejongeii, assembly GCF_014203045.1. Classification (NCBI taxonomy): domain Bacteria; kingdom Pseudomonadati; phylum Verrucomicrobiota; class Verrucomicrobiia; order Verrucomicrobiales; family Verrucomicrobiaceae; genus Prosthecobacter; species Prosthecobacter dejongeii. The sequence goes on from NZ_JACHIF010000005.1 coordinate 383,897, forward strand.
GGTGGAGGGCTTTTCCTACAGCACCACGACGCCGCTGCGGCCTAACAATAACATCGGCGATGGCAATACCGATGGGAACTCGCCACCGATCGTGATCCCGACAGGGGCGGGGATGGACCCTGACCAACTGCGCCTGGCCATGCCCGTGCAGTGGCTGTATGTGCTGAAGGATGGGGCGATCGGTTTCCTCCTGCCAGACACGCTGGAGTTCCGCGTGCTGGACAATGCGGAAGGTCTGGGAGATGGCCCTTCGGTGAACCAGCAGGCGGACTACGGTGTGCCTTCGGAAGAGAACCCCATCGTGGGCCGCATCGCTTTCTGGGCGGATGATGAAACCTCAAAGATCAACATCAATACGGCCTCTGAGCCGACGTATGCTGGCCTGCCGATTTATTACCATGAGCGTGACCACCGCTGGGCTGACTACCCGCCAGCACGCAGTGAATACCAGCGTTTCCCTGGGCACCCGGCCACGGTGGCGCTGAGCAGTGTGTTTTACTCCAATCCGCTGCAGGACCTGGGCCGCAGTCTGGACACTTACCGCACGAATGGACCGCTCTCTGGGTCGGAACTGAGCCGGGTGCTGGAAATCAAGGAGCGCATCTATGACCTGATGCCACGCATCCACACAGGTGGCAGCCGTGCGGGGACGCGCAGCTTTGGAGATGATGACTACCGCAACTCTTCGGGGGACAACACGAACTCCAGTGCCATCGCGGTGGCGATGGGCGAGCGCCTTTATGCGAGCGTGGATGAGCTGCTGTTTGCGCAAGGATCTGCAAACGGCCAGCGGGTGCTGAATCAGGCCCAGGTGAGCCAGCAGACGGTCTTGTTTGATAAGACCAGCCTGGAGCGCTCCAGCGCCTTTTTGACGGCCCACAGCCGCGCCAGTGAGATCAACCTGTACGGTCTGCCACGTATCGCCATGTGGCCCATCGCGCCGAATCGGCCGCAGAATAACAACAAGCGCACGGGCTTTGATAAGCTGGTGGAATTCTGCTCACGCCTGGGCGGCACGGGGGATATCAATCCAGACTCGGCCAACCTTTATGTGTTCCAGCGTGAGCATTCAGCCACGATCCCGGGATCTGTGAACGGTGCCCGTCACGACATCTCACTTCCGCGCAACATCAAGTTGCTGAACATGCTGGATCGTATCCTGGACCAGCCTTTCCCGACGGCCAGCAATGACACGGCTCCGACGGGGCGTTCCTTCAAGGACAGCACGAAATTTGGCGTGGACAATACCCGGCAGTTGCTGGTTTCCATGTTTGACTACATCCGCTGCACGAATCTCTACGACAGCTTCCTTGTGCCGCAGAGCCGCAATAGCTGGCCTTCGGCTTCCATCAACTGGACCACGCTGTATCAACTGCGGGATTCTTCAGGTTCCAGCTACAATACTTACACCCCAGGGGTGGTGCGTGATGCGGGGAACAGCTCGAATCCATTTGCGGACCGCTTCCTGCCTGGTCACGGCCAGGTGACACCGGCGGAGCACCCGACCTGGAAGAGCAGTTCCACCGGGGACTCCCTGCGTGGGTTTGGCCGTTTCATCTCCCTGAGCGAGGTCGGGCTGCAACTCATCTGCACGGCGGATGGCCAGCCAGACATGTACAGTTGGCGCATCCCAGTACCGGTGCCATCGGCTGACCCACAGGCTCCGAAAGGGAACTTCCGCATCCCGAACATCGCCCCAGCGAACTATGTGGCAGCAACCCAGGGTGCCCAGCCCGTCATCAGCGGTGGTCGCACGGCTCTGAAAGTGGATGAGGCGGACAATGATGGCTTCCGGATCGCCTACCGTCTGCCAGTGGGTTTTGAAGGTGGCAATGCCCGCCTCATCAATATTGGAGAGGTGCACTGGAAAGATGGCGGCGGCGGCATCAACAGTGACAACCCGGCTGCGATCAAGGACCGCTATTACTCGAACTACCCGCCAGTGAGCAATCCTAACCAGGCTGGTCTGTATGGTACCACGGCCATTCCTGGGACCAATGAGAGCCCGGGCTATGGCCGCTTTTACCAGCGCCATCCAGGTTATGACTGGCGCAACTGGAACTGGACACTGGACCCTGATACGCCGCTGACACCGACCCAAAAGCGTGTGCAGGCCATGCTGCACCTGGAGTTCTTCTGCCCTTCTCTGGCTTACACAGAGATCAATCCTGACTACACGGTGGTCATTTCCGCCTCGGACATCAGCAGCATCGAAGTGGCAGGGAACGCCGTGTTTTCCACCACCTCTCCGGTGGCGATCCGCAGTGAGCGCCCGCTGTATGACATTGATGGTAGCCCTGAAGTGGGTGGTTTTGCCAGCTTCCGCAACGTCTCCATTGGTCGCCGTGTGGGCCCACGTAGCCCGATGCCAGAAGATTTGGGTTATGATGCGGCGGCTACTTCTCAAGTCCACTCGGGCTTGGTGAACATGGACTTGGTGTCCTCGTTCTTCACGGTGCAACACACCGATGTGATGAGCTTCCAGTCTGCTACCATCACGCTGAAGATTTATGACCACCATGTGCTGGCCTCCACCACCGAAGAGCCCGTGCAGGTCATCAAATTCAAGTTGGCCGGCGGCTCTGCCCCGACGCCCGACCTGATCACCCAGGGTTCTTACCTGGTGAACTACCAGCGCGCAGACGGCTCGACCTATAACCACCCGGCCATCCAGGCCCCACGCTGGTGGTCCTTTAACCGCGATGGTTGCATCGGCCGTTATGATGCCGGTGGCGCGCCAACAAACATGGATACGAAGGCTTTGGCCTCAATCCGTGGTCGTTTCTACCGTTGGGATGGGGCGGGCGGTTCTCAGGTGGATACAGAGACCCGTGCCTATAACCCCAACATCGGCGACAACCTGAAGAACCAGAGTGTGCCCGGTGCGCGAGCTCTGATCTACACCAAAGACCCGGCTAACTATGCCGGTGTGGAACTGCAGGACAATGACTTGATCCGCTCCAATCCGCTGGCGCGCATTGCCTATGGCCCTGTGTCAGACCCGAACAATGCGATCAATCGACTGAAAGTCTCTGATCCGAATTCGTCCGAGTTGCAGAACTACAACCGCCCATGGCACTATGGCTCGGATGTGGTGCGCACGATGGTGCCTGCCTATGGAGACCCACGTCTCATCGCGGCGAAAAAGACGGTGGAAGAGACGGAGTGGGTGGTGCACCCGCTGTGGAACGAGACCAATGCCTACACCGCGCACAATTTCTCTTCCTACACGGCGGGGACAGAGCCTGGATTTGACCGTGGCAACCCGATCAACACGAACGATACGAATCAGTATGTACGCATCCTGCCGAAGAATGTGAGGCTGGATGGAACGAATGGCGCCGGTGCAGGCCGCACGCCGGATGTGCCGCACTCAACGGTGGCTGTGGGGGCCTTCCAGAAGTACTATGACTTTGATGACGGTGATCCAGGTGGCCGTGTGGGTGCCTACATCGGCAAAGTGGATGAAGGTAACTACGCTGTGGGTGACTTTACATTTACTGGCTGGCCAGCGCCGAAGAAGTGGCGTGCGACCTACTTCCGTTCCAACGGAACAGGGGCCCGCTTTGCCAGCGGCTCGGGGAGTTTCTTCTCGCCTAACCGCATGCTGCCATCTCCGGCGGTGATGGGCTCCCTGCCGAGCAAAATCTGGGGAACCAATGGTGAAGGTGCCTGGACGAACCTGCTGTTCCGCCCGTATGTGCAGTATGACACAGGGCGCACGGGGGCTAACCAAGCGGCGAATTCTACCCACCCTGGGGCTAGCTCACCGCCTGACCATTATCTTCTGGACCTGTTCTGGATGCCGGTGGTGGAGCCGTATGCGATCAGTGAGCCGCTCTCCACGGCGGGTAAGATCAACCTGAACTACCAGATGCTGCCATTCACGCACATCCGCCGTGCGACGGCGCTGCATGCGGCGATGAAGGGAGAGATGATTGCGGCCATTCCGAACCCTGAGTATGAGGAGTCTAAAGGCGTGCTGACTCAATGGACGACGAACGGCGATAGCCCGCCGACCTTCCGCAGTGAGGCGCAGAACAAGTACTGGCACCGCTCCATCGTGATTGATTCCTTCAAGAATGGAGCCCGCAGTTGGTGGGCGGACAACGACCTGAACCAGACGGTGCAGGGGACGCTGCGTCAGTTTGAAGAGCGGTTTAACTTCTCCAACACGCTTTCCAGCGGGTTCAAAGCAGGTCTCTTCCGCACGGCTTCGCAGTTGTGTGAGGTGCACCTCATCCCTGGGGATGCCTCCGGCCCTGCCGCCAAGAATGTGCTGGCTTCAGCCGTGGCAAACCCTACCTCTCGTGCGACGGCGATGGCCAATTTCTGGTCTGAACATTGCGCGACGGGGGACAATACCCGTGAGCGTCCGTATGCGAATTTGTATGCGAAGTTCACCACCCGCTCGAACACCTTCCGGGTGCATGTGCGGGCCCAGGCCATCCGCAAGGCACGGCGCTCCGTGGCGGCGAATGTGTTTGATCCGAAGCTGGACCTGCCGAGCGGTGAGTTCCGCGGTTCCTTCTTGCTGGAGCGTTACATTGACCAGGCTGACCTGACGGCAGCGGGGATCAGTGTGGACTATGCATCCTCGGTGAATCCTTTCGCCCTGAAGCCGCTGGAAAATTACTATCGCTTCCGTGTGCTTGAGTCCAAGCGCTTCGCTCCTTAATTCAACCGTTTGTTGCCCCCCACTTTTGGCCATGAGCTTTCGATATTCCTCCGTTTCAGCCTCTTCTCTGCGGAGAGGGGCTGCCTTCACCCTGGTGGAGGTCTTGGTTTCGATGACGGTCTTGATCATCCTGCTGCTGGTGAGTGCGCAGGTGATCGGGACGGTGCAGAGTACCTGGACGCAATCCAATGCCCGGGTGAGCCAGTTCCGTGAGGCCCGTACGGCCTTTGACATCATCACGCGTAACCTGAGTCAGGCGACTTTGAATTCGTACATTGATTACGATACGTCCTATTTGCAGGATGGGGTGGCGGCGGTGACGACGACGGCGCCGCAGAATTACATTCGTAAATCCGATCTGCGTTTTGTTTCCAAGCGTGCGGAGGATCTGCTGCAGGTGGGCGGTGGTGGGGGAAATACGCCTGGGCATGCGGTGTTTTTCCAGGCTCCTCTGGGGGTGGCGCATGATCCGAACTATGTGGGGCTGGATCGTCTGCTCTGTGGCCGGGGTTACTTTGTGCAATACACCTCCGACGCGTTTTTTACCCCGGCGGTGCTGCCTGCCATCACGCCGAAATATCGCTATCGGTTGATGGAGTTTTCTCCTCCTGCGGAGAAAAATCTGATCTATCCTGCTGCGGCAGCGGTGCAGGGGCCGCCGACGGACGATTGGTTTGCGGCAGCGGGGGTGCCCCTGGAAAATGAGGAGCAGCCGACGGACCGTGGGCTGACACGGCCGATCGCGGATAACATTGTGGCCTTGATCGTGGCCCCGCAGTTGGAGACGCCCGTGCAGGGTGGGCAGGTGGAACTGCAGTCCACGTTTGACTTTGATTCGGCCAATGTCCCTGGGGCGACGAATCAAAACCAGGGGAATCTGCACCGTCTGCCGCCGATGGTGCGGGTGATTTTGGTGGCGATTGACGAACGCACGGCAGACCGCCTGAGCCAGGTGGGAGATCCGGCCACGCCACCGCTGGGTGACATCATCAATGGTCAATTGGATACGGGTGGCGCGGAAAACCTGAATCTGACGATGCAAAACATCTCCAATGCTTTGTCTGCCCAGAACGTGAAATTCCGCATTTTTTCGGCCACGGTGGCTTTGCGCGGTGCGAAGTCGAATAACTAATTTGTCTGTCTTTTTTTGAAGTTCCTTTTGTTATGAGAACCGCTCTTCGTCGTCGCCCTGCGGCCGCATTTACCCTGGTGGAGATGCTCACGGTCGTCGGTATTATCGCTTTGCTCATTGCCCTGGCGGCTCCGGCTTTGATTGATGTGGTCCGTTCCACGCGCCTGAATTCGGCGGGGGATGGTCTGGTGAACCGCATCAGCCTGGCGCAGCAGAGTGCGGTGGCGCTGAGCTCTGAGGTGGAGCTGCGGTTTTATCGGTATGTGGATAGCACGGCGGACCGGCCAGCGGACAATTCCTTTTATGCTTACCAGGTGGTGCAGAGCCTGCCGAATGGGGTGCAAAAGGCGCTTTCAGACCCGTATTTCCTGGACTCAGGCATCATCATTTCCTCGAAGGAGGAGCTGTCACCCCTGCTGGATACGCAGGTGCCGCAGATCCAGAACCAGACGGGGCAGTATCTCTTCACCCCGCCGGGGAACATCGAGGGTGGGGATGTGTACTATGCGGCGCTGCGTTTTTACCCGGATGGCAGCATGCGGGTGCTTTCGCAGGTGGCGAATGCGGACTCGGACGCGAATGAAATGGCACGTGCCTACACGATCCCGAACTATGACCAGAGTTTCATGATCATCGTGGAATCGCGGGATGCGGACAATTCCCAGGCGCCGGATAACTATTACTGTGTGCAGATTGACTCCTACACGGGGCGCACGCGCGTGTATCGTCCATGATTTGTGCGGTTTGGCAGCACTTTCTGCGTGACTCTTGGCTGAGTGCCGCTTAGATGGCACATGGGCGATATTCCTTCCCTTGCACTGAGTTTTGATGACGTATTGGTCCTGCCTGGACTGAGCCAGGTCCTGCCTGGAGAGGTAAATCTGGGCACGGTTTTTGGCAGCAGCATCCAGCTGAACATCCCGGTTCTATCCTCGGCGATGGATACGGTGACGGAGGCGGAGTTGGCGATCGCCCTGGCGCGTGAGGGTGGCCTGGGGGTCATCCACCGCAATATCCCGATCGATTACCAGGCGGAGCAGGTGGCGAAGGTGAAGCGCTCTGAAAACACCGTCATCCAGACGCCGCACACGGTGCGCCCGGAGACGACGCTGGGTGCGCTGCAGCGCCTGATGCATGAAAAAGGGGTGAGTGGATTCCCCGTGGTGGAGCCGGATGGCACGCTGGTGGGCATGGTGACGAGCCGTGACCTCTGGTACATCGAGGACGAAAACACGCCGGTTTCGACGATCATGACGCCGCGCGACCGCCTGGCGACGGGCACGCCGACGACGACCTTTGATGAGGCGCTGAAGATCCTGTACACGCACCGGATTGAAAAACTGCCGCTGGTGGATGCGAAGGGCAAACTGGCCGGGCTGATCACCAAGCAGGACGTGGTGAAGCGCCAGATGTTTACCAGTGCGGCGAAGGATGCGAATGGCCAACTGCGCGTGGGCGCGGCGGTGGGTGTGGGTGAGGACTGTGCAGACCGTGGCGCGGCCCTGGTGGCGGCGGGCGCGGATGCGCTGTTCATCGATGCGGCCACGGGCCATACGACGCGGGTGGCGGACGTGATCCGCCGGCTGCGGGAGCGTGTGGGCGGCGGCATCCCGATCGTGGCGGGGAATGTGGTGACCCAGGACGGGGCGCTGCACCTGGTGGAGGCGGGTGCCTCCGCCATCAAGGTGGGCGTGGGCCCAGGGTCCATCTGCACCACGCGCATCATTTCGGGCGTGGGCATGGCGCAGTTCACGGCGGTGCAGGAGGTGGCTGAGGTGTGCCGCCCGCGCGGCGTGACGGTGATCGCCGATGGCGGCATCCGTTACTCGGGCGATATTGTGAAGGCGCTGGCTGGCGGGGCGGACTGTGTGATGCTGGGCTCCCTCCTGGCGGGCACGGCGGAAAGCCCGGGCAATATGGTGAAGTGGCAGGGCCGCACCTTTAAGGAATACCGGGGCATGGGCAGCCTGAAGGCTATGCGCAAGGGCGCAGGGGACCGCTACGGGCAGAATAGCTCTGGCAAACTGGTGCCTGAGGGCGTGGAGGCCCGCGTGCCGTTCAAGGGGCCTTTGGCCGATGTGGTGTTCCAGCTCATGGGCGGGCTGCGCTCTGGCATGGGCTATGTGGGGGCGGATAATCTGGATGAGCTGCGGGCGAAGGCGCGCTTTGTCCGCATCACGGCGGGCGGGCTGAAGGAAAGCCACCCGCATGACGTGGTGATCACGGAAGAGCCGGTGAATTACGAGCCGTCTTAATTCCTCTCCCCCCTCCGCTCTGTGACCTGTGGCGGCTGCTCCGGTGGCCGCGTTTTTTGACTCTCTTTTTCTGACTTACATTCCATGACCGACCACGAAGTTGCCGTACTCGATTACGGTTCTCAGTACTCTCAGCTCATCGTCCGCCGCGTTCGCGAGCTGGGCTTCGTTTCCCACCTGTACCCGCCTGCGGAACTGGTGAATCTGAAGAACCCCGGGGCCATCATCCTTTCCGGTGGGCCGCGCAGTACTTCGGAGGTGGATGCGCCGGACGTGGACTTTGAAAAGCTGCTGGCCTTTGGCGTGCCGGTGCTGGGTGTGTGCTACGGCATGCAGCTCCTGAACATCAAACACGGCGGCACGGTGAAGCCGGGGGTCACGCGCGAGTATGGCCCGGCGAAGCTGGTGGTGACGGAGCATGCGGATCTTTTCAAAGGCATCTCGCCTGAATCTCAGGTGTGGATGAGCCACAGCGATACCTGCGCGAATCTGGCGGCGACCACGCAGGTCATCGCCACGAATGAAGATGCGGTGCCGGTGGCGCTGAAGTGGAGTGACCGCTGCTGGGGCATCCAGTTTCACCCGGAGGTGACGCACTCGCATGAGGGCACGGCCATTTTGAAAAACTTCCTCACGGAAAGCGGCGCGAAGCTGGCGAAGTTCGACATCCAAGAGTTCAAGGACCAGATGATCGCCCAGATCAAGACGGACGTGGGTGACCGCGAAGTCATCTGTGGGGTGTCTGGCGGGGTGGATAGCACGGTGCTGGCGGTGCTGCTGGCGCGTGCCGGGGTGAAGGTGCGCTGCATCTTCATTGATACCGGGCTGATGCGCCTGAATGAGGCTGCTGAGGTGAAGGTGCTGTTTGAAGAGGTGGGTGTGCCCATCGAGCAGATTGATGCGAGCGAAGTCTTTCTGGGCGCGCTGAAGGGCGTGACGGACCCTGAGCAGAAGCGCCGCATCATCGGCACGCTGTTTGTGGAGGAGTTCTGGAAGCTGGCGGATGATGTGGAGCTGCTGGCCCAGGGGACGCTGTACCCCGACGTGATCGAGAGCGCGACGAGCGGCTCCATCGCCAGCAAGATCAAGACCCACCACAACCGGGTGGACCGCATCATGGAACTGAAGTCGCAGGGCAAGGTGCTGGAGCCTCTGGCCGAGCTGTTTAAGGACGAAGTGCGTGCGCTGGGCGCCAGCCTGGGCATCCCACATCGCGCCCTGTGGCGGCATCCTTTCCCCGGCCCTGGCCTGGCGGTGCGTATCCCGGGTGAGATCACGCCGGAGCGCATCCTTTCCACGCAGCAGGCCGATGCGATCTTCATCGCGGAGCTGCATCGCAGTGGCTGGTACCAGCACGTGTGGCAGGCCTACGCGGCGCTGCTGCCGGTGAAAACGGTGGGCGTGAAGGGGGATGAACGCAGCTATGAGCAGGCCATCTCTCTGCGCGCGGTCATCAGCGAAGACGCGATGACGGCGGACTGGGTGGAGCTGCCGTATGAGGTGCTGCGCAACACGTCTAACAAGATCCTCAACAGCGTGAAGGGTGTGAACCGCGTGCTGTATGACATCAGCACGAAGCCACCGGCGAGCATCGAGTGGGAGTGATGTGGGGGTGGGATGGGGCACCTGCGGGTGCCCTTTTTCTTTGGTGGGGAGCGGAGAAGGGGGGTGTGAGGTCGTCTGCGGCGGTGCAGGATGAATCACTCGGAGAGGGATGCGTTCGCCCCAGACAGGATGGTTCGCTGCCTCTTCCGAACGTGCGCTGGAAGTGGGGGGAGGTGAGGCGAACGGGTGTGGGGGAGGTGTCCGTGCGTGCTGGGGGAGTGAGGCGAATAGGATATTCGCGCTCCGGTCGGGGGTGTGCGGCTCGGTCCGAGTGCGTTTCTCGCGCCCCTCCAGGGCGCGCCCTTGGTGACGCGTATTTGGTTAGGCGGGGGTCCGGGGGTTCTCGGTGCTGCGCACTTTCACCCCCGGCTATGAGCTTTCGCCCCTCCGGGGCGGGGGGCGGTGCAAGGGGGCGAACGTGGGTGTGAGATGGGAGTTCCGCGAGGACGCAGAACTCAGCACGCAAGATGCGTGCGCTCCATGGCGGACGGTGCGTTTTGGGGCGGACGGCATCACTCGGAGAGTGATGGATACTGTACTTGCGGACGGGGGTGTTCTCCCCCGCCCCGGATGGACGGAATAACCAACGATGTGGCAATAGGTGCGCCCTGGAGGGGCGCGAGAAAGGGCCGATTGCACCCTTTCGAGGTCGGTGGAGTTGGTCACGCCGCTGGCATCCTTCCAGGATGCGACTTTGAGTGAAGATGTGTTTTTGACCTCACCAGGGGTGCGTTCGTCCCGCACGCGGGACTCACTTTACCCCTGGCTATCGGCTGCGATGCCTCCGGCATCGGGGGATGGAGCGAATGGGGCAAGAAGACGTTTGAGGGTTGGGGGCTGCGTGCATGGTCGTTCCGTCCCGCACGCGGGATGGTTTGGGAAAGGGCCTAACAGGAAGTGTGGGGGGTGGGGGTGAGCGGGGGTTTCTCGCGCCCCTCCAGGGCGCATCCTTGGTGGACGCGTTGTTGGTTAGGCGGGGGTCCGGGGGTTATCGGTGCTGCGCACCTTCACCCCCGGCTATTGTTCTTTCGCCCCTCTGGGGCGGGGGAGTGTGCAAGGGGGGCGAACGTGGGTGTGAGATGGGAGTTCCGCGAGGACGCAGAACTCAGCACGCAAGATGCGTGCGCTCCATGGCGGACAGTGCGTTTTGGGGCGGACGGCATCACTGGGAGAGGGATGGATGCTGTACTGCGGATGAGGGGGGTTAGCAGTGGTGGGCGCCGCGGGTGTTGACGTGGAGGCTGTAGAGGGACTGGCTGGCGGTGATGAAGAGGCGGTTGCGCTTGGGGCCGCCAAAGCAGAGGTTGCTGCCGGTTTCGGGCAGTTTGATGAGGCCGATGCGTTGGCCGACGGGGGTGAAGATGTGGACGCCGTCGTAGCCGTCGCCTGCCCAGCCGGCGGTGGCCCAGAGGTTGCCGTCCACGTCGCAGCGGATGCCGTCGGAGCCGCCTTGACCGGTGCGGAGGATGCTTTCGAGGATGGACTTTGGCGTGGGGGCTCGTCGGCTGGGCTCGGCTGTGGCGGGTGGGTCCATTTTCATGGAGGCGAATTCTTGGCCGCCGTCGAGTTTGATGCCGTCCACGACGTCATACACGCGGATGTTTTTGGCGGGGCCGGTATCCACGACGTAGAGTTTTTTGTAGTCGGGGCTGAAGCATAATCCGTTAGGCTTGGACTCGGCATCGGTGACGCGGGTGAGTTTGCCATCGGGCGCGATGCGGTAAACGGCTTCTTTGTGGTGGAGCTCGCCCTGGTTGCCTTCGTAGTCGCCCATGCTGCCGTAGCCGGGATCGGTGAACCAGATGCTGCCATCGGGGTGGACGACGACGTCGTTGGGGGCGTTGAGGGGTTTGCCTTCGTATTCGGAGGCGAGGACGGTGACTTGGCCGTTGAGCTCGTAGCGGGTGACGCGGCGGTGGGCGTGCTCGCAGGAGATCTGGCGGCCTTGGAGGTCGAAGGTGTTGCCGTTGCTGTTGCCGGCGTTGTTGCGCATGGTGCTGACGTGGCCGTCTTCGGGCAGGTAGCGCATCTGGGCGTTGTTGGGGATGTCACTCCAGACGAGGTAGTTGCCGCTGCCGTTCCAGGCGGGGCCTTCGGCCCAGAGCATGCCGGTGTGCAGGCGGCGGAGGGGGGAGTTTCCCTGGATGTATTTGGCAAAGGCGGGCTCGAGGGCGATGACGTCGGGGTCGGGGTAGCGCTCGGGGGTCTGGCCGGTCCAGTCGCGGGCGAGGGTGGTGGCGGCGGCGGCGGTGGAGGCGAGGCTGGTGAGAAACGTGCGGCGGCTGGTGGTCATGTGGGCGTGGTTGTACCGGGTTCTGAAACGGTGGGCAAGACGGCTTTCACTCGGCGAAGTGCCTGGAGGGTCCAGATGATGGGGTAGAGCTGCTCGTGATACCAGAGGCGGGCAAAGTAGAGGCCGATGGGGGCGGTGGGAAAGTGGGTGCCGTGCTGGGTGGTGGCCACGAGCCAGAGGGTGGCGCGGGTGGCGTAGTCCTGGGGCTGGGGACCGGGCTGGAGGAGGAGGGCGTGCAGGGCGACGGAGGTCTCCTCAATGGAGGAGGGGGCGTGGAGATCTCCCCCCCAACTGCCGTCGGTTTTCTGGCGGGTCAAAAGGTAGCGACGGCCGCTTTCGATGAGGTCGCTGGCTTGCGCGGCGAGGGCTTCGGTACTGCTGAGGTAGGCGACGACCTGGGCGGTGCCATAGACGGGGTTTTCTTCGTCGGGGGTGTGCTCATTGCCGAACCACAGGGGGATCCAGGAGCCGTCGGCGCGCTGGGTGCGGCGCAGGTATTTCAGGGCCTGGCGGGTGGCGTGGGCCACGCGCTGGCGCTGGGCGGGGGGGAGGTCTTTTTCCCACAGCCACCAGGCGAGCAGGGCGTGGGCGGTGAGCTCGGGCGTGCTGCGGTCGAACGGCAGGGTGCCCCAGCCCCGGCAGAAGGTGGGCATGCCGCCATCGCGATTTTGCAGGTCCAGCAGCCAGGTGATGCCGGCCTGGGCGGGGCCGCCGGTGCCTTCCCCAGGGGTGAGTTTCATGGCGATGAGGGCGCCGGCGGTGTCGTCGGCATCGGGCACGCCGCCGGGCAGGTCCGTCCACGCCCAGCCACCGGGGGCGGCGTTGGTAAAGGGGTGCATCGTTTGATACTGCTGGCCTTGCAGCCAGTGGCGCACGCGTTCGTCCGTGTGGCCCAGGGCTTTGCTGGCGAGGGTGGTGCCCCAGGTGGCGAGATTGGTATCAATGGGCCAACTGCCATCCGCCCGCATAGAGCGTTTTAAAAAGGCGATGGCACCAGGGATGCAGGGGTGATCTTTCTCCCCGGCAGCAGCCAGGGCCATGGTGACAAAGCTGGTGAGGGGTGTGGCCTCCAGGTAGCCGCCGCTGCTGGGCTGCAGGGTCTGGAGCATGGGCCGGATGCGGGGCCACAGGGCGGCACGCAGCCAGCGGAGGGGATTCCACCAGGCGGGGGGGGCATTTTTAAACCGGGCGTGGCCGATGGCGATCAAGGCCGGGAGGGCGTAGCTGACGACGGGCAGGCCCACGGCGCCGAACCAAGAGCGTGGCAAGGCGGCCAGCTCAAAGGGCAGGGGTAGGACGCGGCGCCAGGCTTTGTCCCCCAGGGTGCCGCCGATGGTGCAGAGCATGAGGATGGGGACGGAGAAGGTTTTGTCTTTGCCATACCGGCGGATGACGGCCTGGGCGATGGCCTCCGGTTTCAGCGAGCCGACCTGGGTGGTGATCCACGCTGCGGCCTGGGCCAGGGCGGCCTGGGCGGCGGTGCCACTGGCGGCGGCGGCGTGCAGGGCGCTGTAGCACAGGAGGGTGGTGGAGAGATTGCTCTTGCTGACGGTGGTATCTCCCCAGCCGCCATCGGCATTTTGATGGGTGATGAGCCACTGCACCCCGGCGGCGATGAGGTCTGCATGCGCCACGGCATCCACCCCGCGCAGGGCCACCACGGCGGTGGCGGTGGAGAGTGCGCTGCTGGAAAGCTGCCCCTCCCAGTGGCCCGTGGGCTGACGCAGCGCCAGCAGGTGGGCCTCCGTCTGGGTGAGGGCGAGGTGAACGGAATTTAACATAGGCGACTGATTGTTCGTGCCGATACGCTGCGTTCAAGGGAGAACCACCATGAGATTTGCCCTGCTGCCGTTTCTTTTTCTCGCCGTCACTGCCCCTGCTGCTGAACCGCGCTGGTTCAAGGGGAACACGCACACGCATTCTCTGTGGAGCGATGGCAATGACTTTCCGGAGATGATTTCGGCCTGGTATAAGGACCAGGGGTATGACTTTCTCTGCATGTCTGACCACAACACGCTGGCGGAGGGGGACAAGTGGGTGGCGGAGTCCACCATCGAGAAGAAAAAGATCACGCTGGGGCGGAAGGTGATGGAGAAATGCAGCGAGCGCTACGGCGCGGACTGGCTGGTGACGCGGCCTGCGCCGAAGGGCGGGGTGGAGGTGAAGCTGAAGACGCTGGAGGAGTATCGCGGGAAGCTGGAGGAGCCGGGAAAATTCCTGCTGGTGCAGGCGGAGGAGGTGAGCGCGGGCTTTGGCAATTCCCCCATCCACATCAATGCGATCAACCTGACGGAGGCGATCCAACCGGTGAAGGACCTGGTTTCCATCCGCGAGACGATGCGCACGAATTTGCAGGCCATCGCGGCGCAGGGGCTGAAAAAGGGCAAGCCCATCATGTCGCACCTGAACCACCCGAACTTCCGCTGGGCGGTGAGTGCGGAGGACATCGCCCACGTGATCGAGGATAAATTTTTCGAGGTCTATAACGGCCACCCTTCCACCTACCCGGAGGGGGACCCGGCGCGTGCAGATACCTCGACCGAGCGCATCTGGGACATCGCCAATACCATCCGCCTGGTGGAGCTGAAGGCGGCGCCGCTGTATGCGCTGGGCACGGATGACAGCCACCACTACCACGGCGGCACGGCCACCTCTGGCCGCGGCTGGGTGATGGTGAAGGCGGAGAAGCTGGAGGGCGATGCGCTGGTGGAGGCCCTGCACCGGGGTGATTTCTATGCCTCCTGCGGGGTGACGCTGAAGGACGTGACCTTTGACAAAACCACGCGCAAGCTGACGGTGAAGATCCAGGGCGAGCCGGGGGTGAAGTACCGGACGGAATTTCGCGGCACGTTGAAGAATTACGATCGCGCGGTGGTGGAGGTGCCTGCGCCTGCGGATGATAACTACCCGGTGCGCCTGAAGCACAGTGAGGATGTGGGCAAGCTGCTGGCCAGCAGCGATGGCCTGGAAAGCAGCTACCAGATGACGGGCGAGGAGCTGTACGTGCGCGCCATCGTGATCTCAGATCAAGGGATGAAGAATCCGGCGACGCCCGGGCAGCTTCAGAAGGCCTGGACGCAGCCGGTGGGGTGGTAGGGGGGATGGGGAAATGGGGAAAGTGGAAAGGGTGGGGCAGTACCGTATTCATCACTCTCCGAGTGATGCGTTCGCCCCAGACAGGATGGTCCGCCGCCTTCTTCCGAACGAGCCTTGGATGCGTGCGGGGAGGTGGGGCTAACGGGGGTGGGGGAGGTGTCCGTGCGCGTTGGGGGAGTCAGGCGAATAGGATATTCGCGCTCCGGCACGGGGGTGTGCGGGGGCGTAGGAGTAGAGGGCTGGGCGTGAGAGTGGGGGGACGCTTCTCGCGCCCCTCCAGGGCGCGGCGGGCGGTGACGCGTTGTTGGTTAGGCGAGGGTCCGGGGGTTCTCGGTGCTGCGCACCTTCACCCCCGGCTGTTGGCTTTCGCCCTTCCAGGGCGGGGGGAGGTGCAAGGGGGGCGGACGGGGGTGTGATCCCGCAGGCGCGGGACGTGAGGACGCAGAAGTCGGCACGCGAGATCCCGCAATCGCGGGACAGGCGCATGTGCGCTCCATGGCGGACGGCGGGCGCTTTGGGGCAGACGCATCATTCGGAGAGTGATGGATACTGTACTTGCGGACGGGGGTGTTCTCCCCCGCCCCGGAGGGGCGCGAGCTATTAGCCGGGGGTGGAGCGAGGCTTGGCGAGCGGGAACCCCCGGATGGGTGGGATAACCAACGATGTGGCAAGAGGTGCGCCCTGGAGGGGCGCGAGAAGGGGCGATTGCACCTCCGATTTACCCCGCGGATGTTAGACCGTGCGCACGCTGCTGGCATCCTTCCAGGATGCGACCTTGGGTGGGATGACGTCTTTGCACCACCAGGGGTGCGTTCGTCCCGCAGGCGGGACTCACTTTACCCCTGGCTATCGGCTGCGATGCCTCCGGCATCGGGGGATGGAGCGAATGGGGGCAAGAAGACGTTTGCTGGTCGGGGGCTCCGTTCATGGTCATTCCGTCCCGCACGCGGGATAGTCTGGGAAGGGGCCTAACAGGAAGTGTGGGTGGTTGGAGCGAACGGAGGTTTCTCGCGCCCCTCCAGGGCGCGGCGGGTGGTGACGCGTTGTTGGTTAGGCGAGGGTCCGGGGGTTATCGGTGCTGCGCACCTTCACCCCCGGTTATTGGCTTTCGCCCCTCCGGGGCGGGGGGAGGGCGAACGGGGGCAAGGTAGGGCGCAGGGTCCCCATGCGCAGTGGGGTGGGGGGGACGGATAGTGGTGTGAGGTCGTCTGCGGCAGTACCGTATTCATCACTCTCCGAGTGATGCGTTCGCCCCAGGTAGGATGGTCCGCCGCCTTCTTCCGAACGAGCCTTGGATGCGTGCGGGGAGGTGGGGCGAACGGGGGTGGGGAGGTGTCCGCGCGCGCTGGGGGGAGTTAGGCGAATAGGATATTCGCGCTCCGGCACGGGGGTGTGCGGGGGCGTGTGGAGGTGAGGGGTGGACGTCTTGGTGCGAGTGCGCTTCTCGCGCCCCTCCAGGGCGCACCTCTTGCCACATCGTTGGTTATTCCGTCCATCCGGGGGTTTCGCTCGTGCCTCGCTGCACCCCCGGCTATTGTTCTTTCGCCCCTCCGGGGCGGGGGGAGGGTGCAAGGGGGGGCGGACGGGGGTGTGATCCCGCAGTCGCGGACGCGAGGACGCAGAAGTCGGCACGCGAGATCCCGCAATCGCGGGACAGGCGCATGTTCGCTCCATGATGGACGGCGGGCGCTTTGGGGCGGACGCATCACTCGGAGAGTGATGGATACTGTTCTGGCGGACGATGCGTGCTGGGGCGGACGCATCACTCGGAGAGTGATGGATACTGTACTGGCGGACGATGCGTGCTGGGGCGGACGCATCACTCGGAGAGTGATGGATACTGTACTGGCGGACGATGCGTGCTGGGGCGGACGGCATCACTCGGAGAGTGATGAATACTCTACTGGCGGACGGTGCGGACAGGTGCGAAGCGGCGAGGCGAATGTCTGCGGCCCTCCGGGGCGGGGGGAGGGGCCAGGGGGCGGGGTGGTCTGTGAGAGGTTAGGCTTTTTGCGAGCGGCGGCGGCGCAGGAGGAGGGGGCTGAGGCCGAGGAGGAGAAGGAGGGCGCGGGAGGGCTCGGGCACGAGGGTGATGACGCTCAGGATGCCTTGGCTGTTGAACTGGCTGAGGTCCCAGGCGAGCTGGCCGCCGAGGAGGGCGGCGCTGAGGTCGAGGTTGTTGGTCCAGTCGGTGTCGCTGCCGCTGCCGAGGCTGGTCCAGTCGATGAGGTTGAAGGTATCGCCCGCGGCGGGGGTGTAGCTGAGGAGGAGGCGGAGGCTGGCGCCGGTTTCGAGGGTGAGGCTGTTGAAGATGAGGAGGTCGTTGCTGCCGTTGGCAGTGAGGCGGAAGTCAGTGCGGCTGCCGGTTTGCAGGAGGGTTTCGCCGGTGAAGGTGAGGGTGCCACGGGCGGTGGCGGTGCCGGCTTGCAGCACGGCCCCGGCCTGGAGGGTGGTGGCGCTGGCGATGCTGCCGGTGCCCTGGAGGGTGCTGCCGCTGCGCAGGGTGAGGGGGCCGGTGCCGGTGGCGCTGCCGCTGGTGTTGGTCACGAGCAGGGTGCCTGCGCGGATGTCTGTGCCGCCGGTGTAGGTGCCACCTGCGCCGAGGCGCAACGTGCCGGGGCCTTGCTTCACCAAGGTGCCGGGGCCAGTCACTGCGGCGGTGGTCAAAAGGGTGCCGGTGGCGGTCTCGGTGCTGATGAGGACGCTGGGGCTGGCGAGCACGAGGTCGCGACTGAAGGTGGTGGTGAAGACGTTGCCGCTGGTGGGGCCGTTGCTGTTGATTTGGCGCAGGGCACCCTCGCCGCCGCCGTCGCCGCTGAAGGTGAAGAGGCCGCCGGTGGCCAGGGACCAGGTGCCTGCGGCGTCGTCGTCAATGATGAACTGGGCCCCGCTGGCGACGGTGAGATGGCGGGCGCTGTTGAGCTGCGCGGAGGTCATGAGCAGGGAGCCTTCCTGGATCAAGATTTCGCCGGAGAAGGTGCTGCCGTTCGAGCCCACGCCCCAGCGGCCAGCGCCGGTTTTGATGACGTTGCCCGTGCCGGAAAAACCGTTGCCGCTGAAGCTCTGCGCGACCTGGAAATCAAAGGTGGCTCCTGCTGCGCCGACGGTGATGCTGCGGGCGGTGTTGGACACGCTGCCGAGGGTGTTCGCCGTGAGCTGGAGGGTGCCGCCATTGATGAGGACATCGGCGGTGGCTGCGCCCAGGCCGGTGGTGCCGCTGATGGAGACGGTGCCGCTGCTGATGAGGGTGGTGCCGGTGTAGGTATTGGCCGCGCGCAGGTAGAGGGTGCCGGTGCCACTCATTTCCAGAGGGCGGAGGGCGGCCCCGCTGAGGATGCCGGAGAGGGTGACATCGCCACTGCCGGTGATGCGGAGGGCGGCGGGGGGCTCGGCCACGGCGCTGGTGTCGGCATTGATGGCGATGGCGCTGCTGTGGGTGAAGGCGGTGCTGCGATCCAAGACGAGGCTGCCACCGCTGAGGGTGACGGGGCCAGTGAGGCTGCCCGTGCTGCCACCTGTGCCCAGGCGCACCTGCCCGGCGGCGATGGTGGTGAGGCCGGTGTAGTCGTTATCCGTGGTGAGGGTGAGGGTGCCGGTGCCGCTTTTGGTTAGGCCGGTGTTGCCGGTGATCTTGCCACTGCCACTGAAGGTGTAGTTCGTGCTGGCATTGATGGTGATGGCACTGGGCCGCACGGCGCTGTCGAGCTGTACGTTAGACTGGCTGGCCCCGTCTTCGAAGTGGATGAAATCCGCCTGGACAAAATTGGTCGCAGCCAGGCTGGTGCGGGTCTGCCAGTTTTGGCTGCCGCCCACATTGACAGCGCTGCCCACGTCCCACACGGCGCTGGTGCTGCCGGTCCAGCGCACTTCTTCACCCTGGACGATGTTTGCCTGCAGGCTGGTGCTGGCGGTGTTATAGACGAGGCTGCCGGTGCTGCGGCCTTCCATCTGGAGGGTGAAGCCGCTGGTGATGGCGCTGCCTGCGTAGTCCAGCAGGGTGTAGAGGCCGGTGGCAAAGGGCAGGCTGTTGCTGAGGCGCAGGGTGGTGCTGCCCGCGTGGCTGAGGCCGCCGGTGGTGGTGACATTCACCAGCGGCACGGCGGGGAGTGTGGCGGTATTCAGCTCCAGCAGCAGCGCGGTATTGCCGCCCAGGTTTAAGGTGGGGGTGCTGAGGCTGGCGGCGGTGGCATCTCCCTGCACGGCGAGGGTGGCAGCACTGCCGACGGTGAGGCCGCCGGGGAGGGTGCCGGGCTTCACCCGCAGGGTGCCTTCACTGGCGGTGAGCAGGCCAGTGCTGCTGAGGCTGCCGGTGAGGTTCAGCGTGCCTGCGCCGGTTTTCACCAGGGGGCCGGTGCCGGTCAATGCGCCGCTGAGAGTGAGGGTGCCGCTGGCCTGGGTCACCTCGATCCGGCCGCCGCCTGCGGCCACGGTGAGGGCGCGGGTGGAGGTGGCGGTGCCGGGGCCCTGGATCTGCCAGGTGCCCTCGGTGCTGGCGCTGCCAAATTCCAACCCGGCCAGGGGTGTGCCGGTGCCATTGGTGACGGTGCCGGTGGTGGGCACGCTGCTGAAGGGCATGGCCAGGGTGCCTTCGCGGATCTGGAGGGTGAGGTTGTTGTTGAAAGTGACGCCGCTATTCACGGTGACGGTGGCGGTCGTGCTTTTGGTTAGAACTCCGCCGCCAGACTGGCCCAGGGAACCGCCTGCGCCGGTGCTGGTGAGGCTGCCTGCGCGGAGGTCAAACACGGACGTGCCCACCACGGTGGTGTCCGCCGTGCTGGAGGCCCCAGAGGCGCGGTATTCGCCGCCATTGAGGATGAAACCACCGTAGCTTTCACCCGTCTGGATATCGAACAAACCGCCAGCATTGATGGTGACGATGGTGGTGCCGGGCAGGTCGGGATTGCCATCGGGACCGAAGATGAAGGTGCCGCCATTGTGGATGGCGATGGAGGCGGCATCGAGGTCGCCGCCTGCGCCGCGATCCGTCAGTTGCAGGATGCCCTGGTGGATATTGATGGTGCCGGTGAAGCCATTGTCCCCCAGCAGGGTGAGCGTGCCGCTGCCAAATTTATTCAGGATGCCCGTGCCGGAAATGCCGCCCACCACATCCAGCGTGCCGGTGCCATCCATGGAGAAGGTGGCGGTGCCGAGGGTGAGGCGGGAATTCAGCGTGACGGTGGCCCCATCTTGGCGGATGCCGTTGCTGCCCAGGAGGGTGAAGACATTGTCAAAGGTGGTGGGGGTGGAGCGATTGAAACCGAGGATGCCATCGCTGAGGGTGACGGGCCCTTTCACACTGCCCTGGCTGCCACCCTGGCCTAACTGCAAAGTGCCGCCGGAGATGAGGGTGCCGCCGGTGTAGTCATTGTCCGTGGCGAGGATGAGGGTGCCAGTGCCGCTTTTGGTTAGGCCTGTGGTGCCGGTGATCTTGCCCGCGCCTGCGAGGGCGTAAGTGCCAGCGGTATCCACGGTGACGGATTGCGGACTCACCACGGCATTGAGCTGCACATTGAAGGTGGTGGCCGTATCGTCAAAGCGGAGGGCATCCGTCTGGATGTAGTTCGTGGCGGTGCCGGCGGTGACGAGCTGCCAGTTGTTCGTGCCGCCCACATTCGCGGCGCTGCCCACGTCCCACACGCTGCTGAGGTCGCCCTTCCATTTCAGCGTATCGGTGCCTGTGATGCTGAGCTGGATGCGGGTATTCGCGGTGTCATAGATGAGGGTGCCGAGGGTGCGGCCCGCGAGTTGCAGATTCAGCCCGCTATCAATCTCAAAGCCATCGTAGTCCAGCAGGGTGTAGGTGCCATTGGCAAAGGGCAGCGTATTGCTCACGCGCAGCGTGGCCCCGGGGGTGAAGAGGAAGCTGCTGTTGTTGCGCACATTCACCAGCGTCTGCGTGGGCACGGTGGCGGTGGCCAGCTCCAGCGCGAGCACGGAGGTGCTATCCTCCAGATACAGGCCCGGCAGGCTGAACTCCGCCGTGCTGCTGCCCACATTCACAGCCAGGGTGCTGCCTGCGCCCACATTGATGCCGCCGGAAAGGGTGAGGGGGTTCATGCGCAGGGTGCCCTGGCTCACCTGCGTGAGGCCCGTGGCGGTGGAGGTGCCGGTGAGGTGCAGGGTGCCGGGCCCGGTCTTCGTCAGCATGCCCGAGCCGGACTGCGTGCCGGTGAGGGTGAGGATGGCGCTGGCATCGGTGATCTGGATGACGCCGCTGCCGCCGGTGGCGCGGGTGAGGGTGCCTGCGCGGGTGGCGGTGGCGCCTTGATATTCCAGCGTGCCGGTGGTGCCGCTGGCACCCAAGGTGAGCGGGGCGGTGCCCAGATTCAGCGCATGGGAAAGGATGACGCGCCCGTCCTGGATGCGCAGGCCGCCGGTGTTATTCAGCGCGGTGGAGCCGCTGAGGGTGACGGTGCCGCTGGTGGTCTTGTTGATGATGCCGCTGCCGCCCACATTGTAGGCAGTACCCGTGTACGCATTTCCCACCACGCTGCCGCTGGTCCACGTCTGCTGCGTGCTGCCGCTGGTGGCAGGCGCGCCACCGGTGAGCTCCAGCCTGCCGCCCTGGAGGTGAAAGCCGCCAAAGGTCTGCCCCTCCTGCCAGTTCACCGTGCCGCCGGTATTGACCGTGATGTAGGTGGTGAGCGGCAGGTTTGGATCTCCTGCGCCGGCATTGCCGAACTGGTAGGTGCCGCCGTTGTTCACCACGATGGAGACGGGGTTGAAGTTATTCACCAGCGGGGTGGTGCTGGTGCCGCCCCAGTTGGAAAAACGGCCTTCATTGATGATGAGGGTGCCGGTGAAACCCGCATTGTCACTGTCGTGGATGAAGTTGCCTGAGCCCACCTTCGTGATCGTTCCATTGCCCGCGAGAAAGCCGGTGAAACGGGCGAGCCCGGTGATGTCGAGCGTGGGATTGGTGCCCGCAAAGGTGAGGGTATTCGCCGCTGCGGAGGCGGCCAGGGTGAGGGTGCCATTGCCCGTGTTTGTCACCGTGAGCCGATTCAGCGTCATGGGGCCGATGTTGTTCGTGCTCGTGTAAGTGCCGGTGAAAAAGCGCAGGTGCAGGCCGCTGCCACTCACGGGCACGGAGGCGGGCAGCCAGTTTCCTGCGGTGCCCCAGGTGGAATTCGTGGCATTCCAGGTGGCCGTCTGCGCCCGCAGTGCGGGGGCGACTAACCACAAACACGACCAAAGAAGGAGGCTACGGGAAAGCTTTATCATGGGGGGCCCTGCCCGTAACGCCCCCAGGAGGTGTCGTCAGCCGGAGTCGTGTCACAAGTCCGTGACAGGCATAGGGAGCAGGCCCGCGAAGGCTGCCTAGTTGTGGGCAGGGGACTCCAGCATCGGCTGAGGGGTGGGATTTAATCAGGGATGAGAGCGAAGGGAGGTTTGAGGGTGGGGCGGGTGAGAAGTCGTCTGCGGCGGTAGAGGATGAATCACTGGGAGAGGGATGTCGTTCGCCTTCTCCGATGCCGGAGGCATCGCCGCCGGTGGCCAGGGGTCAAGTGAGCCCTAGCGAACGCACCCCTGGTGAGGCGAAGATATGCCCTCTCTCAGGGTCGCATCCTGGAGGGATGCCAGCGGTGTCGCTGGGTTCACCAACCTCGAAAGGGTGCAATCGGCCTTTCTCGCGCCCCTCCAGGGCGCGGGGGGGGGAGTGAGGTGTTGTTGGTTAGGCGGGGGGCCGGGGGTTTCGCTCGTGCCTCGCTGCACCCCCGGCTAGTTTTCTTTCGCCCCTCCGGGGCGAGGGGAAGGGGGCGGACGGTGTGTTTTGGGGCGGACGCATCACTCGGAGAGTGATGAATACTGTACTGCGGACGAGGCGTTTTGGGGCGGACGCATCACTCGGAGAGTGATGAATACTGTACTGGCGCAGGCGGCTACGGGGGGAGCGCTGAGGCCAGGATGGCCTCACTCCTTGAGCCCGCCTCCATCCGCCCCCTTGCGCACTCCCCGCCCCGGAGGGGCGAAAGAAGAGGAGCCGGGGGTGGAGCGAGGCTTGGCGAGCGGGAACCCCCGGATGCGCGGAATAACCAACGATGTGGCCAGAGGTGCGCCCTGGAGGGGCGCGAGAAGGGGCGATCCATCCCCGATTCACCCCGGGGATGTTAGACCGAGCGCACATCGCTGGCATCCTTCCAGGATGCGACCTTGGGTGGGGTGACGTCTTTGTACCACCAGGGGTGCGTTCGTCCCGCAGGCGGGACTCACTTTACCCCTGGCTATCGGCTGGGATGCCTCCGGCATCGGGGGATGGAGCGAATGGGGGACAAGAAGACGTTTGATGGTCGGGGGCTGCGTGCATGGTCGTTCCGTTCCGCACGCGGGACGGTTTGGGAAGGGTCCTAACAGGAAGTGTGGGTGGTTGGAGCGAACGGAGGTTTCTCGCGCTCCTCCAGGGCGCGGCGGGTGGTGACGCGTTTTTGGTTAGGTGGGGGTCCGGGGGTTCTCGGTGCTGCGCACCTTCACCCCCGGCTATTGGTCTTTCGCCCCTCCGGGGCGGGGGGAAGGGGGCGGACGGGTGCGCTTTGGGGCGGACGGCATCACTCGGAGAGTGATGAATACTGTACTGGCGGACGGGGCTGTTCCCCCGCCCTGGAGGGGCGAAAGCAGGTAGCCGGGGGTGGAGCGAGGCTTGGCGAGCGGGAACCCCCGGATGGACGGAATAACCAACGATGCGGCAAGAGGTGCGCCCTGGAGGGGCGCGAGAAGGGGGCTCGCATCTCATGCTCGCCCCTCCACTCCTGCGAGTCCGAAGGCCGACGGACGGAGCGCGAATATTTTATTCGCCTGACTTTCTTAGCGCGACCGGAGTGCCCGTGCGCGACCGTTCCCGATAGGCCCATCCGCCTTTGAAAAAAGGACACACCGCAGAGAAGAGTTTTTCAGAAGGGTTTTCTCTGCGGTTTTCTTACCTCTGCGGTGTTTCATGCTTGGGGGCGCGCTGGGGAGTGGAATGGGTAGATGGTGGGGGCGAACGGGGGTGGGGGAGGACTCCGTGCGCGCTGGGGGAGTGAGGCGAATAGGATATTCGCGCTCCGGTCGGGGGTGTGCGGGGGCGTGGGGAGGTGAGGGGTGGGCGTGAGAGTGGGGGGACGCTTCTCGCGCCCCTCCAGGGCGCAGCGTTTGGTGACGCGTTTTTGGTTAGGCGGGGTCCGGGGGTTCTCGGTGCTGCGCACCTTCACCCCCGGCTATTGTTCTTTCGCCCCTCCGGGGCGGGATGCAAGGGGGCGGACGATGCGTGCTGGGGCGGACGGCATCACTCGGAGAGTGATGAATACTGTACTGGCGGACGGGGCTGTTCCGTTGGCCAGCTGCGCCTGGGGACCCTGTGCGCTAGCTTTCCCCTTTGCTTGCGCCCCGGAGGGGGGCGAAGGTGGCTTCCATGTGGCCTAATCAACTTTGCGTTCACGCGCAGACCTACGCGCTGGGTGCGGGGGCGAGGGGGAAGTTCAGTTGCACTTGGGTGCCGCTGGGGCTGAGGCGGGTGAGTTGCAGGGAGCCGTTCATTTGCTCGGCAAAGACGCCGAGAATCTTTAGCCCGAGGCCGGTGGAGGCGGCGGTGTCGAAGTCTTCGGCGAGGCCGATGCCGTCGTCCCGCACCAGGAGCTGGCCGCCGTGGGGGCTGAAGGTGAGGCGCACCTGCTGGCTGCCGCTGCGGCCTTCGGGGAAGGCGTGCTCGAAGCTGTTGGAAAGGGTCTCATTCAGCGTGAGGGCCAGGGGCATGAGCCATTCGGGCTCGATGTGGCCGGCCTGGAGGCTGAGCTCCACACTCACGCGCCCGGCGGGCACTTGATAACAATCCCGCAGGCGCTGGACGAGGCCCTCGGCGAAGACCTGGAAACTTTCTCCGGTGCCGATGGCGAGCTGGTAGAGGTGCTGGTGCAGCTCGGCAATGGCACGGACGCGATTTTGGCTGGAGCGCAGGGCGCTGCGGGCGGTGGGATCTGTGAGGCTGTTGGACTCCAGATTCAGGAGGCTGGAGATGATCTGGAGGTGGTTTTTGATCCGGTGATGGGTCTCGCTGAGCAGGAGTTTTTCACGGGAGAGATCCGCCACGGGCCAGGCTGCGTGCGGGGCGCTGGTGAGGGCATTGCGCGATGAGGGGGCAGAGTCTGGCCCGGTGTGAGGGGGCTGGGTGGCGGGGGGAGGCGGGGGTGCTTCGACGATCTGGGTCAGCTCAAAGTCAAAGCCGCCGCCGTCTGTGGCGGTGATGCGCAGGCGGGTGGGCTGGCGCTGGCCTTCGCGGGTGAAGCAGGGCATGTCCACGGGATGGACCGACTGGGCCAGGTGGGTGAGCTGGGCGTAAAAGCCGGTGGGGTCTGAGGGGCGAAAGTGCAGGTGCAGGGCGCGGCCGCGTGCCTCTGCCTCTGTGAGACCCAGCAGGGTGAGGCCGTGGGGGGTGATGAATTTGATGCGACCATTCACGTTCGTGCGCAGCAGCAGGTGCTCCTCCGGTGGCCGGGGGGCGGCAGGGACCGATGGTGCGGCGGACGGGGTGAAGAGGCTGGCGGGCTGGGTGGGCTGCACCTCTGGGGCGCTGGCCCAGGCGTGGTGAGCGGGGGCCGCAGGGGCGGGCACGCTGGCGGCAGCGGCGGTGGGCGCGGCCACTTTTTTCTGGAGGAAGTGGATGGTGCAGTGGGGGTCTCCCTGGGCATCCAGCACGGGGGCGATGGTGAGGCTGGCGGGCAGCAGGTGGCCGCCGGGCTGGCGCAGGTGGATGTCCACCGTGAGGCTGCGTTCCCCGGTCTCCAGCATCTGCCGCAGGGCCTCGCGGCGGGCGGTGGTGGAGTCTCCCTCCAGCCATGCATCCAGGGCGTAGCGGCGCAGCTCGGTCTTTGGCTGGCCTAACAAACTTTCTGCCAAATGGTTCACTTCAAACACCGCGCCAGCTTTGTCCATGAGGACGACAGGCACGGGGTTTTCATGCAGGAGGGTGCGGAACTTGGCCTCTGTGGCGCGCAGTTGTTCCTCATGGCGGCAGTGCTCGGTGGCATCCTGGATGCAGATGAGTAGCCCGCCACCGGGGAGGCCGGAGGGCTGAAACTCTAGCTCCTTCAGCAGGCCATCTGCCGTGGCCAGGGAGAAGGTGCGGGTGAGCTGGCGGCGCCACACGTCCTCACGCCACAGGGTGGTGACCTCATGCAGGTGCTCCTGGGTCGGGCAGGCCGCGCCTAACCAATCCTCCACGGTTTCTTCGCGGGCCACGGGGCGGCCCAGCAGCTTCATGAGCGGCTCGTTTTGGTAAACGGGGCTGCCCAGGTCATCCAGGACGAGGACGCCGCAGGGCAGGGCATCCAGGTAGTGGAGCACGCGGGATTCTTTTTGGGTAAAGACGCGTTCGGCCTCATGCAGGGTGCGCAGCTCCTGGCGGGCGCGGGCTAGCTCATCCTGCACGCGGCGTAGCTCCAGCATCATGCCGGGCGGCTCTGCCACGGGGGCGGCGGCAGTGGCAGCGGCGGGGGCGTGCTGGGTCAGCGCGGCCACGGCTTGTGCGATGGCGGGGAGATTCGGCGGGGCGGTGGGGGCGGGTGCGGCGGCGGGCTGGGGGCGCGGCTCTGGCAGGGCCTGGGCGGGGAGCAGGAGGGCCAGGTAGTGGCTGCCTTCCCCATCCTCTGGCCCTTCGGCCTCCTGGCAGGGGGTGATGAGCCAGCGCTGCGGGGGCAGGCGCTGGGCATCTGTAAAGACCATGGCCTGGAGTGCGGGGATCTCAAAGACGCTGCCTGTGGACTGGCTATCGCGCGCCAGTTTCTCCAGCGTGGCGGCCCAGAGACCGGGCATGCGGGCAGAGTCGCGCGTATCGGCAAAGACCTCCCACAGGGTGGAAAACCCCTCCTGAATGCCGCGGGCCAGCCCCAGCTCCATGGCGGCGGCATTCGTCTGGTGGATGATGCCCTTTTCATCCAGGCGGAGCATGGGCAGGGGAGTCTTCGCCAGGTCGCCCCGGCGGTCTTTCACCTCGGGGGCAGGCGCAGGGGTGGGTTCCTCCGGCGTGAGGGCCTGCATGGCGGCGGCATTGCCAAATTTTTCACAGGTGACCATGAGGCCGCCCACGCTGGCATCCTTCTTCCGCCGCCAGGGGCGTACCTCCCAGCGATAGACCACGCGGCGGCCATCGGGACCTGACAGCGCATCGTGCTCACTGCGCACCACATGGCCCTGGAGGGCGCGGTCATAGACCTGCCGCCAGCCGGGGTGCATGCCGGGGAAGACTTCATACTGACTGCGCCCAATCAAAGGATGCACCCCCTGTAAGGAAAACTCCTCTACCCAGGACCGATTCGCCAAAACGTAGCGCATCTGGTGGTCAAACATGGCCATGGCCACGGGTGCGTTCTCGATGAGTACGCCCAGCACCTGCTCCATTTCCTCCACCGGGCGCTCGGCCTCTGCAAACTCTTCCGACCCCGTCCGCGCCTGGGGCGAGGAGGATTGTTTAGGTTGAATCACGTTGCGGAGGACGGAAGAGGACATTAGGAGGCCGGGAGGCTGAAAGTCGGAATTTTTTAAATATAAGCGAATCTCAAGTTCTCAACAAGGCGAAACGTCAGTGAAATGCGTCGCAAATGAGAAAAAGCGCGGCAGGGGTGTTTCATTCACGGTGGTAGGGCTCCTTCCGTAAAATGCTGTACGCACGGTACAGTTGCTCAGCCAAAACGACGAGGGCAATCTCATGCTGAAGGGTAAACGAAGACAGCGTCCAGCATTCATCAGCTTGTTGACGAAAAGTGGCGCTGTGGCCATCTGCGCCACCGATGATGAGGCTGGCGCGCTTTGTGCCCTGGATGTCTTTTTGCTCGATCCAGCGCGCTAGATCCAAGCTGCGATAAGCCTTCCCGCGCTCATCCAAGATGATGCGCAGGCTCTCCACACTGGCCTGCAAAAGCTGCGCCTCCACCTGCTCGCGCGGGCCCTCTTTGACCACGATGTGCTCCACCCGCGCCACGCGGCGGAGGCGGTAGAGGTAATCTTCCAGACCCAGACGGGCCCAGGGCAGCGCGGGCTTTCCCACAGTGATGATGCGCCAGTGCATAAAAAAGGAATCGGGCAAAGAACAAGGTGCTCTTTATTATGGTAAATCTAATAAAAGCGAAAAATTAAGCCGTTATTACAGTCACGTCTTGGCATTGATGTTGCATAATCTTAAAAAATCACTAGAATAAGACTGCGAATTCAAAAAAAACGCTCCCGCCATGCTGAACTCTCCGACGCTCTCCCGGCTCCGTCTGCCCCTCATGGGCATGACTGTTGCAGCTCTGTCCTCCTGTGCCATGCCTCCCCGTGAAGCGTGGAATCAGATCCAAAGCAAAGGCCTCATCAGCTACTACGTGGGCCATTCCTCCGGTGCCCCGCTGAGCTCCAGCCCGAGCCGCCAGAACGTGGCCGTGAGCACCCCCGCTGCCGCGCCGAAGCGCCAGGCCCCTGTGGTGGTCGCCTCTAATAATAGCAATCTTCCCGTGGCCCGCGCTGTCAGTGATCTGCCCGGTTATGTCCGTTCCCCCTACACCACTCCCGGTCGCCTAGTGGACGTGCGCGGCATGAGTGCTGGGTCTAAAGTCGT
Source organism: Prosthecobacter dejongeii (assembly GCF_014203045.1). Taxonomy (NCBI): domain Bacteria; kingdom Pseudomonadati; phylum Verrucomicrobiota; class Verrucomicrobiia; order Verrucomicrobiales; family Verrucomicrobiaceae; genus Prosthecobacter; species Prosthecobacter dejongeii. Next base: position 412,520 of record NZ_JACHIF010000005.1, read on the forward strand.
GTGCCCTTACACGCAGAAGCCTTTCCTGGTGCCTAGCGGCCTCAGCGCCCCCGCTGCCCCGCAGGTAGCCGCAGCTCCGCAGCAGCCCCGCGTGCAGGCCGAGCCCCAGCGCCCGCAGCCCAAGCCGCGCAGCTCCGTCACCGTCCCGGTGCCCTCCAGCACCCCTGAAAAAGTGGCCGCCATCACCCCCGCCCCTGAGCCGAAGCTGGAGCCTACGCCCGCCACCACGCCTGCGCCTAGCCCAGCCGCTGCCCCGGCTTCTGACCTGCCCTACGGCAACGCCATCCCTGGCCGTGCCGGGTTTGTCAACAGCCCCTACGCCGCCAAGCACCAGCTCGTGGACGTGACTGGCCTGCCCACGGGCATGGAAGTGAAGTGCCCCTACACGGGCAAACTCTTCCGCGTGCCGCCGCAGTAGCCGCCGCCTTTCCTCCTCGTTGTGGAGCTTTCCCCGCCTGGTGAAAACCGGCGGGGTTTTTTTTGCCGTCATGGGGAGATTTATTTCGTGTCTTGGTCGTTAGTTTCTACACGTTTCGTTAGGCCGCGCGTGGCTGGCTGAAGCCGGGATGGCAGGGCGCGAGGGTGGGGCAAAGGGAAAGGGAGGGCGCAGGGTCCCCATGCGCAGCGGGGTGGGGCGAGGGGGTGGACTCAAGGAGTGAGGCCATCCTGGCCTCAGCGGATGGGGGCTGTGAGGTCGTCAGCGGCAGTACAGGATGAATCACTCGGAGAGGGATGCGTTCGCCCCAGACAGGATGGTTCGCTCCTTCTTCCGAACGAGCCGTGAATGCGGGGGGCAGGTGAGGCGAACGACGGCGGACTAGAGGTTCGTGCGCGTTGGGGGAGTTAGGCGAATAGGATATTCGCGCTCCGGTCGGGGGTGTGCGGGGTCGTGAGGAGGTGAGGGGTGGGCGTCTGGGTTCGAGTGCGTTTCTCGCGTTCCTCCAGGGCGCGCCCTTGGTGACGCGTATTTGGTTAGGCGGGGGTCCGGGGGTTCTCGGTGCTGCGCACCTTCACCCCCGGCTGTTTTTCTTTCGCCCCTCCGGGGCGGGGGGAGTGTGCAAGGGGGGCGAACGGGGGTGTTATCCCGCAATCGCGGGACAGGCGCATGTGCGCTCCATGGCGGACGGGGAGCGCTTTGGGGCGGACGGCATCACTCGGAGAGTGATGAATACTGTACTTGCGGACGGGTGTGTTTTGGGGCGGACGGCATCACTCGGAGAGTGATGAATACGGTACTGGCGGACGGTGCGTTTTGGGGCGGACGGCATCACTCGGAGAGTGATGAATACTGTACTGGCGGACGGGGCTGCTTGATGGTGTTTTGACACACCCTGCCAAATACCCACACTGCATTTTGGGGCTTGCCACTTGCTGGGGCATTCTTCAGGCTGCGGGGATGCGCTCTCTTTTACTGCTTTTTGTGTTCCTCGCCGCTGTGGCGCAGGCTGAGTTCACCCTGGAACAGCAGCAGGTGCCGCTGGAGGTGCTGCCGAAAGATCCGGCGCTGGCAAAGGTGGTGCTGCTGGCGGGTGCGCCGAGCAATAAACCGGGTCAGCACGAATACTTTGCGGGTTGCGCTTTGCTCATGGACTGGCTGCGGCAGGCTCCGGGGGTGGCGCCGGTGATGGTGGCGGAGGGTTGGCCGAAAAATGAGGCGGTGCTGGAGGGGGCGCGCTGCGTGGTCATCTACATGGATGGCGGGGACAAGCTGTCCTTCCTCACGCCGGACCGCTGGGCGCGCATGCAGGCCCTGGCTGCGGCAGGCACGGGGCTGGTCATCCTGCATCAGGCCATTGATTGCCCAGCGGATCGCGCGGCGGATTTTAAGGCGTGGTTCGGCGCCGTGTTCCAGAGTGACATCGGCTGCCGAGGCCACTGGGATGTGCAGTTTGACAGCGTGCCCGCTCATCCCATCAATCAAGGTCTAACCACCTTTGCTTTGCCGAAGGATGGCTGGCTGTACAACCTGCACTTTGCGGAAAAAGGCGTGACGCCGCTGCTGGCCTGCCCCATGCCCGATAGCAGCCGCAAAAACGAAGCGGCGAAGGCCCATGCGGGGCGTGCGGAGACGGTGGCCTGGGCCTATGAGCGGCCTGCGGGCGGGCGCAGCTTTGGCTTCACGGGCTGTGATTTACACGCGAACTGGGCGAATGAAAATCAACGCAAGCTGCTGCTGAATGGTATCCTTTGGACCAGCAAGCTGGAAGTGCCTGCGCAGGGCCTGGCCTCCACCACCACGCCGGAGGCCCTGGCGAAAAACTGGGACCGCAAAGTCTTCCTGAAAAAGCCTGTGAAGGCCACGAAGTAGCCCCCCTCTGCTGACCCATGGCATCCTTCCCGCAAGAGGGCCTGAAACACCTGGCTGAAACCACGGGCCTTTCCGTCTCCACCGTGTCCCGCGTGCTCAGTGGCAAGGCGGCGGCGTATCGCATCAGCGCGGAGACTCAGTCCCGCGTGCGCGAGGCGGCGGGGGCGCAGGGCATCGTGGTGAATGAGATCGCCCGGGGCCTGCGGCTGCGCACCACGCAGACCATCGGCCTCATCATCCCGGATGTGTCGAATCCCTTCTTCGCCGCGCTGGCCCGGCAGGTGGAGCACCTGGCCCGCGCGCAGGGTTACTCCGTGCTGCTGGCGGATTCGCAAGAAAGCACGGAGGTGGAAGCGGAGGCGGTGCGGCTGATGCGCAGCCGCCGGGTGGATGGCCTGGTCGTGGCCCCGGTGGGGCTGGAGGCCGCGCATTTGCAATCGCTGCGGGCTGAGCAGTGGCCGCTGGTGCTGATGGATCGCGTGCCTGCGGGCTTCACCGGCCCCTGTGTCACCAGTGATCACCGCCAGGGCACGCGCCTGGCCATGCGCCACCTCATCGGCCACGGGCACCAGCGCATCGTCTGTCTCCAGGGCCTGCCGGGTTCCTCGGCTAACCAAGAGCGTGTTCACGGCTACCTCCACTCTTTGAAGAAGGCGGGCTTGCCCGTGGATGAGGCCCTCATCATCGGCCATGACTACGCCATCGAGACCGGGCGGGAAGCCGTGCAGCAGCTCTTTCGCAGCAGCCGCCCACGGCCCACGGCCATCCTGGCGCTGGGGAATCTCATTGCCCTCGGGGCCTTGCAGGCACTGCGTGCGCTGAAGCTGAAGGTGCCCCGCCAGGTCTCCCTCATCTCCTTTGATGAGCAGCCCTGGGCCGAGCTGATTGATCCCCCGCTGACCACCCTTTCCCAACCCATCGAGGCGCTGGCAGAGCGTGCCATGGGCCTGCTCTTTCAGCAGCTCCACCCCACCGCTGCGGCCCCGGCCAAACCGAAGCTGGTGCTGCCCGTGACGCTCATTTCACGCGGCTCGGTGGCCCCTTTGACCCGATCTCGTTAGAATAAGATTGACCGAAAGAACTCTTTTGCGCAAACGTTTGCGCTTTACCCAGCCATGAAACTCACCACCCACCTCCTGCTGCCTGCTTTGGCCCTGGGCCTGTCTTCTTGTAAACCCGCCTCCCCGGCCTCTGCGGACACGGGCAAACCCAAGGTGGCGCTGGTGATGAAGTCGCTGGCGAATGAGTTTTTCAGCAACATGGCGGAAGGGGCAAAGAAGCACCAGGCCGCGCACAGTGCGGACTATGAGTTGCTCGTCAGCGGCATCAAAAATGAAACGGACCTCACCGAGCAGGTGAACCTGGTGGAGCAAAGTGTGGCGCAGGGGGCGAAGGCCATCGTCATCGCCCCGGCCGATTCCAAGGCCCTGGTGCCATCCCTGAAACGCGCCCAGCAGGCGGGTGTGCTGGTCATCAACATTGACAACAAACTGGACCCTGATGTCCTGAAACAGGCCGCGCTCAGTGTGCCCTTTGTGGGCCCGGACAATCGTGAAGGAGCGAAGCGTGTGGGCGAGGTTTTGGCCAAGAAACTCAAGGCCGGGGATGAGGTGGCCATCATCGAAGGCATCACCACCGCCTTCAATGGCCAGCAGCGCCGCGCGGGATTTGAGGATGCGATGAAGGCCGCAGGCATGAGCATCGTCAGCGTGCAGAGTGGCCAGTGGGAAATGGAAAAGGCAAACACCGTGGCCGCTGGCATCCTCAGCGCGCACCCGAATGTCAAAGCCCTGCTGTGTGCCAATGACAACATGGCCCTGGGCGCAGCGGCGGCAGTGCAGTCCGCTGGCAAAACCGGGCAGGTCCTCATCGTCGGCTTTGATAACATCACCGCGCTCCAACCCCTGCTCACCGAAGGCCGCGTGCTCGCCACCGCCGATCAACACGCGGATCAACTCGCCGTCTTCGGCATCGAAGCCGCGCTGAAAGTCCTGAAAGGTGGCGCGGCGCCAGCGGACCAAACCACGACGGTGGATGTGATCGCGAAGTGAGTTGGGCTAAAGACGGCAAACATCTCTCCACACCCATCATGCGGCATCTTCTTTTTCTGTTGGGCTCAGCCTGTAGTTTGCTGATGAGCTGCTCCGTGCACCCAGTGTCGAATGAAGCCCCGCAGGTGGAACTGATTCCAAGAGTCACGGCTGAGCACATTCACTTGCGAGCGGTTCTCCACTCGCGTTCGACGCGGCCTGTGGCCCTGGTGGATCACCCGGAATTTTCAAGGTTGCTGGCAAGTCCGAAAAAGGCATCGGACACACTCTTGGGCTGCTCGTTCAGGGCCTCGCCGCGTGCTGAATGGAACCAAGTCAAGATGCTGCCTGCGGGTCAGACTTTGGTTTTAGAAACCACGATTCCCTATCTGCGCAGAACCGATGGCACTTGGGTAATGACCGTTGATTATGGAGCTGGAAACAGTGGCGTTTATACGACACGCCATCCTCAATGCGTGGCCACCTTTCAATACTCCTTCGACCGCAAATCGAAGCCCCTGTTTTGGTGGCTCTCTGGAAAGACCTTCCTCACTACACCCCTGCAAGCCAATCAAGTCTTCCAGCTTAAACCCTGATAGCCCAGTTTGCCCCTATTCTTCCCCTCCTCATGAACCTGCGCCGCTGGACTGACTTCCTGGTACTCATGGCCGTGTGGGCGGGCATGATCGTGCTCTTTGGCCTGTTGCGGGATAGCTTCTTCAGCGTCTCCACGCTCGGGTCCGTGGCGAATCGCATCCCGGCGCTGGCGCTGGTGGCCACGGGCATGACGCTGGTGATGGTGACGGGTGGCATTGACCTTTCGGTGGGCTCCGTGCTGGGCTTTTGCGGGGCGGTGGTGGGCGTGCTGATGGCAGACCAGCAGTGGGGGCTGCCAGGGGCCCTTGGCGCTAGCCTCGTAGTGGGTACGCTGATGGGCGGGCTCAATGGTCTGGTGAGTGTGAAACTGCGCCTGCCCTCCTTCATCGTCACTCTGGGCATGCTGGAGATCGCGCGTGGGCTGGCCTTCCTCACCACGGATTCGCAGACCAAGTACATCGGGGCGAGCGTGGAGTCGCTCGGCGCACCCATCGGGGGGCTGGTCATCTCGCCCGCGTTTGTGATCGCGCTCCTCATTGTCGCCTGCGGGCAGGTGATGCTGTCACACATGACGTTAGGTCGTCACTTGATTGCCATTGGGGCGAATCGTGAGGCGGCGCTCATTTCTGGGGTGCCGGTGGATCGCCCACGCATCTTAGCACACGCTTTGTTAGGCCTGCTGACGGGTCTCGCCGCCGTCTTCAACTGCTCCCGCCTGGGCAGTGCCGACCCAAATGCGGGGGTGGGCTTTGAGCTTTCCGCCATCGCCGCCGTGGTGGTGGGCGGCACCAGCCTCATGGGCGGGCGGGGCTCCGTGGTGAAAAGCTTCCTCGGCGTCCTCATCATTGCCACCCTGGAGGCTGGCCTGGTGCAAATCGGCGCCTCCGAGCCCGTGAAACGCGTGGTCACCGGGGCCGTCATCGTCGCCGCTGTGCTGGCGGATACCTGGAGGCGGAAGGTATGAAAAAACGTCAAGCATCTGTTTCTGCGCGTCAGACAGGCTACAAGCATCTTGTCGGTGCAATAGCCGACCTCAGCTCGCAAATGGCCAAACGAGTTGCCTCAGTGGCCAATCAGGGACTCGTCTTGCGCAACTGGATCGTCGGAGCCTACATCGTCGAGTTTGAACAAGGGGGCGCAGACCGTGCTAAGTACGGGGAGCGTCTGCTGGAACGATTGGCTGATGATCTGGTGAAAAAAGGGATCAAAGGGTTGGATCTAAGGAGGCTTCGAGACTGCCGGACCTTTTCTGCGATGTATCCGCAGATTCGGCAGTCAGTGACCGCCGAATTCATGGATGTCAGCCTTTTGCGAGGGCGGGAACCGTCACATTCTGGGGAGTTGGAAGTATTATCTGTCGAGATTCGGCGGTCAGTGACCGCCGAATCTGAGCCTTCTCAGCACTCACCAACTCCTTTGGACTCGGTATTGATTTTGGACATCTCTTGGACAAAGCTCCAAGAACTCATTCGTATTTCGGATCCCTGGAAGAGGGCTTTTTATGAGAATGAATGCCTGAAGGAAAAGTGGTCGGTACGCGAACTTCAGCGGCAGATCGAAAGCCTCCTATACGAACGCACGGGGCTCTCGACCAACAAGAAGGCGGTGATCGAAAGAGCTAGAAAACAGGCCAAAACAGGGCAACCAGAATCCATTGAGGAATTGATGCGTGATCCTTACATTCTGGAGTTTACTGGTCTGGCGGAACGGCCGCAATACAGTGAGAACGATCTCGAAACGGCCTTGCTGGATCATCTGCAACGCTTTTTGTTAGAAATGGGAAAAGGCTTTTGTTTTGAAGCCAGGCAGTTCCGCATGACGGAGGGGAGAAAGCACCATCGCGTGGACCTCGTTTTTTATCATCGTGTCTTGAGATGTCATGTGCTGCTGGACCTCAAAACCCGCGCTTTTAAACCCGAGGATGCGGGCCAGATGAACTTCTATTTGAACTGGTTCAAGGCCCGAATGATGCAGGGCCATGATCAGCCCCCGGTGGGCATCTTGTTATGCACCGATAAAGATGGAACCGAAGTGGAATTTGCGACGGCGGGGATGGATCAAAAGCTGTTTGTTTCGCGTTATCTGACCGCCCTGCCCACGGCAGCTCAACTCAAAGAGTTGGTCGAGACAGATCGTGCTCATCTTAAAAACTCATCGAGCAAAAGCTAAGCATGAAACCCTTCTTCACCCTCCTTCTCAGCTTCGTTCTATCCCTCCCCCTCGCCCAGGCGGAGAGGCCCAGGATCATCTTTGATACGGACATCACGGGGGATGTGGATGATGTGCTGGCGCTGGCGATGCTGCACAACCTGGCGGATCGCGGGGCCTGTGAGCTGCTGGGCGTCACCATCTCCAAGCAGAATCCGCAGACGGCAGCGTTTGTGGATGCGCAAAATACCTTTCACGGCAGGCCGGATCTGCCCATCGGCGTGACGCGGGACGCGACGGCGCAGAAGCGGGACAGCCGCTACCTGAAGCTGGCGGAATCGCCTAACTATAAGCATGACATCGTGAGCAATGACGCCGTGCCGGAGGCCGTCTCCCTGCTGCGGCAGTTGCTGGCCGCACAGCCAGACGGCAGCGTCAGCATCGTCAGTGTGGGCATCGCCGCGAACATGGCGAACCTGCTGCGTTCCGCGGGCGATGCACATTCACCGCTCGCGGGTCCGGCTTTGATCCGCCAAAAGGTGAAGCTGCTTTCCATCATGGCGGGTGGGTTTGCCACCATCGAAAGCAACAACCATTTCCTGGAGGCGAATGTCATCAATGGCATCCCCGCCATGCAAACGGTGGCGCAGGATTGGCCCGTGGAAGTGCCGGTGGTGTGGAGCGGGTATGAGATCGGCGTTTCCCTGCCATATCCGCGCCAGAGCATCGCCCGGGATTTTAATTATCTGCCGCATCACCTGGTGAAAGAGGCCTATCTTTTGTACTGTGGCTCAGAGCATGACCGGCCCTGCTGGGACCAAAGCAGCGTGCTCTACGCCGTGTTCCCAGAGCGTGAGTACTTCGGCCTTTCGCAGCCCGGTCGGGTCAGTGTGGCGGCGGATGGATTCACCCGCTTCACCCTGCCGAAAAAGGATGACCGCCAGCCCGTGCGCGATCGCTTTCTCACCCTCACGCCCACCCAGCGCGCCCGCGTGCTGGAGGCGATGGTCCACCTCACCGCCCAACCTCCAAAACCATGATGAAACCTTTGTTATACTCCCTGCTGGCCACGGCCTGCCTCAGCCAGGCTGCGCCCGTGAAACTCATCTTCGATACCGACATGGGCAATGACGTGGATGACGTCATGGCGCTGGAGATGATCCACAACCTGCAAAAGCGCGGGGCCTGTGAACTGCTGGCCGTGACCATCACCAAAGATCATCCCCAGGCCGCCGCCTTTGTGGATGCGGTGAATACCTTCCATGGGTATCCTGATACGCCCATCGGCGTGGTGAAAAATGGTGCCACGCCCGAGCCTGGAAAGTTCAACCTGCTGGCCGATGAAAAGAACGCCGATGGCAGCTACCGTTACCCGCATGACCTCCTCAGCGGCAATGATGCGCCTGAAGCCGTGGGCCTGCTGCGCAAGCTCCTGGCCGCCCAGCCAGACAAATCCGTAGTGCTGGCGCAGGTGGGTTTTTTCACCAACTTCGCCCGCTTGCTGGACTCCCCAGCGGATGCCCACTCGCCACTCAGCGGACGCGATTTGCTGAAGCAAAAAGTCACCGTCCTTTCCATCATGGCCGGCGCTTTCCAGACGGTGAAATGGGAAACCCGGCACCTGGAGTACAACGTGGTCAAAGACGTCCCCGCCGCGCAAAAGCTGGCCATCCACTGGCCCACACCCATCGTCTGGAGCGGTTATGAAATCGGCATGGCGGCGACGTATCCGCACGTGAGCATCGAGCGCGATTTTGAATACGTGAAGCATCACCCGCTGAAGGAGGCCTACTACGCCTACAACCCCCCGCCGCATGACCGCCCCACCTGGGACCCGACGGCGGTGCTGTATGCCATTTATCCAGATCGCGGGTACTTTGATCTTTCGCCTCCCGGCGGTGTGACGGTGGAGGACAATGGTGCCACCTGGTACCGCCCTTCCAAAGATGGCAAAGGCCGCCACCGTTACCTCGTCATGTCTCCCGAGCAAGCCGCCCGCGTGCGTGAGGCCATCGTGCAACTGTGTGTGGAGCCGCCGACGAAACGCTGAGGTTTAAGGCCGGGTCAAAAACCACTCGAACTTCTGCGTCACCTGCGCTCCGCCATCGCTGCCGCCGCTTTCCATGCGCATGAGAAAGTGCTGATTGGTCACCTGGGTGATGAAGTAGCGGAACTGAAATCCCTGCTCTGACTGGCTGCCCACCCAGGCCCGCAGTGCCTTGCCCGTGTAGCCGGTGGCCGGGTCGGTGCAGCCCAGTACCAGGCAAGTATCGCTGAGACTCAGCATGCCCAGCCCTTGCTCAAAGACCTCGATCCCCGCAGGCCGCAGAGGCACCGTCTGGGTGTGGCCATCCATCGTCAGCTTCAGCGTGCCGGTTTCCTGCTTCGCATCCAGCGTCAGGTCCACTTTGTCCTGACTCGGCTTTTTGATCAGCGGCAGCTTTTGGCCATTGGCCGTGATGGTTTTTTCCTTGAAGTCAATTTTCGCCGATCCGTCCGGAGCTTTCACATTTGTGGTGGCCTCGATGGACTCCGCCTTTAAGACCTCTGCGTGCAGCAGGGATACGGAACTCCATAGACCCGTGAGGAGCAGAAAAAAACAAGGAATGCGGCGCATGGTGACTGGCAGACAACCTCACCGCGTGTTTTGTTGAATCGAAGAAAAGATTGTCGCAGGGCGCTTGCATTGGGGGAGCAGCAGCGTCACTTCCCCCCTTTTAACAACCAAGTCACATGGCCAGGAACTCAGCAGCCTCCGTCGTCGTCGTGGGGTCCATGAATGTGGACCTCATCGCATCCGTGAAGCGTCTGCCCGCAGCGGGTGAGACGGTGGCGGCCGCGTCCCTGGAAAAACGCTTCGGCGGCAAAGGGGCGAACCAAGCCCTGGCCGCTGCCCGTCATGGGGCCCTGGTGACCCTGATCGGCTGCCTGGGCGATGACCCCGATGGCCGCGACTACCGCAATCACCTGCGCCGCGAAGGCATCAACTGCAGCGCCGTGAACACCGTGAAAGGCGGCACGGGCAATGCCTTCATCGCCGTGGATGCGAAGGGGGAAAACCAGATCATTGTCATCCCTGGGGCGAATGCCGCGCTCACGGCCCCCGCGCTGAAGATGCAGCGTTCGCGGATCGAGGTGGCCAAGGCCCTGCTCATCCAGTTGGAAGTGCCGCTGGAGACCGTGGTGGAGTCCATCAAACTGGCCAATGGCCGCGATGTGCCCGTGGTGCTGAATCCCTCGCCCATTCACCCGGATTTCCCCTGGGGCGAGGTGGCCGTCACTGTGCTCATCGTGAACAGCGGCGAGGCCCAGCAGATCTTCGGCGCGGACGCGGAGGACATGGCTGAAAAGGTGGACGAATGGAAAACTTGGTTAGGCCAAAAAAAGATCCGCACGCTCATCGTCACCCGAGGTGAAAAATCCACCCTGGTGCTCACGGAAGCGGGGCTGAAAAAAGTGGCTGCGCACAAGGTCAAAGCCGTGGATACCGTGGGCGCAGGCGATACCTTCGCCGGAGCCTTCACCACGCACCTGGCGGAAGGCGCGCCCCTGCTGGAATGTGTGCGCTGGGCCAATGCCGCCGGTGCCCTGGCCACCCTGAAAGTCGGCGCCCAAGAAGGCATCCCGCATCGCGGCGATGTGCAGAGCGCGCTGAACGCGTGAGGGGGCGGGTAGGGGGGCGGGGTGCCCATGCGTAGTGGGGTGAGGGGGGACGGATAGTGGTGTGAGGTCATCTGCGGCAGTACAGTATCCATCACTCTCCGAGTGATGCGTTCGCCCCAGACAGGATGGTCCGCTCCTTCTTCCGAACGAGTCGTGAATGCGTGCGGGCAGGTGAGGCGAACGGGGGGCGGGGGAGAGGTGCGTGCGCGCTGGGGGAGTTAGGCGAATAGGATATTCGCGCTCCGTCTGCGGGCCTGCGGGGGCGTGAGGAGTTGAGGGGTGGACGTGAGAGTGGGGGTACGCTTCTCGCGCCCCTCCAGGGCGCGGGGAGGGTGGACGCGTTTTTGGTTAGGCGGAGGCCCGGGGGTTCTCGGTGCTGCGCACCTTCACCCCCGGCTATGAGCTTTCGCCCCTCCGGGGCGGGGTAGGGGGCGGACGGTGCGTGCTAGGGCGGACGGCATCACTCGGAGAGTGATGAATACTGTACTGGCGGACGGTGCGTTTGGGGGCGGACGCATCAGTCGGAGAGTGATGAATACTGTACTGCGGACGGTGCGTTTGGGGGCGGACGGCATCACTCGGAGAGTGATGAATACTGTACTGCGGACGGTGCGTTTTGGGGCGGACGCATCACTCGGAGAGTGATGGATACTGTACTGCGGACGGGGCCGTTCTCCCGCCCCGGAGGGGCGGAAGCGGGTAGCCGGGGGTGGAGCGAGGCTGGGCGAGCGGGAACCCCCGGAGATACGGAATAACCAACGATGTGGCAAGAGGTGCGCCCTGGAGGGGCGCGAGAAGGGCCGCTGCACCCCCGATTCACCCCGGGGATGTTAGACCGAGGCCGCGCCGACCTCGAAGATGTGCACACGCCCCTTGCAGCCGCTCCCCTCAGCCGCGCACTGGGCGCACGGGCCGCAGCAGCCACAGCCCCGCTCCCGCCAGGGCCAGGGGGAGGAGGAATTTCATCACCTCGGCCACCTGCTCCACCACGGCCAGCACATTCGCCTTCCACTCAAACCGGGCCCCACTGGGCGTGCTCATGTAGAGGTGATTTTGCCGCGTGCGGATGAGGTCTGCCATGCGCGGGTGGTGCCCGTAGCTGGCGGCCAGCAGCGTCTCATCGGCCGCCAGTTCATCCAGGCTGGCCACCTCCCCGTTCGCCTTCATGGGGATGACCTCCAGGTCGGGATCATACAGGTGCCAGTCTCCCCCATACCACACCTCCAGCACCACGTGCCCCTGCAGGCCGATGTGCCGCGCCGGGTACCCCTGGGCCAAGGCCATGTCCATCATCACATACGAGGCCTGGTCACACAGCACGGTGCTGCCGTACGCCACGATGAGCCGGGGGGACCACATGTGGCCCAGGGTGGGGTGCAGCAGGCCGGCGGCGGCCAGGATCCAGTTGCTGGCCAGGGTGTGGTGCGCCTCTTCATGGGTGAAGCGGGCGGCCACCAGATCACACAGCGCGCGCATTTTTTCCGCATCCGTCCCGGCGGCGGCCATTTTTTCCACCGCACGGGCCCGCAGCCGCGTGTAGTCCGTCAGCTCCGCTGCCAGCGTGGGGTCAAATTTTTCCCCCGCCCGTGCAGGCTCCCGGTGGTCATGCCCCCAGGAGGTCCACTGGCCCAGGGCGGCGATGCCCAGCAGCCCCACCCCCAGCACCAGGCAGAGGCTGCCGATTAAGCGGCGGGATGAAGGCGATAGGGAAACCATGCGTGCAAAATGTAAGGGCAACTCAGAAGACAACGAATGAAAAAACCACTTTTTTCACCCCCAGAAATGACGCGCTTGCGCCCTTCTGTGCAGCTTTTTCAGGCCTTTCCACCCGCCATTCACCGGGCCATCAGCCGCATTCATCCTTCCCATGAACAAAATCCCCTTTGCCAAATATCCCCCCGGCAGGTATGACTCCCGCCCCCGCCCAGGCGGCCTAACTTACCCCTACTGACTGAAAATGAGCCAAAAAAGTGACTTCGGATTGATCGGCCTCGCCGTGATGGGCCAGAACCTAGTGTTGAACGTGGAAAGCCGTGGCTTCCAGGTTTCCGTGTTTAACCGCACCACCGCCACGACGGACGAATTCATCGCCAAGCACCCTGGCAAAAAGCTCGTCGGCGCCAAGACCCTGGAAGAATTTGTCCAGTCCCTGGCCACTCCCCGGAAGATCCAGATCATGGTGAAGTCCAACGCCGTCAAAGACAGCGACCGCGACGCGGTGGATGCCGTGATCGAGCAGCTCATCCCCCTCCTGGAAAAGGACGACATCGTCATTGACGGTGGCAACAGCTACTACCTGACCACGGAGCGCCGCGACAAATACTTGGCCGAAAAAGGCCTCCGCTTCATCGGCGCAGGCGTCTCCGGCGGTGAAGAAGGCGCCCGCAAAGGCCCCTCCATCATGCCTGGTGGCCCGGCCAGCACCTGGGAAGTCATGAAGCCCATCTTTGAAAGCATCTCCGCCAAAGTGGACGGCGAGCCTTGCGTGATCCACATCGGCACTGGCGGCGCTGGCCACTACGTGAAGATGATCCACAACGGCATCGAGTATGGCGACATGCAGCTCATCTGCGAAGCCTACAACATCTTCAAAAACGCCGGCTTCACCACGGATGAAATCGCCCAGGTCTTCACCGACTGGAACGACGGCGACATGCAGAGCTACCTCATCCAGATCACCGGCAAGGCCCTGGAACAGAAAGACCCTGAGACGGGCAAGCCGATCGTCGAACTCATCGTGGACAAGGCTGGCCAGAAAGGCACGGGCCAGTGGACCCTGCTGAACGCCGCTGAAAACGCCGTCGTCATCAGCACCATCAATGCCGCTGTGGAGGCCCGCATCCTTTCCTCCAAGAAGAAAGCCCGCGTGGCTGCCAGCAAGGAACTCACCGGCCCGAAGGTGAACATCACCACGGACAAAGCCGAGCTCGTCCAGAAAGTGCACGATGCCCTCTACGCCTCCAAAGTCATCTCCTACGCCCAGGGCCTGGACCTGATCAAGACCATGGGCGAAGCGAAGAACTGGGGCCTCGACCTCGGCCGCATCGCCTCCATCTGGCGCGGCGGTTGCATCATCCGTGCCCGCTTCCTCAACAAGATCACCGACGCGTATCGTGAAAACGCAGAGCTGAGCAACCTCATGCTGGCCCCCTTCTTCAAGGACCTGCTGAGCAAGACGCAGCAGAACTGGCGCGAAGTCGTGGCCCTGGCCACGCTGAACGGCATCCCCGTTCCGGCTTTCTCCGCCTCCCTCGGCTACTACGACAGCTACCGCGCCGAGCGCCTGCCCGCCAACCTGCTGCAGGCCCAGCGCGACTTCTTCGGTGCTCACACCTATGAGCGCACGGACAAGCCTGAAGGTGAGTTCTTCCACACCGAGTGGCCAGAAGTCATCGGCTAACCCCCGAATGAGGACGTGCCGCGGCACCTCCTCGTTTCATTTCCAGGCGACTGAGGGAAACCTCAGTCGCCTTTTTTGTGCGGTGCGCGCCCACACCCGCGCCCCGAAACACCGGGCCTCCACATCCAGAGAGACCTCCGGACCAGCGCCTAACCAACAACACGCATCGGGGGACATTCGACCTTTCTCGCGCCCCTCCAGGGCGCAGCGTGTGTGGACGCGCTCTTGGTTAGGTGACCGGGGGTTTCGCTCGTGCCTCGCTCCACCCCCGGCTAGTCTTCTTTCGCCCCTCCGGGGCGCGGGGAGGGGCTTGGGGAGGTTTAGGATGGGGGAGCGGACGAGGGGGTAAGGTAGGGCGCATTGTCCCAATGCGCAGTGGGGTGGAAGCTAGGGGGCGGACGAGGGCGCTAAATGGGAGTTCCGCGAGGACGCAGAACTCGGCACGCGAGACGCGTGCGCTCCATGGCGGACGAGGCTTGGCTGGGGCGGACGGCATCACTCGGAGAGTGATGAATACTGTACTGGCGGACGGTGCGTGCTGGGGCGGACGCATCACTCGGAGAGTGATGAATACTGTACTGGCGGACGATGCGTGCTGGGGCGGACGGCATCACTCGGAGAGTGATGAATGCTGTACTGCGGACGAGGTCATCCCCCCACCCCGCTGCGCCTGGGGACCGTGTGCCCTACCTTTTCCCCTTGCACCTCCTCGCCCCGGAGGGGCGAAAGAAAAGTAGCCGGGGGTGGAGCGAGGCTTGGCGAGCGGGAACCCCCGGATGGACGAAACCCCCCACAATGTGGCAAGAGGGGCGCCCCGCAGGGGCGCGAGAAACATCCGTCCGCCCCCACGCGCGGCGCACCGTCCCCCTGCGCCTACCTTTTCTCCTACACCTCCCCCCGCCCCCGAGTCCTGCGAACTCCCCAGGGACACCGAAGGGGAGCTTGTGAAATTTTTCACAAATTCGTGTTGCCGCTGTTTGGCCCGCGTAGAATAGTCATCTTTACCCCATTATGCCTGCTGTTACCCGTGAATACGAGTCCCCGGACACCGCCGCCAAGGTGGCGATGCACCTGGACAGTCTCGAAGAGACGACGACCGATCTCGTGGGCGAGAAGCTGGTCCTGAACATGGGGCCCTCCCACCCAGCCACCCACGGGGTGCTGCGGATGATTTTGGAACTGGATGGCGAGACCATCACGAAGGCGGAGCCAGATGTGGGCTACCTGCACCGGGGCGATGAAAAGATCGCCGAAAACATGCATTACAACCAGTTCGTGCCCTACACAGACCGGCTGGACTACCTGGCCCCCCTGGCCAACAACGTGGCTTACGCCCTGGCGGTGGAAAAACTGATGGGCTGGGAAGTGCCGGAGCGTGGCCGTGCGATCCGCGTGATCTGCTGTGAGCTGGCGCGCATTTCCGCCCACCTGCTGGGCGTGGGCGTCTTCGCCATGGACGTGGGCGCGATGACGGTTTTCCTCTACACGTTCACGGAGCGTGAGAAGATCTATAACCTGTGCGAGCAGCTCACCGGCGCACGCTTCACCACCAGCTACACCCGCGTGGGCGGCCAGATCCGCGATCTGCCAGACGGCTTTACCGAGTCGGTCCTGAAGTTCCTTGCCGAGGTGGAGCCCGTCATTGATGAGATTGACAAGCTGCTGACGCGCAACGCCATCTTCATCGCCCGTACGCAGGACATCGGCGTCATCACCAAGGCGGATGCCATCGCCTACGGCCTCTCGGGCCCGAACCTGCGCGGCTCCGGCGTGGAGCATGACCTGCGCAAAACGAACCCTTACCTCGACTACGAGAAGTACGAATTCGATGTGCCCATCGGCACCAAGGGAGATTGTTACGATCGTTACCTCGTCCGCATGGAAGAGATGCGCCAGAGCGTGCGCATCCTGCGTCAGGTGTTTGCGAAGCTGCCCGGCGGCCCCATCAATGTGGCCGATGCCAAAGGCCTGCTGCCAAATAAAGATCGCGTGCTCATGAAGATGGAGGAGCTCATCCACCACTTCATCATCGCCACTCAGGGCATTGATGCGCCTGCGGGTGAGGTGTACTTTGGCGCGGAAAATCCTAAGGGAGAGCTGGGCTTTTACATCCACAGCAAGGGCGGTGGGGTGCCTTACCGCCTGAAGATCCGCAGCCCCTCGTTCGTGAACCTGAGCATCCTTTCCAAAATCATGCCCGGTCACATGCTCAGCGACATTCCTTCCGTGCTGGGCAGCCTCGACTTCGTGATGGGCGAGTGCGACCGCTGAGGCTGCACGCGCTGAATCTAGCAACCTTTTACTACCTGAACTTTTAAGATGGCATTCGCAGTCCCCGCAGAGTTGGAGAGCAAGATGGACGAGGTGATCACGCATTACCCCGTTTCCAAGCGCAGTGCCGTTTTGCCCCTGCTGCACCTGATGCAGGAGCACTACCGGTTCATCAGCGATGACATCGTGAACTGGGTGGCGGCGAAGCTGGGGCTGGAGCCGATCCAGGTGCTGGAGGTGGTGACCTTCTACCCCGGTTTCCGCCAGAGCGCCCCTGGGAAGTACCACATCCGCGTCTGCCGCACGCTTTCCTGCGCCATGACGGGCAGCTATGAGCTGATGGATGCGCTGTGCAAAGAGGCCAAAATTGACCGCAGCCACTGCGATCACCACCACCCCATCGCGGTGAGTGAAGACGGCAAGTACAGCATCGAATTTGCTGAGTGCCTGGCGAGCTGCGGCTTTGGCCCCGTGTGCATGGTGGAAGACGACTTTTTTGAAAAGGTGGAGCCTGCCAAAGCGGCGGAGCTGCTGGCAAAGTACCCTTGATCGGTGGCGTGCCGCCTCGCCAAGGGAAGTGTTGCTTGAGCTCGGCCCCATTCTGGCCCATAGGCGCTGCCCCTCATGCCCGAAAGAATCCCCGTCATTCTGAATCCGGCCGCCCGCAGCACCCAGGCGGCTGCGCGTGAAAAAGCCATCCGCGCACTGACTCCCGCGCCCGAGCTCATCCTCACGGAAGGCCCCGGCCAGGCCACGGAGCTGGCGGAGAAACTGGCCCGTGAAGGCCACCCGCTCATCGTCGCCGCTGGCGGAGATGGCACCATGAATGAGGTGCTGCAGGGCCTGTGCCGCGTGAATGCCGCCCGTCCTGCGGGGGAAAAACACACGGCGCTGGGCGTGCTGCCGGTGGGGACGATGAATGTTTTTTCGCTGGAGCTGGGCCTGCCCAGTGCGGATCTGCCGGCGTGCTGGGCGCAGATTTCCCAGGGCCGTTTCCGGGAGCTGGACCTGTGGATGGCGAATGACCAGTACTTTGTGCAACTGGCGGGCGTGGGGTTCGATGCCGAGATCATCCAGGAGACCTCCTGGGAGAGCAAAAAACGCTTTGGCCCGCTGAGTTACGTCATGTCTGCCATGCAGGTGCTGACGCGGCAGCCGCCCGTGCTTTCCGTCCACATCGAGGGGCGGCCCTCGCTGCATGGCTCGGTGGTGCTGGTGGGCGCGGGCAGGCATTACGGCGGCCCGGTGCCGGTGTTTCGCCAGGCGTCGAATCAGGACGGGCTGCTGGATGTGCTGGTGTTTCGCGGCCTGGGCGGCTGGGAATTTGCGCAGATGCTGCGGGCGATTTTGGTGGATGGGTATGAGCCTGCGGAGGACATTGATTACCTGCAACTGCGCGAGTTCACCGTGACCTCCACCCCCGCCGCGCCGCTGGAGGTGGATGGCGAGCTGGCCAGCATCGGCACCCCCGTGGTGTTTCAGGCCGCACCGTTCAAGGTGCAGGTGGCGGTGTGAGGCGGGCAGGCCCGACAACCCCAGAAAAGGTGGGTGTGGGGTGAATGTGGCGTGATGGCCGGGGTACCGTTTTTTTGATAGGATTCACAGGATTTTCAGGATTCACAGGAAAGGCCGTTAGGGGGGGGCAGGTTTGGGGCCGGGTAGGGTCGTCCCGCCCCGCATCCGGGACGGTCTAGGAAAAGGCCTAACGGGAAGTGTGGATGAATGGAGCGAACGAGAGCGGGGGAGGTGCCCGTGCGGGACCGTTCCCGATAGGCCCATCCGCCTTTGAAGAAAGGACACACCGCAAGAGATAGGAACACCGCAGAGAAGAGTTTTTCAGAAGGGTTTTCTCTGCGGTGTTCTTACCTCTGCGGTGTTTCAGGCCTGGGGGCGCGCTGGGGAGTGGAATGGGTAGATGGTGGGGGCGAACGGGGGCGGGGGAGGATTTCGTGCGCGTTGGGGGAGTTAGGCGAATAGGCTATTCGCGCTCCGGTCGGGGGTGTGAGGGGGCGTGAGGAGGTGAGGGGTGGGCGTGTGGGTCCGAGTGCGCTTCTCGCGCCCCTCCAGGGCGCGGGGGTGATGGCGCGTTTTTGGTTAGGCGGGGGTCCGGGGGTTCTCGGTGCTGCGCACCTTCACCCCCGGCTATTGTTCTTTCGCCCCTCCAGGGCGGGGGGAGTGTGCAAGGGGGCGGACGATGCGTGCTAGGGCGGACGCATCACTCGGAGAGTGATGGATACTGTACTGCGGACGGGGGCTGATTGAGGGCGAATGAAGGTGGTTTGGTCTTTTGTTCACGGAGGCGAAAAGACGTCCCCCCTCGCCCCGCTTGCGGGGAGCAGGGCCAGGGGTGAGGGGCGGTGGGATGGTCTCGGGGGTCGAGGTCGGAGGTGTCGTTTGAGGGAAAAGGGTGCCTTTTGCGGACGAGGTTTTTCGTGCTGCGACCACCCCTCACCTGGGCCTCATCCCCGCAAGCGGGGAGAGGGAGAGTCTTTTGGAAGCTCGGGATGGAGGTGGCGGACGGGGTTTCTCGCGCCCCTCCAGGGCGCTCATTTTGCGACGCCTTTGGTTATGTCGTCACCGGGGGTTCCGCTCGTGCCTCGCTGCACCCCCGGCTATTGTTCTTTCGCCCCTCCGGGGCGGGGGGAGGAGGCGGACGGGTGCGCTTTGGGGCGGACGCATCACTCGGAGAGTGATGAATACTGTACTGGCGGACGGGTGCGCTTTGGGGCGGACGCATCACTCGGAGAGTGATGAATACTGTACTGGCGGACGGTGCGTGCTGGGGCGGACGCATCACTCGGAGAGTGATGGATACTGTACTGGCGGACGGGGCCATTTCCCCGCCCCGCTTCCCCTTCACCCTGGCAGGCGGGCGGGGTCGGCTTTGCCCCAGGTGCTGGGGGAGAGCATGGTGGTCAGCCAGTGGCGCATGGCTTTGAAGCCGCGCATGAGGGTGCTATCCATCACCTCCTGGCAGCCGAACCGCTGGGCGATGGCCTCCTCCAGGCGGCGGTAGCGGGGCAGGAGGATGAGGGCATGGCGCGGGCGGGTGGTGGCATCGCCACGCTGCGCCACGGTGGGGTGCAGCAGGCCGCGGCAAAGGATCATCTCCTGACTGCTGACGGGCACTTTTTTCTCCGGCAGGAGTAACCACGGGCGATAGACGAAGTGGGCGGTGGGTGCGCCTTCCTCCAGCCGCAGCCAGCCCAGGGTGCGCACGGGCACGCCCCCGGTGCGGCGCGCGAGGAAGCCCCTCACCCCGCGATCCAGATCCGCCTTTTGGGCGCGTTTATTCAGCAGGAAATCCCGGCCCATGAGTGTGCCAAACAGGGTGAGGCGGAAGGACCACCCGGCCAGCAGCAGGCCGATGAGGATGAGGGTGAAGCACACCAGCAGCGCCGGGATGGGCGTGACGGGGATGAGCGCGGCGCTGCCCGTGACCAGCGTGAGCAGGCCCAGCTTCGTCAGCTTCAGCCCGGCATCCACAATGCCAAAGGGCGAAAGCGCGATGAGTACATTCAGCGCGTGGGAGCTGAGCCACACGGCGGCAAAGGCGAAGATGGAAAGCGGCACGGTGAGCCAGGGCGTGTGCAGCACGGCCTCCAGCCCCGCCGTCATGGGCAGCATGGCCAGGCCTGGGGCGGGCAGCCCCTCCAGCGCCTGGGTGGGGATGCGCTGCACCTGCGCCATGGCCAGGGCCACCAGGGGGACAAAGGCGGTGCTGGCCACCAGGGCGCTGGCTTTGTCCTCAAACAGCTCGGCAAAGTCCAGGGGCTTTTTCACCAGGGCGGGGGCGGCTGCGCCCAGGAAGTCCTTTAAAAAACACAGGCCGATGAGCGCCAGGCCCGTGCCCCAGGCATACGGGTGGCAGTACCAGGGCAGGCGATGGCGCAGCGCGGGCTGCGTTTCATAATATTTCCAGGCGCCGATGGCGCTCATGCCTAACAAAGGACTGATGGCCACGCCGGTGATCTCTGACACGCCTTCCGCCAGGGCCACACCGGGCACGATCATGTCCGCCTGCAGCTTTTTTGCCAGCGCCTCCTTCGCGGGTGAGGGCGCGGTTTCCTGAGCCATGGCCGGGGCCAGGGTGAGCAGGCCGAGGGTGAAGGTGAGGCAGACCGATTTCAAAAAGCGTGCATTCATAGAGGCGGCATCAGGGGTGGTGGGGGGACTGCGCAGACGGGTTACAGGATGCCGGAAGTGGGGCGTTTGCCAGTTACAATTTTCAGCGCATCTCCTACCCCTTCTTAAAACGTTGCTCGCACATCGTCCGATCCCGTGCATACTCACCGATGCCTTTTAAAGCTCTTGGCCTTGACGCCAAAATTCTCCAAGCCATCGCCGAAGCGGGTTATACTGAACCGACCCCCATCCAGGCCGCTGCCATCCCGCCCATCATCGCGGGGAATGATCTCATCGGCATCGCCCAGACCGGCACGGGAAAAACCGCCGCCTTCACGCTGCCCGTGCTGACCTGCCTGGCGAATGCCCAAGGCGAAGGCCCGAGCAAGCGCGGCACGAAAGTGCTGATCCTGGCACCCACGCGTGAGCTGGTGGTGCAGATCGAAGAAAACGTCCTGGCTTATGCCAAGCACCTGCCGCTCACCATCGCGAAGGTCTTCGGCGGCGTGGGCGAGCGCCCGCAGATCAACTCCCTGCGCAATGGCTGCGACATCGTCATCGCCACGCCTGGCCGTCTCATTGACCTCATGGGTCAGGGCCACGGCGACTTCAGCGGGCTGAAGCACCTGGTGCTGGATGAGGCCGACCGCATGCTGGACATGGGCTTCCTGCCCAGCATCAAACGCATCGTCCAAAAGATGCCGCGCAAGCGCCAGACGCTGATGTTTTCCGCCACGCTTTCGAAGGAGATCGAGGCCCTGACGCATGAGTTCCAGAGCCACCCGAAGATCGTCCAAATCGGCCGCCGTTCGAACCCGGCGGAGACGGTGACGCAGCTCGTCTATGAAGTGCCCGTGCACCTGAAGCCCTCCCTCCTCAGCCACCTGCTGAAGGATGACCAGATGAACATGGTCCTCGTCTTCACCCGCACGAAACACGGGGCCGACCGCGTGGCGCGGAAGCTGGAGCAGACCGGCGTGCGCTGTGCCACGCTGCATGCGAATCGCTCCCAGAACCAGCGCCTGAAGGCCCTGGCCGATTTCAAATCTGGCGAGGTGCGCGTGCTGGTGGCCACGGACATCGCCGCGCGCGGCATTGATGTGGATGGCATCTCGCACGTGGTGAATTTTGACTTTCCCATGCATGCGGAAGATTACGTGCACCGCATCGGCCGCACCGGTCGTGCGCAGGCCATTGGCGACGCCATCAGCTTCATCAGCCCGGAGGATCAGTCCTCGCTGAAAGCCCTGGAGCGTTTCATCAATCGCGGCCTCATTCGCAAAAAAGCCGAAGGGTTTGACTACAACGCCTCCGCACCTCCCCGCAGCGAAGAGCCGCCACGTTATCGCGATCCACGGGCCCAAGGGCGCGGTGGACGGCCCCAGGGTGGACGAGGGCAGGGTCAAGGAGGTCAAGGGGGTCAAGGGGGTCAAGGTGGACGGCCGCAGGGTCAAGGTGGCCAGGGTGGACGTGCGCAAGGCCAGGGAGGCCAAGGTGGACGCCCGCAGGGTGAACGGCCTGCTCGTGGCGGTCAGGGGGGCGGTGCTCGCGATGCCCGTGGCCCCGGCGGCCAGGGCGGCGGCCAGCCACGCCCCGCGCGTGGGCAGTCCAGCAGCAGCGGCCTGGCCCCCAGCCAGGGCGAGCCAGAAACCGGCAGCAAACGCAGCCTGTGGAAGCGCCTCTCCGGGCGGTGATTTCTCGCGCCCCTCCGGGGCGCGGCGGGTGGTGATGCGTTGTTGGTTAGGCGGCAGTCCGGGGGTTCTCGGTGCTGCGCACCTTCACCCCCGGCTATGAGCTTTCGCCCCTCCGGGGCGGGGGTGGGTGCAAGGGGGCGGACGGGGGTGTGATCCCGCAATCGCGGGACAGGCGCATGTGCGCTCCATGGCGAACGGTGCGTTTTGGGGCGGACGCATCACTCGGAGAGTGATGAATACTGTACTGGCGGACGGTGCGTGCTGGGGCGGACGCATCACTCGGAGAGTGATGAATACTGTACTGGCGGACGTTGCTGTTCCCCCGACCGCTGCGCATGGGGACCGTGCGCCCTACCTCCCGCCCCGGAGGGGCGAAAGAACAATAGCCGGGGGTGGAGCGAGGCTTGGCGAGCGGGAACCCCCGGATGGTTGGAATAACCAACGATGCGGTCAGTGGTGCGCCCTGGAGGGGCGCGAGAAACGTCCGTTCGCCCCCTCGTTGTGACGCGACGTCTGAGGGCACATCACCATCGCACCCGCTGCGCAAGGGGGCATGCGATCTACTTGGCTACCCTTGCCGTTCGCTCCCTCGTTGTGACGCCATGTCTGAGGGTGCATCACCATCGCACCCGCTGTGCAGGGGGGCATGCGACCTACCTGGCCACCTTTGCCGTTAGGCCGATCAAAAAAACACCTTTCCAAAACCGATCCACGCCTCACTCGAAGCCCATAAAAAACGCTGCCCCGGAAAACATCCAGGGCAGCGAAGATCCAGCTTTTAAAAACTGAAGAAAGCTAAAAAAATCAATACACGCGCTCGGTCGTGGTCTGCGTCTGGATCACGCCTGGATACGGGGTGGAGCGCACGACTTCCTCCGTGACGGTGGTCTGCGTCTGCACACGGCGATCTTCATCGTCGTCATCGTAGTCGGTGGATTCACAGGAGGCCAGAGCGAGGAAGCACACGCTGCCGATGCAGGAATAAACGAGTTTTTTCATGAGAGGGATGGGTTTGAAATGATAGGCGTATTGCACAGTTCGTTAGGCGGTTCAGTCGTCACCTTTGATGATGGTGCTGCGGGTGGTCGTGGTGGTTCTTTTTTCCACCGTCGGCTCAGGGGCAGGCACCACCGCAGCGGAGCGGCGGACGATGACCTTATTGGCCACCAGGCTGTCACCATTGCGGGTGTAGTACACGGTCACTGGCAGGCCGGACTTCACGGTCTCGATGGAGACAGGCTGGCCATTTTCATCCACATAGGTGGTGGTCTTGCTGAAGGTGTAGCGGAGGGGATCTGCGGAGGTCTCTGTGCGTACCACCAGGCCTTCGGGGCCGTAGGTATTGATCACGCCGGTGGTGGTGGTCTGGCTGGTTTCCACGGCTGCGGCTGCGCTAGGGGTATTGATGCCACGCACCACTACTTTAGAGGCCACCATGGCATCGCCTTCCTGGCTGTAGTACACCGTCACGGGCAGGCCAGACTTCACCACGGAGGTGGAGACCGGATTGCCATATTCATCCACATAGGTGGTGGTCTCGCGGAAGGTGTAGCGGGAAGGGGCCGCGCCGGTGCTGGAGCGGATGATGATGGACTGCGGGCCGAATTCATTGATGACGCCTTCGGAAGAAGTCGCCGTGACGGTTTCCACCCGCTGCACCTGCGCCAGCAGGGAGGAGGAGGTGAGGAGTGTGGCGGCCAGTAGGCCAGCCTTCAGGGAGTGAGTGAAGAGTGCTTTCATGATGCAGGGATGAGTAGAAGTTTGGTTTTTTTGGGGGCAGGCAGTATCACCACCTGCACTGTCTATTCGCCATGCGGACATTTTCTGTGCGTAACAAAAAGTGCGTTGTGAATTTTAAAATTCTCTGCCATCCATCTTCACCGCCCGGCGCGAATTGGCCCCCGAAATCATTCCTCGACTCTCTGCGGACGCAGGGCCGTTCGGCACGTTTCTATTGGATCAGTCTCTGAATTTCGCTGGCATATCCCTCACTTCCCTGTTCACTCCTCGTATGCGCTCCCCTCACCTCCGGCTGGCTTCCTCGCTCCTCACTGTCGCCTGTTTGTTGCCCACTTTACCCTCGTGCACGCTGGTGGCCACCAAGCCCGCGCGCAACCCTACGGACCATGTCTTTGTCCGCTACTGGCCAGCCCCAGAAGGCAGCCTGAAACTGGCGGTGAAGGACTTCATTGACATCAATGGTCAGGTCACCTCCGCAGGCTCTGCCTACCTGGCGAAGAACAGCCCGCCCGCCACGCAGGATGCTGCCTGCCTGCGCCTGGCGCGTGCGCGCGGTGTCCACATCGTGGGCAAGACGAATGCCAGCGAATTTGGCGTCACGTCCTCCGGCGTGAATCCCCATTTTGGCACGCCGCGCAGCCCGCTCACAGATCGCAAGCACCGCGTCATCTCCGGTGGCTCCTCCAGTGGCTCGGCCGTGTCCGTGGCCACGGGCATGGCAGACGTGGCCTTTGGCACGGATACGGGTGGCTCGGTGCGCATCCCCGCGGCTTGCTGCGGCGTGTATGGGCTGAAGACCACCTATGGCCTCGTCTCCCTGAAAGGCGTCTTCCCCATGTCGCCCAAGAACCTGGACACCGTGGGCCCGCTGGCCAAAACCATCCCCAATCTGGCCACGGGCATGAGCCTGCTGAAGGCCGGTTTTGAAGACGAATACGCCGAGGCCCGGGCCGAGCACCCCAATGGCCGCAGTCTGCGCGTGGGCCGCCTCTACGTGGACGGCACCGACCCTGAAATTGACCGCGCCATTGACTCAGCCCTGAAAAAATCCGGCTTCCGCATCGTGAAACTGGACAAGTCTTTTAAAGACGCCTGGGACCAGGCGCAAAAAGATGGCCTCACCCTGGCTGTGGGAGATGCCTGGACGAATGATGAGCAGTACCGCAACAAGCGCGGTGTGTCCAGCGTCACGAAAGCAACCATTTTGTTAGGCCGCATCGAGCACCTCACTGGCGGTTACGAGGCCGCGCTGAAGCGCAAAGCCGCCTGGCAGCGCACCCTGCGCCGCACCTTTGGCCGTGTGGACCTCATCGCCCTGCCCACGCTGAAGCAGTTGCCACCCGCCATCCCCCGCTTCGGCGGCTCCGCCCTGTTTGAGGCCGTCACCTTCGGATTGCAAAACACCGTGAGCTTCAATTACTCCGGCAACCCCGCTATCGCCATTCCCGTGCCCTTGCAGGGAAAAGAAGTCCCCGTCACCAGCCTGCAACTCGTGGGTCCGCGTTTAAGTGAAGCCGAACTTTTGAACGCTGGGCGCATTGTGAGTTCAAAGCGGTTATGAAAAAATGGTCATCCTTTTGGTTCGGCGTCCGTGCGATTTGCGCATCGGGCATTTTGCTTGCAGGCGCAGTTCAGGCACAGTCCGTGCAGGACCTCGTGAAACAGGGCGAGGTCTATGACCTGAAGCTGGATGCGAACCAGGCCCTGACCTACTACCAGCAAGCAGAAAAGCTGGATCCCCAAAACGCCGATGTGCTCGTGCGCATTGCCCGGCAGTATCGCCATCTCATGGCAGACACCGCCTCCAAAACGGAGAAGCTGAAGCTGGGTAAAATCGCCCTCGGTTACGGCCAGCGCGCCGCCGCCCTGGACCCGAAAAACTCCGATGCGCAACTTTCTCCCGCCATCAGCTACGGGAAGATGCTGCCGCTCCAGGATTCCGGTGAGCAAGTGCGCTGCTCCAAGCTCATCAAACAAGGGGCGGAAAAAGCCATCCAGCTCAATCCGCGCAACGACCTCGCCTGGCACATCATCGGCCGCTGGCATCGCAACGTGGCCGACATCAGCGGTATCAAGCGCACCCTCGCCGCCCTTGTCTATGAAGAGCTGCCGGAGGCCAGCACCACCCAGGCCGTGACCTGCCTGGAAAAAGCCATCGCCCTCAACCCCCGTCGCCTCATTCACTACATCGAGTTAGGCCGCACCCATGCCCAGATGGGCAACAAAAGCGAAGCCCGCAAGCAATTGGCCAAAGGCCTGAAAATGCCCAGCGTGGAAAAAGACGACGAAGAAGCCAAAGCCGTCGGGCGCGCCCTTCTGGCCAAGCTGTAATAGCCCTGCGGTGACGCGGTTTTGGTTAGGCGGGGGGTGGGGGAAAGGCCCCGTCCGCAAGTACAGTATTCATCACTCTCCGAGTGATGCCGTCCGCCCCAAACAGGATGGTCCGCCCTCTTCCGAACGAGCACTGGAACTGCGGGGAGGTGGGGCGAACGGGGGTGGGGCAGAGGTGCGTGCGCGCTGGGGGAGTGAGGCGAATAGGATATTCGCGCTCCGGTCGGGGGTGTGCGGGGTTGTGAGGAGTGGAGGGGTGGGCGTGAGAGTGGGGGCACGCTTCTCGCGCCCCTCCAGGGCGCGGCGGGTGGTGACGCGTTTTTGGTTAGGCTGGGTCCGGGGGTTCTCGGTGCTGCGCACCTTCACCCCCGGCTATTGTTCTTTCGCCCCTCCAGGGCGGGGGGAGGGGGCGGACGGTGCGTTTGGGGGCGGACGGCATCACTCGGAGAGTGATGGATACTGTACTGCGGACGGTGCGTTTGGGGGCGGACGCATCACTCGGAGAGTGATGGATACTGTACTGCGGACGTGGCCATTCTCCCCGCCCCACTGCGCATGGGGGCCGTGCGCCCTGCCTTATTCTTGCACTGCCCCCGCCCTGGAGGGGCGGAAGCGGGTAGCCGGGGGTGGAGCGAGGCTTGGCGAGCGGGAACCCCCGTAGGCACGGAATAACCAACGATGTGGCAAAAGGGTGCGCCCTGGAGGGGCGCGAGAAGGGTACTCGGACCGAGACGCCCACCCCTCCACTCCTGCGAGTCCGAAGGCCGACGGACGGAGCGCGAATATTTTATTCGCCTGACTTTCTTAGCGCGACCGGAGTGTCCGTGCGCGACCGTTCCCGATAGGCCCATCCGCTTTTGAAAAAAGGACACACCGCAAGAGATAGGAACACCGCAGAGAAGAGTTTTTCAGAAGGGTTTTCTCTGCGGTTTTCTTACCTCTGTGGTGTTTCAGGCTTGGGGGCGCGCTGGGGAGTGGAATGGGTCGATGGTGGGGGCGAACGAGGGTGGGGGGAGAGGTGCGTGCGCGCTGGGGGAGTTAGGCGAATAGGATATTCGCGCTCCGGCACGGGGGTGTGCGG
This sequence comes from Prosthecobacter dejongeii, assembly GCF_014203045.1. Classification (NCBI taxonomy): domain Bacteria; kingdom Pseudomonadati; phylum Verrucomicrobiota; class Verrucomicrobiia; order Verrucomicrobiales; family Verrucomicrobiaceae; genus Prosthecobacter; species Prosthecobacter dejongeii. The sequence goes on from NZ_JACHIF010000005.1 coordinate 439,908, forward strand.
GGGTGTGGGGAGGTGAGGGGTGGACGTCTCGGTGCGAGCGACTTTCTCGCGCCCCTCCGGGGCGCAGCGGGTGGTGACGCGTTTTTGGTTAGGCTGGGTCCGGGGGTTCTCGGTGCTGCGCACCTTCACCCCCGGCTATTGTTCTTTCGCCCCTCCGGGGCGGGGGGAGGTGCCAGAGGGCGGACGGTGCGTGCTGGGGCGGACGCATCACTCGGAGAGTGATGAATACTGTACCTTTGCCCCTCACGCCCAAGGCTCACGCCAGGCAGCGGCGGAAAAAATCCACCGTCATGCCCAGTGCTTGGCGCGCCAGCTCGGCATCGTAACGCAGGCCTTCATCGCGGAGGAAGGCGTGCGCGGCATTGAACTCATGCCAGGTGAAGTTCACCCCCGCCGCCGTCAGGGTCTGGTAGATGAGCGCGCGCCCTTCCGCAGGCACGTGCGGATCCTGCCGCCCAAAGACCAGCATCAGCTCTCCGGCGATCTCCGCCGCGCGGGCCAGCGAATCATCGTTCATCCCCGCCCCCAGGCTGCGCTTGTGCAGATCCGTCGGGTAAAAACAGGCCGCAGCGGCGACATCCGGCTGCAGGGCTGCGCGATACGTCAGATGCCCGCCGATGCAGGGGCCGAAGGACCCCAGCCGCCCGGTGCAGGCCTCATGCCCCTTCAGGTAATCCAGAACCGCGCGGTTATCGCCATCATAAGCCGACACCGGCTTTTCCGTTTTCAGGCGATTGCCCACGTCAGACCCGGCCTGGTCATAGGCCAGCACCGTTCCCGCCGCCAGGTACTCATGGTAAATCTCTGGCAGCCCCACCACAAACCCGTGCCCGGCGAGGAATGCAGCGGTGCGGACGATGGGGCCTGTGAGCTGGAAGATCTCTGAGTGAAAGAGCAGCCCAGGGTAGCGCCCGGCGGCGGCAGGCCGCAGGATGAGGGTGCGCATGGGCCCGGTGGGCGTGGGGAGTTCGACGATTTCAGGTTCGCGGAGGGTCATGGGTGAGAGGGGAAAAAAGGAGGGCAGCGGGGAAAGCGGGCGCGTTTGCGGCCATGGTGGCAGGAGATGGGCCGGGTGACAAGAGGCGGGTGCGACAGGGCATGCAGGGGATCTCTTCATTCTCCCTGCAATGCATTTCCTGATTGCCACGTTGGTATGCCTGCTTCACTCTCCGCGCCCATGAGCCAAACAGCCCTCTCTCCCAACGATAACGACCCGTGGTACAAACACCTGACGCCGTATCACTGGTTTGTGTTCATCGTGGCCTCCCTGGCGTGGTTGTTTGACTGCCTGGACCAGCAGCTTTTCCTCCTGGCGCGAAATTCGGCGATGAAGGCCCTGCTGCCGCCGGACATGGACCCGATCAAATACGGCGGTTACGCCACCTCCATCTTCGTGGCCGGCTGGGCCACCGGGGGCCTCATCTTTGGTTCCGTGGGGGACCGCATCGGCCGGGCAAAGACGCTCACGCTGACGGTGCTGATTTATTCCGTCTGCACGGGTCTTTCCGCCTTTTCCAAAGGGTGGGTGGACTTTGCCATTTACCGCTTCCTCACCGGCCTGGGCGTGGGTGGGGTCTTCGGCCTGGCCGTGGCCCTGGTGGCAGACACGCTGCCTGACCGCGCCCGCACCGGCGCCCTGGGCACCCTGCAGGCGCTGTCCGCCGTGGGGAACGTCACCGCCGGTCTCGTCAGCATGCTGATGGGCCGCCTGGAGCAGACGAAGGTGATCGAGGCGGGCGTGTCCTGGAAGTACATGTTCCTCGTCGGTGCCCTGCCCGCATTCCTGTGCGTGTTCATCCAGATCCGCCTGAAGGAGCCTGAAAAGTGGGTGAAAGCGCGCGCCGCCGGCAAGGCAGCCGGGGTGAAATTCGGCTCATACTCAGCCCTGCTGGGGGATGTGCGCTGGCGCAAAAATGCGCTGCTGGGCATGGTGCTCTGCATCGCGGGGGTGATCGGCCTGTGGGGCATCGGCTTCTTCAGCCCTGAGCTGGTGGGGGATGTGATGCAGCGTTCTCTGGAGGCGGAAGGCGTGCCTGCGGCTGAGATCGCGGGTCAAAAGACTTACTGGATCGGCGTGAACTCCATCGTCCAAAACATCGGCGCCTTCATCGGCATGCTGCTGTTCACCAAATTCGCGCAGAGCCTGGGGCGGAAAAAAGCCTTCGCCATCGCCTACATCGCGGCCTTGGTGGCCACCGTCGGTTACTTCCAGCTTTTCAATGGCCGGGGTGACATCTGGATGAGCGCCATCATGGGTGGCTGCCAGCTCGCCCTGTTTGCCGGGTTTGCCATTTACCTGCCAGAGCTCTTCCCCACCAGCCTGCGCAGCACCGGCACGAGCTTCTGCTACAACGTGGGCCGTTTTGTGGCGGCCAGCGGTCCCTTCACCCTCGGCACTCTGCAGGCCGGACTGAAGGCAGGCGCGACGACGCCCGAGGCGAAGCTGGAGGCCTTCCGCAATGCCTGCTCTTACATGAGCGCGATCTTCCTCCTCGGTCTGGTGGCCCTGCTGTTCCTGCCTGAGACCAAAGGCCGCGCCATGCCGGAAGATTGATCCCGCGACGGTGCCGTGATTTTTTTCGGAGAAGCCCAGGTCTGTCACAGGCCTGGGTTTTTTCGTAGCTAGGCCACCCGGAAAGCTCAGGGAAGCCCCCTCGCTCAGAGCCCCAGGATGCCCCGTCTCCCGAACGACACCGCCCGCCCTGCCCTCTGTCCCCCGCTGCCGGAGGCACCGCAGCAGGTAGCCCGGGGTCAAGTGAGTCCCGCGTGAGGGACGAACGCACCCCTGGTGGTGCAAAGACGTCGCCCCACGCAAGGTCGCATCCTGGAGGGATGCCAGCGGTGTGGTCTCGGTCTAACATCTCTGGGGTGGGGGGGTGGGTCCGAGGGCGCTTCTCGCGCCCCTCCAGGGCGCGGTAGGTGTGGATGCGTTGTTGGTTAGGCGGGGGTCCGGGGGTTCTCGCTCGCCAAGCCTCGCTGCACCCCCGGCTATTGTTCTTTCGCCCCTCCGGGGCGGGGGAGGGTGCCAGGCGGAAAGGTAGGGCGCAGGGTCCCCAGGCGCAGCGGGTTGGGGGAACGGCCCCGTCCGCAAGTACAGTATTCATCACTCTCCGAGTGATGCGTCCGCCCCTGGCATCGGCAAGGCGTGAGCGCTTCCAGCCCTCTTTCTCCCCGCTCGCTGAGGCCAAGATGGCCTCACTCCTGGGGTGCTTCAGCCGTCGCTGAGGGGGAAGTGGGGGCGGGCGTGGCTTTGGTGTGGCTTCGAGCTTCAAAGACCACCTGCTGGCGCAGGCGGCTACGGGGGGAGCGCTGAGGCCAGGATGGCCTCACTCCTTGAGCCCGCCTCCATCCGCCCCCTTGCGCACTCCCCGCCCCGGAGGGGCGAAAGAAGAGGAGCCGGGGGTGGAGCGAGGCTTGGCGAGCGGGAACCCCCGGATGGGTGGAATAACCAACGATGTGGTCAGAGGTGCGCCCTGGAGGGGCGCGAGAAGGGGCGATTGCACCCCCGATTCACCCCGGGGATGTTAGACCAAGCGCACGCCGCTGGCATCCTTCCAGGATGCGACCTTGAGTTAGGCGACGTCTTTGTACCACCAGGGGTGCGTTCGTCCCGCAGGCGGGACTCACTTTACCCCTGGCTATCGGCTGCGATGCCTCCGGCATCGGGGGGAGGCGAGGGGCGACGGCATCACTCGGAGAATGATTCATCCTGTACTGCCAAGGAGGCGAACGGGGGTGGGGGAGGTGTCCGTGCGCGCTGGGGGAGTTCGGCGAATAGGATATTCGCGCTCCAGTCGGGGGTGTGCGGGGGCGTGAGGAGTTGAGGGGTGGGCGTGAGAGTGGGGGCACGCTTCTCGCGCCCCTCCAGGGCGCAGGTACAGTATTCATCACTCTACGAGTGATGCGTTCGCCCCACACAGGGTGGTCCGCCCCCTCCGAACGAGCCCTGGAAGCGTTGGGCAGGTGAGGCGAACGAGGGTGGCTTAGGTGTTCGTACGCGCTGGGGGAGTTAGGCGAATAGGATATTCGCGCTCCGGTCGGGGGTGTGCGGGGGCGTGGGGAGGTGAGGGGTGGGCGGTTGGGTCCGAGTGCGCTTCTCGCGCCCCTCCAGGGCGCGGTAGGTGTGGATGCGTTGTTGGTTAGGCGGGGGTCCGGGGGTTCTCGCTCGCCAAGCCTCGCTGCACCCCCGGCTATTGTTCTTTCGCCCCTCCGGGGCGGGGGAGGGTGCGAAGCCGCGAAGCGAATGTCCGCGCCCCTCCGGGGCGGTGCAAGGCGGAAAGGTAGGGCGCAGGGTCCCCAGGCGCAGCGGGTTGGGGGCCAGGGGGGCAAAGGGGGCTGTGAGGTCGTCTGCGGCAGTACAGTATTCATCACTCTCCGAGTGATGCCGTTCGCCCCACACAGGATGGTCCGCCCCCTTCCGCCCTTCCACCTTCCGCTTTCCCGCCCCCCCATTTCCTTCCGCCTGCTTGCGCGCGGCCGGCGTATTGTTTACTTCAACCCCAGGGCTTGTTTGACAAGCTGCACGCCCACCCCTTCATTACCTCACCATGTCTCACCCCGAAGATTTCCCCAGCTCCATCTCCCCCAGCAACTACATTTATCCTACCGTCATTGAGACCGAAGGCCGCAATGAACGCCAGTATGATATTTTCTCCCGCCTGCTCAAGGATCGCATCATCTTCCTAGGCAGCGACGTGAATGACCAAGTCGCCAACGTCATCATCGCCCAGTTCCTCTTCCTCCAGATGGCGGACCCGAAGAAGGACATCCACTTTTACATCAACAGCCCCGGCGGCTCCGTCACCGCCGGCCTCGCCATCTATGACACCATGCAGTTCGTCACCTGCGACGTGAACACCTACTGCATCGGCATTTGCGCCAGCATGGGCGCCGTCCTCCTGGCCTCCGGCACCAAGGGCAAACGTTTCGCCCTGCCGAACAGCGACATCATGATCCACCAGGTCTCCGGGGGTGCCCGTGGTACCGCGAGCGATGTGGAGCGCACCGTGGACTTCATGTACAAACTGAAGCGCCGGCTCAATCGCATCCTCGCCCACCACTGCGGCAAGACCCCCGAAGTCATCGAGCGCGATGCTGACCGCGACAATTACATGAGCGCCGAAGAAGCCGCCGCTTACGGCCTGGTGGACAAAGTCCTCCAGAGCAATCGCGAGCTCATGGCCCACACCGCCGCTTAAGCTCCCCCCCGCCGAGTCGCGCGAATTTTTTTTCCGCGCTCAGCTCCCGCCGCTGTGGGTTCCCCCCCCCAGCGGCCTCGGGCATCCTTTTCAGCAGAGCCGCGCGCCCTTTTGACCGGGCACGGCTCTTGCTAAAGACAGCCCTGTTACCGTGGTAGATGCGCCTTTTCTTAGGCGTATTCAGCGTCACGCCTGCTTGACGCCCCCACCCCCTTCATGTCACACTGAATTATGCCTCGCGCCTCGACAGTTACCCTGTGCTCCTTTTGCGGCAAAAGCCATGCGGAGGTGCGCAAACTCATCGCAGGGCCAGGCGTGTACATTTGTGACAACTGCATCGGTGTTTGCAAAGCCATCCTGGATAAAGAAGCCGCGCAGGAGACTGAGACGCTGCCCGTCCTCTCCGTGCCCAAGCCTGTGGACATCACCGCCATCCTGGACCAGCACGTCATCGGCCAGGCCCAGGCAAAAAAAGTCCTTAGCGTGGCCGTGCATAACCACTACAAGCGCATCCTGCACAGCCAGCAGCAGGCCGCCAAAAAAGAAGGCAACGCCCGCAAGATGCCCGGCCCGGATGATGTGGAGCTGGAAAAGAGCAATGTCCTCCTCCTGGGCCCCACCGGTTGCGGCAAGACCCTCCTGGCCAAGACCCTGGCCAAGATCCTCAACGTCCCCTTCAGCATCGCCGATGCCACCACTCTGACCGAGGCCGGCTACGTGGGGGAAGATGTGGAAAACATCATCCTGCGTCTGCTTCAGGCGGCGGATTACGACATCGCCAAGGCGGAGATCGGCATCATCTACATTGATGAAATTGATAAAATCGGCCGCACCACCGGCAACGTCAGCATCACCCGCGACGTGTCCGGTGAAGGCGTGCAGCAGGCCCTGCTGAAAATCATCGAAGGCACCGTCTGCAACGTGCCGCCCCAGGGCGGGCGCAAGCACCCGCAGCAGGAATACATCCAGGTGAATACGGAGAACATCCTCTTCATCTGCGGCGGCGCCTTCGTGGGCCTGGAAGACATCATCAAACGCCGCAAGGGCAAACAAACCCTCGGCTTCAACATGGCCGCCCCTGTGGCTGAAGACGAGAAAAAAGGCCCCCTGGTGGTGGAGCCCGAAGACCTCCTGGGCTACGGCCTCATCCCCGAATTCATCGGTCGCCTGCCCGTCATCTGCTCGCTCGAGGCCCTGTCTGAACAAGAACTCGTCCGCGTGCTCACCGAGCCGAAGAACGCCCTGCTGAAGCAGTACGCCAAGCTCATGAACATGGACGGCGTGGACCTGAACATCAATAAAGAAGGCCTCCTCGCCATGGCCCGCGAGGCCGCCAAACGCGGCACCGGCGCACGCGGCCTGCGCAGCATCTTCGAGCGCATCATGCTCGACGTCATGTACGACGTGCCCAGCCGCGTGGACGTGCGCTCCGTCTCCATCAACGAAGCCGTCGTCAAAGGCGAACGCCCGCCCATCCTGCGCAAGCGCATCGAGCGCAACGCCGCCTAACAGGAAGCGTGTTTCCCGTCTCAGGGAAGTGCGTGCAAAGGGGGCGGGTGCTGGTACAGGATGAATCACTCTCCGAGTGATGCCGTCCACCCCACACAGGATGGTCCGCCCCCTCCGAACGAGTCGTGAATGCGCGCGGGCAGGTGGGGCGAACGGGGGCTGATTTAGAGAGAACGATCATCGGACGGTCTTCAGCCAATGAAGGCGAAAAGACGTCCCCCCTCTCCCCGCTTGCGGGGTTGCGAAGCCGCGAAGCGAAAGGGCCAGGGGTGAGGGGCGGTGGGATGGTCTCGAGGGGGGCGAGGGCGGAGGTGTCGTTTGAGGGAAAAGGGGTGCCTTTTGCGGACGGCGTTCTGCGTGCTGCGACCACCCCTCACCTGGGCCTCATCCCCGCAAGCGGGGAGAGGGAGGGTCTTTTGGAAGCTCGGGATGGCGGAGGCGGACGGGGGGGCTCGCGCCCCGCCAGGGCGCGGGGAGGGTGGACGCGTTTTTGGTTAGGCGGGGGTCCGGGGGTGCTCGGTGCAGCGCACCTTCACCCCCGGCTATTGTTCTTTCGCCCCTCCGGGGCGGGGGGAGGGTGCAAGGGGGCGAACGTGGGTGTGATCCCGCAGGCGCGGGACGCGAGGACGCAGAACTCGGCACGCGAGACGCGTGCGCTCCATGGCGGACGGGGCCTGTCTGGGGCGGACGGCATCACTCGGAGAGTGATGGATACTGTCCTTGCGAACGTGGGCGGGCTCAAGGAGTGAGGCCATCCTGGCCTCAGCGAGCGGGGAGGAAGAGGGCTGGAAGCGCTCACGCCTGGCCGGTGCCAAGGGGGCGGACGAGGATGTGAGATGGGAGTTCCGCGAGACGCAGAACTCGGCACGCGAGACGCGTGTGCTCCATGGCGGACGGTGCGTTTTGGGGCGGGCGGCATCACTTGGAGAGTGATGGATACGGTACGTAACTCTGGGAGGCGGTGAGGGGTGACGCGTTGTTGGTTAGGCGGGGCTCTGGGGGAGAGTGCTTTTGAGAGCGTGGGGGGGAATCAGGGGGCTTTTTCGGCGAGGACGCCGCCGCCGTGGGGGGCGCCGAAGCGGAGGCCGACCTGGACGCTGGGGAAGTGGAGCTGCCAGGCGGCGTGGATGGCCCGACGGCGACTGAGGATGCCGAGCAGGGCGAGCAGGCTGGCCCCGGCGGCAAGGCCGATGGCGTAGGCGCGGCCGAGCTGGAGGTGGGCGGGGCTGAGGGGACCCTGGGAGATGCGGTGCTGCTTTTCCAACTGCTGGAGGCGGGTGGCGATGAGGCGGAGGCTCTGGCTGAGGCGGTCTTCCAGGGGCTGGCCTTTCTGCATCATGAGGGGGGCCAGGCGCTGCGGCAGGGCATTGAGCTCAGCCGTGGGGTAGCGCTGCCAGAGGCCGGGGCTGAGGGAGACGCCCAGGGAATCGCTAGCGCGGTCGTAGGCCAGCAGGACGGCCTCGCGCTGGGGGCTCCAGTGCTGGCGGAGGCGGCGGGCGTGGCTGCGCACGGTCTCGCCGGAGGGGAGGAAGGTGCCGGCGGTGAACCAGAGATCCACCCCGAGATCGGCGCGGAAGGCGGCGATGTCGCGGGCGAGCTCGGTCTGGCGGGTTTCGGAAAGTGCGCGGGTGTCATCCCGCAGGCCGGGCGTGGGGGCGGCGGGGAGGTCCTCCGCCACGGCAGGCAGGGCCAGGGCCAGGCTGGCGGCGAGGTGGAGGAGGGGGAAACGCAGCGTCATGGCAGGGCGGGCTTACTTTGGCCCCGGGTGGCTGGGGGTGCAACTGCGGGGCTGGGGCGGGCGCGCTGGGGGGGGCACGCTCGGCCTTAAACGCTGGGGTATTCCCAACCGGGACGGTAGGCGCGGCGAAGGAGTTTGCTGGCCTCGGGGTCGCCCAGGATGGTTTCGGTTTCGGCATCCCAGGCGATGCTGCGCCCGGCTTTCCAGCTCAGCATGCCGAGCATGGGCAGGCAACTGGAGCGGTGGGCGCTTTCGATATCGGCCACGGGTTTGCGCCCGGTTTCGATGGCCTGGATGAAGTCGGCCCAGAGGAGGGAGATGTTGTGGCCATCGGGCTCCTGCAGTTGGTGGTCGCCGTGGGTGGGGGCTTCTTTGGCATTGACGGGGTAGAAGGTCCAGCCGTCGCGCCAGCCGATGTGGAGCACGCCTTTTTCACCGTAGAAGTAGGCACCGATCTTGTGCTTTTCGTTGTTGTTTTCGGCAAATTTGCGGTGTTCCCAGACGGCGGTGAATTGCTCGAACTCAAAGGTGGCGACTTGGTGATCTGGGGCGTCGGTGGTCTGCTCTTGGTCGTTGAGGATGGCGGGGCCGAAGATGGGTCGCCCGCCGGTGCAGAAGACTTTTTTCGGGCCTTTTTCGCCGCTCCACCAGAGGACTTGGTCCAGCCAGTGCACGCCCCAGTCGCCCAGGGTGCCATTGGCGTAGTCTAGGAAATGGCGCCAGCCGCCGGGGTGGAGTTTGGTGTTGAAGGGGCGCAGGGGGGCGGGGCCGCACCACTGGTCCCAGTCGAGGCCGTCGGGGATTTTGCTGTTGGGTTTGGGGGCTTCAGGGCCGCCTTTGCTATCGGCAAACAGGCGCACCATGCCGACTTTGCCCACCTTGCCAGATTTCAGGAAGTCCATGGCCTGGACGTGATGCGGGCCGATGCGGCGATGCAGGCCGACCTGGACGGTGACGCCGGCCTGCTGGGCGGCCTGGACCATGGCGCGGCTCTCGTGGATGGTGTGGCCGGTGGGTTTCTCGACGAAGACGTGGGCGCCGGCTTTGCAGCAGGCGATGGATTGCAGGGCGTGCCAGTGATCGGGCGTGGCGATGATGACGAGGTCGGGCTTGGCCTCGGCCAGCATTTCGCGGTAGTCTTTGTAGCCTTTGGCGGCATCGCCACTTTCGGTTTTGACGTCTTCGAGGCTGTTGGCCAGGACGTTTTCATCCACGTCGCAGAGGGCGACGACCTGGACGCGGCCGTGGCCCAGGGCCTCGCGCAGGATGTTCATGCCCCACCAGCCGCTGCCGATGAGGGCGAGGCGGAATTTTTTGCTCTGCTGGCCGAGGAGCGGCAGGGCGGAAAAGGCGAGAGACGCGGTGGTGGCCGTGGTGAGGAAGGAACGACGGGAGGTCATGCGGGTGAAAGCATGAACGAAAGGGGAGGGCGGAGTCAATCAACGAGGATGAAAAAGGGTGGGTGGGGGTTGGCGGTGGTTGGCGGTGGTTGGCGGTGGTTGGTGGGGTTGGTGGGGTTGGTGGTGGTTGGCGGTGGTTGGCGGTGGTTGGCGGTGGTTGGTGGGGTTGGTGGGGTTGGTGGGGTTGGTGGTGGTTGGTGGGGTTGGCGTGGTTGGCGTGGTTGGCGTGGTTGGCGTGGTTGGCGTGGTTGGCGTGGTTGGCGGTGGTTGGCGGTGGTTGGTGGGGTTGGTGGGGTTGGTGGGGTTGGTGGGGTTGGTGGGGTTGGTGGGGTTGGCGTGGTTGGTGGGGTTGGCGTGGTTGGCGTGGTTGGCGTGGTTGGCGTGGTTGGCGTGGTTGGCGGTGGTTGGTGGGGTTGGTGGT